>NZ_JBNPYB010000015.1:0-147084 GCF_050432985.1 Pantoea sp. AN62 | reverse complement strand
TGGTCGGAAAAACGCTTCTTCATGGGGATGTCCTCATGTGGCTTATGAAGACATTACTAACATCGGGGTGTACTAATCAACGGGGAGCAGGTCAGTGAGTTATCAACGCCCCTGTTGGAACAATCTTTTACTTCAAGCGTTAGCATTAACAACCTTGAGCACAATGCCAAAGTCATTGAGAACCGCCTTGTGGGACTAAATGATAACGAGCGCAAATCACTACTTCACTTCGTGTGTAATAAGTGTGAACTGATCGAAGTGACGCTCGATGATTTGAGCGAAGCCTTTCAGTTTTTCGACTCACAAAATGCTAGGGGCAAGGCCCTCGCGCCCCATGACTTGCTAAAGGCATACCATTTGCGCGAAATGATGGACGCCACAGAGCCAGCGGAACGACTACACCACGTTAGTCTCTGGGAGCAAAGTATCAGTCCGGATGATGAATCTGCTAGCCTGCACATCATTATGGGCGAGTTTTTATTCCGACTGCGCCGATGGCTTGATGGTGATTATGGCGTTCAGTTTAGCCGCCATAATCTTGAGGTGTTCAAAGGCGTTAACCTGTCCACCACTGATTACCAATATGTACAGCCTATGCTTGCCTTGGATTTCGCTATTGAGCATTACAATAATGACCTTACCAGGAAGTGGGATAAACAAAGCAAAAATTATCCGTTTCAAGTTAATCAGGTGATGATTAACGGGAAGCGTTTTTTTGAATATATCCAGCACTATAAATCCCTGCATCACACCTTGTTTGAGGGTGAAAATGCGAAGCTTGGCGATTTCTTAAAAAAACATACCCGTTATACTGGCAGTTCACGCAAGGGGGACATGTATATCAAAAATCTCTTTATGTGTTCGGTGATGGCCTATTACGATAAGTTTGGTGATAAAGAATTAGTTCAAGCGGCAAGAGTCTTTTTTTGTTGGAGTTACTACTTGCGGTTGCACTATCAAAAAATTGGCATGGATAGTGTTGATGGCTATGCACGTGAGCCAAGAGGTCTATTGAGAGTGCTAGGTAAAGCTATCCATCCACAACAAGTACTGAGTTTTCAGCTAAAGCGTTGCGTAGGGACAGAGATCCGTTTTCAAAATGCCGGGGCCGTAAAAGATTCTATCGCTCAATTGCTGGGAGATGTGCATGCCACCGAGTAACGATTTGAACTTGCTGACCATCGAACAGTTATTCAGCGAAAATAGCCATTATATTATTCCCATTTATCAGCGTAACTACGCTTGGGGGCCCCCGGAGATTGAGCAGCTTATTAGGGATATTGCTGATGCTTCTGAACATAGAACTGGGCAGAAATACTTCCTTGGAAGCCTGGTCGTGTATGTTCGAGATAACGTTAATAGCGCGCATCCGGGTAAAGTGATCTATGAAACTATCGATGGTCAGCAAAGGCATACAACTCTGTCGATTTTGCTGGCGTACTTAACTAATGTTACTCACTGCGGCGAACAAGAGTTAAGCCAGCTGCACCTTAATCTCGGTTTTGACAGCCGTCCTAAATCAACGCGAACGCTTCAAAACCTGTTTAAGCCAGAAGAGCATTCTGATCCAGAAGAACCTTCGATCAAAGCTGCGTTTACCATTATAGAACGCTACTTTGAGACCCAGTCCATAGATATCCCCGAGTTTTCTCAGTATTTGCTCAAACATGTCACTATCTTGCGGGTTGCAGTGCCAAAAGATACCGACCTCAACCACTACTTCGAGATTATGAATAATCGGGGGGAGCAACTCGAAAAGCATGAAGTGTTGAAAGCGAATTTGATGTCAGTTTTCAACGGTGAAACTGCAGCAAGAAACTGCTTTTCTGCAATATGGGATGCTTGTGCTGATATGAGTCGCTATGTACAACTGGGCTTTAGCTCAGAGCCTCGTAAAAAGCTATTTGGTGAAAAGTGGCTAGGATTCCCGGCAGATTTTGAGGCGATCAAATGTGCTATAGAAACTAAAGCTGATATAGACAAAAACCTGACGCTAAGGGAAATTATCGAAAAGCGACGTTTTCATCACACCGATGACAACGATGAAAAAGCAAAAGAGCAGAGATTTGATTCAATCATCGATTTTTCCAATTTCTTATTGCATGTACTGAAGATAACAGTGGATGAAAATGTTTCTCTGGATGATAAAAAACTACTTCAATCGTTTGAGATAATAAAAAATGACAGGGAAAAAATTACTCTGTTTGCCTTCCATCTGCTGAAGTTCAGATCCTTGTTTGACCGTTATATCATTAAGCGCGATCAGGATGGGGAGTGGAGCCTGCTGACCCTTGAGTACTATAGCAATTCGAGCTTTAGCTATAACAACTCTTTCGGCAACGACGAACGGTCTGGTTTAAACACACAACTGGCGATGATCTTGTCGATGTTTCATGTTTCGCACCCAGCTTATGTTTACAAGCGATGGCTCAATCGCTCGCTAGCCATTTTAAATACTCTGGCATTAGGCGAACTGAACGTTAACGGAGAAGCTTATCTCAAAGAGCTTGAGAAACTCAGCCATGAGTTCCTGTCTGAGATTTGTAGTGAAAAGGAACAATTCAACGCTGATACTTTGCATCGTGGTACCGGAGTACAGAACTTTGTGTTCAATTTGCTCGATTATCGTTTATGGCGTGATCTTAATGCTGGTCAATTATTCGATGGTAAAGGGCTTAATAATCCCGAGATTAAGAAGCATGCTGATGGCTTTCAGTTTTCACCGAGTCGAACGTCGGTTGAGCACTACTTTCCTCAAACCGATCCTTCTGGCGCAAACAAAATGGAGAATGATGTTCATCGTTTCGGTAACCTCTGCCTGATCTCGCCAAGCAGCAATTCGAGACTCAGTAATTATTCACCGGCAGATAAGAAAAAATTCTATGACGATACAGAGCGAGCAGAAAGCCTAAAGCAAGCTATCATGATGAGCTATGAGGAGTGGGGGCCGGAAGGGCAAGGCATTAAAAACATTGAAAGCCATGAACACGCAATGTTGACATTGCTCAAAGGGCATTGAGATATGACCCTATCTTCACGATACCCAAGACGTTTGGAGTCGTTCATCAGGTGCGTACTCGGTACTTGACGACATTAATTTAGGTACTTTTGTCTTCGGAATGCGGGAAGAAGCCCGTAGAGACATTTTGAATAACTCGCATCTTCGCTATGTCAAAGCGTCTACTAGGACGGGCTTCCAACCATCAAAAGATTACCGATATCTGAATACAAACAAATCTAGCCTTTCTATCCATAAGAAAAGCCACTATTGTAAAAAAATAAATTACCCGCGACTGCAGCCGAAGTTACGGTCTCCATCACCGACTATTTTAGTCCTTACTTTGGTCATGTAATCCACCCTGTTCATCAAATCGCTATAAGTCTGCTCAAAGTTGTCCCTTTTACGATTGAGAAGGTATTTGCCATTTGAAGGGTAATTAACTAACTTCCCTGAACTATCTATCGGGATGCCAAGTGCACTGTACCAAGCTGTTGTTATCATTGTTCTTAGAGTGTTACGGTTTAAATCGTAATCACCTACATGATAATAAGCATCCTGATTGAAACACAGTATTAAATGGTAATGCCGTTTTCCATTTTTGGTATATTCTCTAACCCATGCGTAACGTAAGGTAGAATGTCGGGCATCAGGCCAGTCTTTCCGTTGAGTTTTAATATGTTTATCGTGTTCAAGCTTTGCTTTTAACGCGCTGGTAAAGCGAGATATAGCAGCAGAGTCAACCCTAGGTTGAAAGAATGGATTATCCATATTCTCTGTATCAATTGGATCATGCAGATCAACACGAAGAATCATTGAGTTAGGATGTTCATTGAGGGAGTCATCAATAACCTGTTTGATTCTATCCCGATATAGGGATACGTGTGATCCGAATTCACTATCGTATGTCATATAGCATCCTGTTTGATGATATTGAAGTAAGTGATGGATTTAATATATATTATCTATCATGACAACAAACCATTAACTGAACTGGGCTCATTATTAATTTTCACTCTTGAATTAAATACAATCATTCAGAATAAAGTTGAGGAATTCAAACCAGCGATAGCTATTAATGTGGTTTTCCCCTTTTTTCCCACAAGGATTTTATTTTGAGAGAATAATGCACTGAGTAATTCATTTGCTTTACTACGATTCCTGAATTTATTAGGGCCATATTGGAGGATGGTATTTTTAGTAATATAAGGTACAACAAGGCGATTACAATGGTTTTTTATCCACCAATAAAGCTCATCCGCCTCCGAGATTGCCAGAGTGAATTCTTGAGGCTTAGAAAATAAGTGGATGTACTCATTTAGATACCAGGTAGATATCTTCACAGCATCTTCGACTGCAGAAAGAGGTATATATCCATCATTGCCATTAAAAAAATGCAGAAGAGCGGCCACTCTTGCCGTATTTTCTGCGACCTTAGATGCATAGTCTTTAAAGTCTGTTAAGGTGCCAAGTAAGCCCATATCTGACTCCACCTTGTTATAAAATTCTATCCAGCGATTTTCCGCTTCTACCGAGAAGTGCAGACAAAGACGATCATTTTGATTATCTCTAGCAATATTGTCGTTAACTATCTCCATCAGTCGTTGATGGAATATCGGCAAATGCTCGCTTGAAATAACGGGGCTGGAGATTATTCTGGAACCTTGCTTTGAATCAGGCTGACATATCAAACACCGAGCGAAGAATCCGATACCTTTAGCTGTATCGCCTTTACGTTGCAGATAACCTTTAAATACATCAGGCTGAACCATCAACCCTAACGTCAATCTGGCATTTTTGATTAATTTTTCCGGTTCGCTTTTTCTTTCCACGGAAAAAGTTGCACCATCCCACATTTTGTTGATAAAGGGTAGTTCGTTCAGCGTATAACCATTAAAAATGGTGCCAGCCTCATCAGACATAATACCGATAGAACGCCAGTAGCCACAGAGGTAATCTTTAATAGCCGCAGGTGTGGCGTCGTTAAATATCTGCTTGAACCTCACAGGTGCTTTACGATGCGACTCCAGAAACTCTTTCAGAAGTTCATCCGTTGCCGAGTGATCTTTATTTTTGCGAATATCTAACTTCAGTTTTGACATCAAGGCTTTCTTTTCAATGTTAAAAACCGTTTCTTCATTCCTCCAGACAACCAAGTCATGGGTATATTTTTCAAACCATTCTTCTTCCAATTGATACAATGGCTTCATCAGTAGTTTGTCCACAGTACTTTTGCGTTCACCAGATTCCGCCAGCGTCAGTAAGAAAAGTGATACCGGACTGCGCAAATTATTCAGTCGGCACACATCAATACGGTTCTGGCATGCAAGCGAAATAACCCCCAGTACCGATGCGGCAATCAAAGCCTGAGGAGCCTGCGTGTGCTGTTCCACTTCATAAACCGCATTTCTGATAATCTGAGGAAACGAATCAATAGGAAAAGGACGAGCGTTAAACATGCAATACCTCTAATAAAATTAACGTTAAAAAGTTTCGCTCAAGTTGCCATTCCGCTATTAATTGCAGAAATAGCAGGATGAACACGGAGCATTCAGAAAAAAACAAAAAAATAAAAGCACAAAACCTCTGGATCCTAACGTTCGTTAATCCAGCAAAGCAGATCGCTTAACAACCAACCACAGGACTTCAACCCAATAGACTTACGCAACGGAAACTGACCAACTTGCTCCAGTTTCCAAGCCGTTGAACGAGATATCGATGTGATGCACTGACGTTCTTTTTCACGTACGAGGCGATCATGGGGTTCGCCATAGTTGCGTAGGATCTGCAAGCGTTCGCTTGATGTTGGATACTTGAATGTTGTTTTCATACTGCCTTCATTGTTTTGGTAAAAGAAGCATGTATCAGATTTACAACTCAAGAAAGTCATTCTTGTCTTACTAAGCAGTTAATAGCCACTTAGTAAGACAAAATTTTTATGTATTATGATTAAATTATCCATGTGGCTACCTCTAGTTCACTAAAAGTGACTTCACAGTTAAAACAATATTTCTCAGAGTGAATAAATTCATTCAACAAAGATGCAACTGCCATAGGTTCTTTTTTAATGTTTTTCGTACTACAGTACTCAGAAATTAAAATGGACAAAACTTTTTTCTGATCAGACATGCTTCTATATTTTGCATTTATTTGCGGTTTTTCAGCCCATCGTTTAACAGTTGAATGCTTAACTTTTAATTGATGACTCATTTCAAGATGTGTGACCAATTTATTAATCACTACTTCCTCAGATGATCCCGCCCCCCACCATTCATGTATAAAAATATATAGCGCCGCTCTATAGTGTTCAATAAACGGAATTGAATCCACTGACTTTTTTATATCACAATAATTATAATCAATGCTGTCTTTAGAAACTTCCACTTCATCACTTAATAAATAATAATTCTGCAAAAAATCAAAAGATTTACTATCAACATACACCTCAACTAAAATTTTTGACGCCTCATTGGACAAAATTAAATAATCACTATCATCTCGCCCATGAATAGTGATACTCTCAAGGACTTCATTATCACTTAACACAATATTTAGGCCTGGTGATATAATTTTTTCTTTTAAAAAATGGGCTGTTTTTGTTGGTTTCAATCTCCAATAACCATACGCATAACCACTATATGTAAAACGGGATATTCCAAGGTCATTATTTATTAACCTGGCATCAATGTCGGTATTCTTGGTTGGATGGAATTGTCTAACTTTGAATTCCGGCATTAACTCATGTTGATAATAATCCATTCCATTTTTTATTTTTAAAATCTCGTATTTCAACAAAAAAGAATCGGCACCAATATACCGAATAATTCTACAGGGCAAAGAATTCAATTTCATATACAATGAAACCCTATGTTGAAGCCACTCATCAACGATCAACTCAGGATCTATCTTCAATTTATCAGAAACTAATTTTAAAGAATAAAAATAAGACCCAGCTTTCATTTTACTTCCTTATGATATTTTCCACACAATGATGCTATCAATTTATATCAATAAAATCAGTAGCCTTGTTCAGAAATTAAGATACTTATTGCGGATACTGAAAAGTTAGATATGCGAGGCATCTTGTTTAGAGTACTGTTCTTCTCTAAAATTAACAAAATAGTCCAAGAAGAACAGCTCGTGAGAAAAAAAATAGTTACCAAAGCACAAATTTACCGTGCCGTCGCCAGCTCAACCGCAATTGAAACCGGTGTTTCTGTGCAAAAAATTGAGCAACAACTCAAACAAAATCAGGCACAGGCGAAAGCCGTTGGCCTCGCCCGTTAGTCTGGCAAGATGTCGCTAACCAGTCGCATCATAGGGCTGTATTTCCCTGATACACCTGCCTATATTGCCCTGAAGTAAAGGTTTGTGCTCACCCCACAGGCTCTAAATAGCTGCGCCTAATACTGCTACAACTGCCACCTATTGACGTATGGCAGTTACCACAAGAGCAGCAAACCACAAGCCAGATGTAACGCGGCTGAGTGGGTATAATGCTTACCCCTTGTCCTGCAAGGACTCATCAAAAGTGGAGCACTATTCCGCGCAGCTATTTAGCCCAACGAGTCCTTACCTCCGCCCAAACAAGTTCACAACGTTGTTTTCCTGCTGTCGCTGATAGTTGTTGACCCTATCTTCCCAAATCTCAAGCGCCCTGCGCTTTTCAGGCAAGTAATCATAACGATCATAGTGTTTCGAGCTGACGTCATTCAAAGCGTGATTCTGGATACGGTCGCGGATCTCTTTGCTGATCCCCGCCTCCCCCATCAACGTTTTACAGGTGCGACGTAAATCTCGCGCCGTGAAAACTTTAAACTCAGGATTAAAAGCCCGGAAATACATGATTGAACGCGCCAGACTATCAGTGCGTACCGGTCGATCTCCATTGGTCGAGAGTGGGAAGATATAGGGACTGTTGCTTTCCTTAGTCAGTTCTTTCACTGAGGCTAATTCCTGTAGTGCCGATTCAGTCAGCGGGATCAGATGCTCACGCTTGTTTTTCGATACATCGGCTATGACCAGCAACGTCTTTTGTTGCCAATCAATAGCACTCCACTGGCTGGCAATCATTTCAAACGGACGCTGCCCACCAGCATAAACACAGAAGCGAATCAGATGCTGCATCAGCGGCCCAACGTTGGTGGCCCCGGCGAACTGTTCCATGACAACACGCAACTCTTCCAGTGTTAGCCATGTATCACCCACTTTTTCCGCCGAAGACTGTTTCGGTATGGCCGAGACCGGGTTAACTTCAAGACCAAACGTGATACCCACGCTGGTATTAATCGGATCGTTATCAGCTTTCAGGCCGTAGTTAAATGCCGCCATCAGATACGAGCGAATCCGATTAGCATGCACCACCGCATCACGCTGGATAATGCCTGAGAGGATGGTTTTGATCTGCAGAGGTGTTACATCTTTCGCTTTGGTTTCTCGAGGGATAACCGTGTAGCACTCTTTTTCAAGACGCTTCAGAACATCAGCCCAGGTCCGCTTATTGTCGAGCTTCATCTTGTTAACGTAGCCATGCACCAGCTCTTCAAACGATCCTTGAGAGCGATGGATCTGCATAATGTGCTCTTCGGCCAGGCGTTGTTGCTCAAGCTCTTGTTGGGGCTCTTTTCCTTCAACAAGCCAGGCACCATACTTTTTCGCCAGCTCATTGGCTGTTACGAGTTTCATCTCAGGCCAGATGCCCAACTGGATGAACTTCTCTTTCTTCCCTTTCTCAACGTAATAACGGAAATAAAAAACTTTGCTGCCTGAAGGTTGAACCTTAACGCCAAGCCTGCCAGTACCACGTTGAGCACTGTTGCTCCACACGTAGTACGACGTACTTTTTGTCTTCAATCCACGTATAGCAGTCTCGGTAAGATTAGCGGCCATGAGGTTACCTTTCTGAGGATAAGCGTTACCTGACCCAATGCCCATTTTGGGTCAGGTAATGGGTCAGGTAATGGGTCAGGTAAGGATAGTACAATGGGGAAATAAGAGAACCAATCAGAAACAAAAATAACTTCATAACCGATTGATTATAGACAATTAAAAATACGAATAGAGACAATGGCAAACAATTAAAAACATGCCAATTTTATGACTCATAATCGCTTGGTCGCTGGTTCAAACCCAGCAGGGGCCACCAAATTTAAGTTGTTAAATCAGCGTATTAGAGCCACCTTTGAGGTGGCTTTTTTGCTTTCTGACTATGGATGTGGCGATAAAGTGGCGGCGCTGTTTAAGCTGGTATCAAGCAAAGCGCCAGTCTGAGGTCGGATTTGGGTTCGCAAAATAAATCCTGAATGTCACCCAGCTATTTATTTTGCTGCTGAAATAATACGCTCAGTAAGAACTCTACCAGGATAGATTGCAATACCGGGTGAAGTTAATGTCTTCAGGATTGCTAGCAAACTTTATGGTGAACCTTCAGACGCTTAAATTGTGTTTTTTCAGGCACCAGCTTTAGCCGGTTGCGCGTGTCGGATTACGCCTGATCGTAATCCCGGCTTCAGCCTCAAGGAGCAGGCTTTCTGCTCCAGAAACCGAATCACTGGCCTTTCAGCTGCACACCTCAAATTAGATCTGGCAATATCAAATGAACCAGCTTGAGTGTGTTGATTTCAACCGTCTGCCGGCGTCAATACAGTCAATAACATTGACTGTTTCAGGCGGGGCAATGACCGCAGGGAAAAGGCTTGCTGACGGAAACTCACCCCTGAAACATGCTCTGCCAGCAATAACGAACGATGACTGACTCTCTGCAGACGGGTTATCCAATAAGTAATAGACAAGAGAATTTGTCATCGCTGTTAATTATATCAATCGCAGTGTCCATGCGATCATTAATGTTTTCATCGTGCATCGTATAAGCTGAAAGGCTCGCGAGGGTTTTCATCACGGCCTTCTGGTCGATATCTTCCTGCATCGATTTTACGCTAAGTACGGTTTTCATATAGAAAAAATCCAGAACAATGCGATACAACTGATGCATGATGGTCGCCATACTGTTAGCGGGAAAATAAGTGCTATAAAGTTTACACAGCAGGTAGTTTCGTAATACATAGGGCTCTGACAGACATGATTCCCTGCATAACATTTGCCACTGCTGGTTGATTTTTTCGAATTTGGCATCAAGTATACTGGGATCATTTTGGTTTGCGTATCCCAAATATTCCATAACGGCTTGATGTTCATTAATAATGAACCTGTCTCGTGTAGAATTTTTAGCGAAAAATTTGCCCATTGCGGATAGCGCCAGATACCGTATTGCGTTTGCACGGGTTAGATTGCCTGGTCCCAGCAAAGATATACCGCCTTGTAACTCTGCCAGCAATGCTTCATAGACGTTTTCAACATCGGTTAAATGATTCTGCAAATCGAAGTTGATACTTTGCAGATATAAAATAAATTGTGTCAGCGCCATTAAATTCTCTTCAATTTTAACAGCAGGCGACTTTATTAAATTCCAGGCAAAAAGATGGACCACTTTTTCGGCCTGCGTGACCGATGGGCGTTGTTCAACAAGGTGAGTTTCATACTCTGTCAGTTGTCTTTCCTCCTGCTGTACCACCATCGCATCCGGATCAAAAAGTACAAGCCGAACGACTTCCGGGCATGAGAGCGACATAATATGGCGAGTCTGATCATAAAAACATTTTCTAATCCGTGGGTAAGAACTGCAGGTATACGATAGCGCACTCTCGCCTAGATCCTGGTGTACCATACACAGCTTATTTTCATTAAGGAACGGACACTCCCCCTTTTCATTCATCTTAATAATTGAGTAATCATTCTCCCCTTTATTCCTGAGAATAAGGTTTTCCTTCGCTATCTTTGAAATTTTGGAATGTGAAGATGAGATATATTTTTGATGCGTTTTTTCATCAATAATTACGGCCCAACCCCTACAGCACAATATTAAGCACTCTGGCCCTACACACTGAAACCTGTTGAAGAAAGCGGGTATGATGATTTTATGAAGTTGCATAGCGAATTTGTCATTATATAAAAAACAGAAAATATCATGACATCGGTGATTTTCTAAAGCGACATAACCTCACATTACATTTCGTAATTATCAGAATAAAAGGCATAACAAAATTCACGCGAACCGTTTTAACATCGGCTACAAGAATTGCATAACACGCAACAATCTCTTTAGCGCAGGTTAAATTCAGCATATATCTCCAGATCTTTCAATAATTTAGAAAAAAACGACTCTTATTTTATGCCGCCAGATCAGGTTTTCCCGCCTGTTTAAACCGGGTGCTTCCAGCAAATTATTTCCAGATAAGTTTTTCGTGTCGGCGTTCAAAATGCACAATGTGATGACTTTTCCGTACTGTTCTTGTCATGCATAACAGGCATCACAGCGGCCGCCGACACCTTTCCCGGCCGGCTGGTTGAGAACACACCTGCTGGCCGGGAAGTGAATATTAACGCATAAACAATCCGGCTGGGATTTGCAACCCAGCATCAGATAAACTGACTAATCAGCATCACCATCCCCAGCCCGACTACCGAGTTAATTAATTCCAGTAATCCCCAGGTTTTAAAGGTGTCCTTCATCGAGATGCCAAACGTCTCTTTAAACAGCAAAAAGCCGCCGTCATACATCAAGGTAATTGTGTTACTGCCACAGGCGACAGCAAGCACCATTAAGGCGGGATTGAGATCGAAGGCGCCAATCATCGGCGCGACAATGCCGGCGGAGGTGATTGCGGCAACTGCGCCTTGCCCGGTAAGAATGCGGATAACGGCAGTGATTAACCAGGCGATAATAAAGGGCGAGAACGGAACGTGGCTCATCAGCTGAACAATGCTGTCGCCAACATCAGAATCGATAATCACCTGCTTCAGAATGCCGCCGGCGCTGATGACAAAAAGCACATTGGCAATCTGAGAAATCGACTTTGAGACATGCTGCGTAATGCCATCTGCCGTCATGCCGCGTTTAACACCGAGAAACCAAATCGCGGTAAAGGTCGCCAGTAGCATGCTGATTTCTGCGCTGCCAAGTAATTTGCACACCTGGGTGAGGATCGACGCTTCACCCGCCAGCGGCCTGACCACCGAAGCCAGAATCATCAGGATGGCCGGAATCAACGGGATCAGGATACTGATTTTAAACGAGGGAAGCTGCTGCGAATCGATTTCCTCAATCGGCTTAATAACTGAGTTTAGCGGGATGCGATTTATCCCTGGCAGAAACTTCGGTAATAAAATACCGGCACAGTATAAGGCGGGCAAAATTACCACTACGCCATAAAGATAAACCTGGACGATATCGGCATTGAACGCACTGATTAAGGCAATCGGGCCAGGCTGTGGGGGGAACAGGCTGTGTCCCATCGTGGCCCCCACTACCGTCGGGATCACCAGCTTCATGTAAGGAATGTTGGCTTTTACCGCGATGTTCATCACTAATGGCATGGCAATCAGGAATGCGACTTCATAAAACATTGCGATGCCGAATATCACCCCTATAAACATCAGGCCGATGGAGAGATAGCGGGTGCCACAATGGCGTATAACGGTATCGGCAATTTGCTGGCTGGCCCCTGATTCCGTCATGAATTTTCCAATGATCGCGCCGAATATAATAATCAGCGCGAGGTGGCCCATAATGCTACCAATCCCCTGCTGAATAACCGTAACCACTTTTTCTAACGGAATGCCGACCATAATGGCGACAAATATTCCGGCAATCAGTAAAGAAAATATATTATGGACTTTATATTTCAGGTTAAGCACAACCAGGATAACAATTCCTGCCAGCACCCAAAAAAGTGATAAAAAAGGTAGCATATAGAGCCTCAAGATAGTGACAGGATGAGAATATTTTTAAACTGAAATTTTGAACAGAACATCGCTGAAAGTTACTTCATTTATCTGTTACCTTTGCGATAACCTCTATCCGTCCGTTTAATTACTCGCTCACTGTAATCATCATCATCACAAACAATAACCCAATGAAATTAAGGTCTGAATTATGAATAGTGACTGTTCCTCATCATCAATCGCGTAAAGCGGACAAGGTAAAAGTGGTATCTAAGCCCGGGATGTGTTGTCGCAAGGTGGTGGTTTCTGTTCACAAAAACCGCACTACCATTCTAGTATATTTAAATCTTTATGATATGAATTTGACGGCGCTCACACGGTTGAAAATTGCAACATCGCTCTACCGCTGGGATTATTTAATAATGTTTTCGGCTGGCCGATTGGCTATATCAGATGGCTTCTCAACCACCGTTTAAATATGACAGTCAGGCCATCAGAGTGAAAAATTCATAAGACGTTAGCTTCTTCCTACCTGGTGGTCAGCAGCGAGATCTTAAGGCCAGGCAGAGTGTTACGGTAACCCCTTATCTCAAGCGGATGATGAGGCATTTCTTACCAACGGCGATCGCTGGGATCGGCAGTCAGTCCGTTTCCGCCACTAAGATAAAACCCGACATGCCGGAAAACCGCCCATTCTGTGTCTGACGCCGGACAGGCTTCAGCAGCCTGAGGTTTCACTGTCTTAAGCAGCAGCGCCGCATAAATTCCCGCCTTAGCGCCTCTTCGGGTTGGCTAGTCCGCCATCCATCCTGTTATTTTTTGTGCCTGCCCCTTCCCAGCCAACATTCTGCCGCGCTGCCCTGTTTTCATCGGAGAACTGCGTGCTATCTTGTGGTTTTGATTTTTCAGCAGGCAGAAATTGATGACAAAGTTGCGGGTAGGGATCGTGTTTGGCGGCAAATCGGCTGAGCATGAAGTGTCGTTGCAGTCGGCCAAAAATATTCTCGATGCGATCGACAAAACCAGGTTTGAGGTAGTGTTGCTGGGTATCGATAAGCAGGGGCACTGGCGTCTTAATGATGCTTCGGACTTCTTACTGAATGCTGAAAATCCGGCTCTGATTGCCCTGAATCGCGCGGCTGAAGATGTCGCGCTGGTGCCCGGCAACCAGCAGCAACCGCTGATTACCCGTCGCGATGCGCATCCGCTGTCGCAGATCGATGTGATTTTCCCGATTGTACACGGCACGCTGGGCGAGGATGGTTCTCTGCAGGGTTTACTGCGCATGGCCTCGCTGCCGTTTGTCGGTTCTGACGTGCTGGGCTCTGCGGTCAGCATGGATAAAGACTTTACCAAGCGCCTGTTACGCGATGCCGGCCTGAAAGTCGCCCCGTGGCTGAGCGTCACCCAGTCTCAGCGCGCCACACTGGATGCCGACGCGGTGATCGCCCGCCTTGGCCTGCCGCTGTTTATCAAACCTGCCAATCAGGGCTCCTCGGTTGGCGTCAGCAAAGTCGACAGTGCGGACGCCTTTGAGGCGGCGCTGGAACTGGCCTTTACCTTTGACCGTAAAGTGCTGATTGAAACCGGGATAAAAGGTCGCGAGATCGAGTGTGCCGTGCTGGGAAATGATGCCCCGCAGGCCAGCCCCTGCGGCGAGATCGTGGTGCATGATGCGTTCTACTCTTATGACACCAAATACATCTCTGAAACTGGCGCGCAGACGGTGGTACCAGCGGCGATTCCTGCGGCGGTCAGCGAGGCGATTCGTGAGGTTGCCATCAGGGCGTTTAGTGCGCTGGAGTGTTTCGGTATGGCACGGGTCGATGTGTTCCTGACCGATGAAGGCGAGATTATCGTCAACGAAGTCAACACCCTGCCCGGCTTCACCAATATCAGCATGTATCCCAAACTGTGGCAGGCAGCCGGACTCAGCTATCAGGATCTGATTACCCGTCTGATCGAGCTGGCATTGGAACGTCACCAGCAGGCCAGCAGCCTGAAAAGCAGCGTCAGCTAATCGCTCTCAGCGACGTGGTTTCAGGCCACGTCGCTGGTAATGGCGCGATGATTAACCGGCGAGGTCTGATTACGGCCATTGCGTTTCGACAGATAGAGGTTTTTATCGGCTGCCGAAATCAACCGGTTAATCATCCGTGGCCAGTCACTCGCATCGCCAGCGCTGCCATGAGCCAGCCCTGAACTGACCGTCACCGTGACCGTACTGCCCTGCAGCCAGAATTTCTCTTTCGCGATTGTCTGACGAATCGACTCGGCGAGAAAATAGAGCGCTTCCGGATCCTGATCAAACAGCACCACCACAAACTCTTCCCCGCCAAACCGGCAGATACGCCCTTTTTTGCCCACCACCCGCTGCATACGGCGGGCGATCTCTTCCAGTACGCTGTCGCCAGCATCATGACCAAAATTGTCATTAATGGTTTTGAAATAGTCGACATCCAGCAGGATCACACCGGCTTTACGCGACGGGCTGAACGGTTCGGTTCGAAGACTCTCATACAGACCGGATCGCGATAGCAGCTGGGTCAGGAAATCGTAATTGGCCCGCAGCGCGAGTCGCTGATTGAGCTGACGGATCGCATCCATGCTCGCGGCCACAATCAGCGGGCTGATGGCAATTGTCGCTACGCCCAGCCGCGCCGAGGTCAGATGGCTGATCGGCAGCAGATTATCATTGCCCTGAATGTTCATCACGCCGTGAGAAACCAGAATGATCTCGGTGATGCCGGTCAGTAAAATCACCAGGCTGGTGAGGGTCATCGGCAATACGATAGCGCACCAGACCAGCGCCGGTACCGGGAACGTCAGGCTGCCCGCGCCGCCCATCATCGCACCGACCACCAGCGAAAAGACCACCGCGATCACCGGTGAAAGCTTACGGACCTGCAACAGCTGACGTGGCGACAGGGTTCGCCAGTCGCGCGTCAGTAAGAACGGCAACAGCATCAGCCCGGTTGAGAACTGTTCACTGAACCAGTCGCCCCAGGCGGTCGCCAGCGCCGCATCAAAATTGGCCTGCTGCGCCAGTGCCCCCCAGGCCGCACAGACCAGCGCCGCCAGCAGGCAGGCCGGGAAAATGCGTAACACGCTGGTGATGCGTTCGCTGCCGGAGTCATGCTGGAGATGCTTCACCAGCAACGATACGGCGACCAGAATAAACAGCAGGTTGGCAACGTTGAGAGTAAAGGCTGCCAGCGTCCAGCCGGAAAAAACCGCATCGTTAAACACCATTGCGCTAAAGCAGGTGAAATAATAGCGAGCCTGATGCAGGAAAGGGTTGCGGACAATCATTCCGGCAACGATCGCATTGACCGGCCAGAACAGCGACAGCTCCTGTGGAATGCGCAGATGCCCACCGATAAAGCAGAACAGCAAGGTAATCAAAAACAGCGAGAGTGCATTTTTTTTAACATTGTGTTCTTCAAACAGCTTAACGTGCATACATCCGGACCTTGTCGCAGAGAGACGGGCTGTCCACGCCAACCTGAAATGGGCGTGGCGTCAGAATGATTTAATCCTGGGCGCCACCAAAGTCATCCTGCGATAAAACCACTATTCATGGGCTAACTTTGAAATCAGCGGGCAAATTGCCCCCTTACAGGTGAAACACGTCAGGCGGCAGCGGGAATGGGGCCAATTATGCCCCGTAAATAAAAAAACCGGATATCCGAGATATCCGATTTTTGCTGCTCTGACGTGTTAACCGTTGCGCTTAAGGCTATTTTACCGCAACCGGCCACTGACTGAGGCGAATTCCGCGTTTATCTGCATTATCGCCAAAATCCTTCAGCACCGCTTTGACATCCGGATCGATATATTCGGCGTTGTCGTTATCAACGATCACCACGCTGTTCTCGGGGATCTCATCCAGCAGCCCCTGCAGCTTCGGGTTATGCATAAAGGTCAGGTTCTGCTGAAAGCGCAGCACGTAGTGGTCGTCGTAACGGGTGAGCTGCAGCGCGTTGCGATGACTTTTGTAGATGCTATAGAGGATCTGCGTGGCGATACCGATACCAATACCGACCAGCATTCCCAGGGTAATAATACCCACGATGGTGGCGAGGAACGGCACGTACTGCTGAGCGCCCATGCGGAACTGTTCCACAAACAGACGCGGCGTTGCCAGCTTGTAGCCGGTATAGAGCAGCACTGCCGCCAGGCTGGCCAGTGGAATGGCGTTCAGCATCTCGCTAAACCACATCCCGCAAATCAGCAGCAGTACGCCGTGAATGAAAATCGACAGTTTGGTTTGTGCGCCCGCGCTGACGTTCACTGAACTGCGGACGATCACCGCGGTAATCGGCATTGCGCCCAGAAAGCCGGCGGCCAGGTTACCGATCCCCTGGGCAAACATCTCTCTATTTGGCGAAGGTGCCGGCGTCTGTGGACGAAGCTTTTTCAGCGCTTCCTGACTCAGCAAGGTCTCCAGGCTGGCCACCAGCGCTAAGGTCAGCGCCACCACCCATACCTGCGGGTTTTGCCACGCCATCCAGTCTGGCGTCTCCAGTTCCGCCACCAGCGCAGAGACGCTGTCAAACGCCGGCAGTGAGATGCGCGCCAGCCCACCCGCCATCTCAGGATAGAGGCGCCCGCCCACTACCGTCGCCAGACAGCCAATCAGCACGGCAATCAGCGGCCCCGGGATCCACGCCAGCGCCTTGATGCGTTTCACCGGCGCGGTGGTCCACAAACACAGGATAGCCAATCCGATGCCCGCCACCAGCATCGCCGGCAGCGAGAAAGTCATCTCGCCTGTGACCAGCGAAATCAGTTCGGCATCTCCTGCCGCGCCCAGCGCGACCGGAATCTGCTGCATGATCAGTAACAGGCCAATCGCTGCCAGCATGCCTTTAATCACGCTACCCGGCACCAGCGAGATAAACCGTCCGGCGCGCATCAGGCCAAACAGGCATTGCAAGGCACCGGCGATAATCAGCGCGGTGAGAAAGGCGGAAAAGCTGCCGAGCGAGGCCATCGAGGCCACCACAATTGTGACCAGACCGGCCGCCGGGCCGCTGACGGCAAACCGTGACGGACTCAGGGAAGTGACGACCAGGCCGCCAATCACCCCGGTCAGCAGGCCGGCAAACGGCGGTAATCCGCTGGCTTGCGCAATGCCAAGACAGAGCGGCAAAGCGACCAGGAAAACCACCAGACCCGCTGGGATATCACGGCGTAGGGTATCGAGATTCATGGTGAAGGTTCCTCTGCAGATTGCTGAATCAACTCTTTGAGATGGCCGGTGCGCAGGTCATAAACACAACCAAACACCTCCAGTGGCTGGCCCGATTGCCAGATTTGCCGGACCGGTTCGGTTTTCACCAGTCGGGCGAATTGTGCCTTGACGTTGGCCTCAACCAGGCGGTCAAGCAGATCGCTCTGGCTCTCTTCGGCTGCGGGAGTTTCCGCCAGGCCAGCCTCAATCGCCTGCCGCAGTGTGCTGATACGGCGCGCCAGCGCCGAGTCCTGATGTTCCAGTACGCTGCCGGGCAGATTCAGCGCGGCCTCTACGCCACCGCAGCCATAGTGGCCGCTTAATACAATCCGTTTCACACCGAGAAAGAAGAGCGCGTATTGCAATACGCTGAGCAAATTGTCGTCATCCTCAACCACCATATTGGCGATATTGCGATGCACAAAAAGTTCGCCAGGATGGGAGCCGGTTAACACCTCTGCCGGTACGCGACTGTCCGAGCAGCCAATCCATAATGAGTGAGGCTTTTGTTGATGCAGGAATTTTTCAAAATAATTCGGGTTACGCTGGCGGCGCTGTAATGCCCAACTGCGATTTTTCGCTAATAAGGGTTTAAGTGTCGTCACAATCATCTTCTCTCTACTACCGGGAGGTCGCATCCCGGCCAACCACGAAGTGTATCGACTCACAAATAAAGCGCGAGCCGTCAGTGAAATAAGAAGCCAGTCACAGAAAAAGGTTATAGACGCTAATCATTACTAATGCACGACCCATATTCTGGCGTGCCATCAGGCGTGACTTTTTGTCAACAATATGTCAGTTACGGTCAATGACCAGTAAATTTAATTAAGCGCGACGGGACTGAATAAAATAGCGATTAAGATATTTAATCTATTAAAATCAATTAACTAAAATTAAAACGTTAAATAACTAAAGTTACCCATGACAAATAAATACAATTACTTTTAGCGGGGGTAAATACTGCCATACCAGACGGCTGGCTATTTACCAGGAATACTCTTAATTATGAAAATTAACCATTAGCATAATTCACCGCCTTTAAGCCTGACAGGCAGTGAAACGTGCCGGGTTTAATATAAGAATGGAGCAAGAGATGATTTATTTAATTTGCAGCAAAATAGTGACACATGAAAGTAAATCAGGACCGTTTGTTAACAGAGCCTGAACAGGTCAGGCTCTTTTTCTTGACGAATTATTTACCGTTCCAGCTTTGCAGCCGTGATTCCCGCACCGACAGTTGCTGTTCCGGCGTCAGTTTATTGTAATTTTCCGCCATTCCGCTCTCCCAGTCGCCATACAGAGGATTAGGCAGCACGATAAACTGCGTGCCGAACTGCTGATGGTTCAGGTTCACAAAATCACGACGCTGCTGATTGCCCTGATGCCAGGTCGCACCGCCAAAGTCGTTAAGGTTATCGCCGACGTACAGCACCACGTTGTAGCCTTCATTTTTGATGGCATCGAAACGCGCCTGTTTGTTCGAGCTGTCGGTGTTCAGGCGGACCGTTTTGTCGCTGACGTTGGGAAAGCCCAGCTGCTGCATATTGGCAACCGTTGCGGCGTAGTCCTGCTGATCGCGATTCGACACATAGAACAGCGTGCCACCGTGCTGAGTGACATAACGCGCAAACTCCAGCGCGCCCGGCACCGCTTTAGCCTGTCGTGCCTGAGTCCAGGCCGACCAGCTTTTACTGCTGAACGGCTGGCCGTTCTTCGCCTGCCAGGCGCTGTATGCGCTGTTATCCAGCATGGTTTCATCCAGATCGACAATCACCGCTTTAGGTTTGCCGGTCAGTGACGGTGCCTGGTCAAACGCGAGGCGCGCGCTGTTAAAGGCTTGCCAGGTCAGGGCCTGATATTCGCCTGACTGCTGGAACCAGTTCACCGCCAGCACCGATTGCTGGCCGAGCTGCTGTTGTGCCGTCGGGTGCGACGACGTTGCGCAGCCGGTTAACAGCAGCGCAACCAGTCCGGACGCGGCGAGTTTTGCTGAGGTTTTCATCATGTCATCCTTAAGGTGAGAAAGGTCGGGGTGGGAAAGCTTCAAAAATGTAGCAGTTAACGTAAGCTGTGGGGAGCTCAACGCACGCCGTTATGACAGGAGATTCTTATGGCCGTGACCCCGCGCTCAACCTTGCTCGACTCGCTCGACTGGCTGGATTACGCCTTTCAGGCGGCTGGCGATCCCCCGCCTGCCGATGCAGCTTATGGCCATCAGCGTCATAGCGCCACCGTGGTGACCGATATTGAAAATACGCCGCCAAAAAGCTGCGAGTCAGATGGCATCATCAGCACCGGCAGCCGCCCGGTTGCGGTCTACACCGCTGATTGCTTACCGGTGCTGTTCGCCGATTCGCAGTGTAAAACCGTGGCGGCGGTGCATGCCGGGCTGAAGGGCACGCTGGCGGGCGTCCTGACCCGTGCGGTAGAAAAGCTACAGCAACAGGGTAGCGATCCACGAAACCTGACGGTGGCCATCGGTCCGGCAATGGGCCCCTGCTGTTACGAACTGGCCGAACCGCAGCTGGCTGAGATGCAGCAGCGCCCGTCCCTTGCTGGCTGGCTGCGCTGGCAGCACAACCAGCCGATCAACCCACTGGCACAGCGTCCGCAGGCGAACGCCCGGCAGCAGGGCGTCTGGTTTGATCTGCCGGCGCTGGCGACGCAGATGCTGATACAGAGCGGCGTGCCGCCGCAGCAGATAGAAAACGTCAACGTCTGTACCTACTGCGTGGCGGAGAGCGGCTCGAGCTATCGCCACAATACCCACTTCGGCAACGGCTATCATTCCCGCTACTCGTGGATCCGGTGTCGTTAATCGCACGGCTGGCACGGGCGAAGTTGCCCGGCCCGGCCCGTCGCCGGGTCAGATGTTTTTGATTTCACTCACACCCTGACACTGTTTCACTTTTTTTTAACCCGGAAGCCGCTAGAGTTGACTCATCCGACCACTTCGCAGTGAGTGATTATGACCCAGCTCAATCCACACTATCCCGCGCTGTTTACGCCGCTGGACCTTGGCTTTACCCAACTTAAAAACCGTTTTCTGATGGGGTCGATGCACACCGGACTGGAGGAACATCCGCAGGGTGCTGCGCGGCTGGCCGCGTTCTATGGCGAACGGGCGCGTGAGGGAGTGGCGCTGATCGTCACCGGCGGCATCGCTCCGAATCCACAAGGCGTGACAACCGCACACGGCGCAATGCTCACCGACGCGTCACAGTGTGCCTGGCACCGGCCGATTACCGCCGCCGTGCACCAGCATCAGGGGAAAATCGCGTTGCAGATCCTGCATACTGGTCGTTACAGCTATCAACCGGATCTGGTCGCGCCCTCGGCTCGCCAGGCCCCGATTAATCCGTTTACGCCTCAGGCGATGAGCGATGCCGATATCGAACAGACCATTGCGGATTTTGCCCGCTGCGCCCGACTGGCGCAGCAGGCAGGATACGATGGCGTGGAGATCATGGGTTCGGAAGGCTATCTGATTAACCAGTTTCTGGTTAAGCATACCAATCAGCGCACCGATCGCTGGGGCGGTGACTTCCGCCAGCGTATGCAGTTCGCCCTGGCGATCACCCGCGCGGTCCGTGCCGCCACGGGCGAGGCCTTTATCATTATTTTCCGCCTGTCGATGCTGGATCTGATCAAAGACGGCAGCACGCTGGAAGAGACGTTGCAGCTGGCGGCCGAGCTGGAGCAGTGTGGCGTGACGCTGTTCAACACCGGCATTGGCTGGCATGAGGCGCGCATTCCGACCATCGCCACCTGCGTGCCGCGTGCGGCGTTTGCCTGGGTGACGCAGCGCCTGCGTGAGCAGGTGAAGGTGCCGGTGATCGCCACCAACCGTATTAATCACCCCGCCGTTGCCGAGCAGCTGTTGCAGTCAGGCTGCGCCGATATGGTGTCGATGGCGCGCCCTTTTCTGGCCGATGCCGCCTTTGTCAGTAAAGCGCAGCGCGGCGACGATAACAGCATCAATACCTGTATTGCCTGTAATCAGGCCTGCCTCGACCAGGTTTTTGCCGGCAAGATCACCTCATGCCTGGTCAATCCTCGCGCCTGCCATGAGTCACTGATGCCGGTGGTCGCCACCACCGCGCCACGCCGTCTGGCGGTGGTCGGAGCCGGTCCCGCCGGAATGGCGTTTGCACTGCAGGCGGCGCAGCGCGGCCATCAGGTGACGCTTTACGATGCCGCGCCCGATATTGGCGGCCAGTTTAATATTGCCCGGCAGATCCCCGGTAAAGCGGAGTTCAGCGAAACGCTGCGCTATTTCCGCCATCAGCTGGCGGCGGCAGGCGTAAAGGTGATCACCGGCTGTCAGGTCGGGGCTGACCAGCTCAGCGCGGCCGATGAAGTGATCCTGGCGACCGGCATTCAGCCGCGCACCCCGGCGATCCCCGGCATCGACCATCCCTGCGTGCTGAGCTACCTCGAGGTATTACGCGATAAGCGCCCGGTTGGCGCGCGCGTCGCCATTATTGGCGCGGGTGGAATTGGTTTTGACACCGCGGAATATCTGTCACAGCCGCCGCATCAGGATGAGCTGGCCGCGTTCTATCGCGAATGGGGCATCGATCGCAGCCTGAGCCAGCGTGGCGGCCTGATAACGCCGCAGCCGCCTGCCGCTGCCCGACAGATCTGGCTGTTGCAGCGCCGGGCCGGTAAACCGGGCGCGTCGCTGGCTAAAACCACCGGCTGGATCCATCGCACCAGCCTGCAGGCGCGCGGCGTGCAGATGTGGGGCGGCGTAGAGTATCTGGCGATTGATGATGCCGGGCTGCATCTGAGACGCGACGGCGAAACGCTGTTGCTAGCGGTCGATAACGTGATTATCTGCGCCGGGCAGGAACCGCAGCGCGAACTGGAAGCTGCGCTGCGGGAAAGAGGTCAAACGGTCACGCTGATTGGCGGTGCGGATGTGGCGCAGGAACTGGATGCGCGCCGCGCTATCGCGCAGGCGACGCAGCTGGCGCTCAGCATCTGATTAGCGCATCTTCACCGCACGCAGCACCACGAACTTCTGGTTCGAGGCGACCAGCGTGCAGTTGCCAAACAGCTTTTTCAGTTTGTGGTGATAATCGAGGTGGCGGTTGCCGACAATGCGCAACTCGCCGCCATATTGCAGGCAGCGTTTTGCATCACGGAACATCTGCCACGCCAGGTGATCGGTAACCGCATGCTGCTGATGGAATGGCGGGTTGCACAGCACCGCGTGCAGACGATCGGAAGGATAACCACTCAGCACGTTATTGACGCGAAACTGGCAGCGGCTCACATCCTCAGGCCGGTTAACTTCAACGTTACGCTGGCTGGAGGCGACCGCCATGTAGGACTCATCAAGGAAATGCACCTCGGCCAGCGGGTTCTGCTCCAGCGCCACCAGCCCTACCACGCCGTTGCCACAGCCGAGATCGACAATCTCGCCCTCAATATTTTCCGGCAGATGCTGCACAAACAGTCGCGCACCGATATCCAGCGACGCACGTGAGAACACATTGGCGTAGTTGTGAATCTGATAAGGCGTGCCATCCAGCGGCCAGACCAGCGTTGGCTCAGCGTCACGCAGCGCGGGCTGGGTGAACTGGCTGTAAATCAGCCGCGCTTTTTTCCACGCCAGCGAAGTGCGGGTTTCACCGATAATCTGTTCAAACAGCTGCAGCGTCGAATTATGGATCTCTTTGGCACGCGCCGCGGCCAGGATTACCGTCTCTGGCGTCGCCACCTGACGGATCGCGCGCAGCTGATGTTCCAGCAGCGCCAGCGTTTTCGGCACCTTGATCAGCACCGCGGCCGGAGCGGCTGGCAGCGCAGCCAGGCTATCAAGGAAATGGACTTCGCCGTCATCCAGCGCGTTTAACGCCAGGTTCTGACGTGTCGCCTGCTGGCTCAGCCAGGAGTCGCTGATGTGCCAGACGGTACGCGGATTGAGCGCGCAGGTTAACGCACCAAAGCTGTCGTTAACCACCAGCACCGGGCCATCGGGCAGCGTCTGCTGCAACAGATATTCATCAGCCGCATCCCAGGCTTGTAATGGACTTTCGTCACGCATCTGCGGGAAACGATGCAGGATCAGTGTGCGATCGTTCAGTTCAAGTTGGCTCATGAATTCTCCGGCGTGGTACACTTTGATTGATTTTCGCCCCAAAAAGGGGGCGCAGTATACTGTCTTTCGCCGGGAATCCCTAATGTCCTCACTGATCTACCTGCAGGGTTATCCTGCCCCCATTCTTGAGCAGGTTCAGACGTTGATCACCCATCAGCGTTTAGGCGCGTTTCTGCAGCAACGTTATCCCGACACGCACGACGTGATGAGCGATAAAGCGCTGTACGACTACACGCTGGCGCTAAAAAACCGCTACATGCGCAACGCGCCGCCGATCAGTAAAGTGATCTGGGATAACAAGATTAAGGTAATGAAGCACGCGCTGGGTTTGCATACCGCCATTTCGCGGGTGCAGGGCGGCAACCTGAAGGCCAAGGCCGAAATCCGTATTTCGACCTTTTTCCGCCTCGCGCCGGAACCCTTTCTGCGGATGATCGTGGTGCATGAGCTGGCGCACCTGAAAGAGAAGGATCACGACAAAGCGTTCTACCAGCTCTGCTGCCATATGGAGCCGGATTACCACCAGCTTGAGTTTGATGCCCGCCTGTGGATGACCGATCAGGCGATGCGCGGCAACGCGGCTTAAAGAAACTCCTGCGCTTTCTGGATCAGGCTGGTTTTGGTCAGCGCCCCGAGAAAGCGCCGTTCCTGCGGATTGTTCAGCACCGGCAACCGCTCCAGCGTCACCGCCGCAAACGCTTCCCAGCCCTCACGCATACTCTGGTTCTGATAAACCACCGGAAACTCGTCATCCATCACGCACTGCACCGGTGAGTCGAGCGTGATCTCCTGCGCCAGTACCCGCCGTGAAATCTCATGGATCGATACCACGCCCAGAAACGCCCCGACGTCATTGATCACATAGACGTAGCGTTCTCGCTTCAGCGAACTGACCGCCAGCGCCTGGCCGACCGACTCGTGGGGCTGCAACGCCGCACCGGCAATGATCAGCTCAGCGATGCGCATATTATCGAAATCGTATTTGGCTTCGGACCGGTTGAAGTGATGACTCACTACCGGGTAGGTGCTGGTCGATTGCAGCCGGTAGACCACCATCGACGCCAGCACCGAGGCGATCATCAGCGGGAACAGCAGGCTGCTGTTGAGCGTCATCTCCAGCACCATCAGCATCGCCATTAACGGTGCCTGACTGACGGCAGCCAGCACCGCCGCCATGCCAATCGCGGCATAAAGCAGCGCATTGCCGAGCGGCAAATGCAGCGCCGCCCCGACGCTGGCGATAATCACCCCCAGCAGCGCGCCAATCAGCAACGACGGAGTAAACAGACCGCCGACCGCATTCGATCCGACCGACAGGCTGGTGGCGAGCGTCTTCAGCACCAGCAACAGCAGCAGGCCTGGCAGCAGATAGTGGCCCGCCATCACCTTAACGATCACCTCGTAGCCGTTACCGAGAATGTCGGTGGAAATCAGCGCCAGTAAACCGACCGCGACGCCGCCCGCGCCGAGCCGCAGCGGCAGCGACGCCACCCGGCTGAACAGCAGCTTGCTGCGGGCAATCAGCTTAATCAGCAGCCAGCCGGCCAGACCGGCAACCAGACCGATCACCACCGTCATCAACAGGCTGCTGAGATCCATCTGGAAACTGGCTTCTGCCAGCGGATAAAGCGCATTGCGAAAACCCAGCGACCACATGGTCATCACCGCCACGGCCGAGGCGATAATCAGCGGTATCAGCCGCTGCAGCGCTGAAATACCAAAGGCAATCTCCGCCACAAAAATCGCTGACGCCAGCGGCGCGTGATAGACCGACGACAGACCTGCCGCCGCTGCCATGGCCACCACGTCACTGTTTTTCAGGTTAAGCGACGCCGGTAACAGCCGGCCAATCGCGCTGCCGCACAGTGCCGATAGCTGCACCATCGGCCCTTCTTTCCCTATCGACGCGCCGCTGCCGATACTGGCAATGGAAGATAAAGCGCGAAAAAGCGAGGTTTTGGTCGGAACGGCATCGAGACGGGCATTTATCACCTCAAGGTAGTCGGTTTTAACCGTCTGTTGCTGCTCGATTGCTACAGCGTAGCGCAGAAAATAACCCGCCAGCACCCCGCCGCCGCCCACCAGCAGCGGCCAGAAAATCCACGGCCAGAAGTGTACCGATTCGGTGATTTCGCCGCCGCTGGCGAACAGCAGATGGTTAATAAGTTCGATAACGCCACGAAACGCCAGCGTCACCAGCGAGGCCGCGCATCCGACCGGAATGGCAATCAGTAAGGTGGTCCAGTTTAATGCGTGCTTACTTGCTTTCACCTGCGCTCCCTGGTTTATCCCTGAAAATCATCGCGTCATCATATTATTGGAATGCGGATCGCAGGATCAATGCCTGCCCGGCTGGCCCCATTGCACCCGGCCGGAGAGATGTTACTC
Organism: Pantoea sp. AN62; assembly: GCF_050432985.1. Lineage (NCBI taxonomy): Bacteria > Pseudomonadati > Pseudomonadota > Gammaproteobacteria > Enterobacterales > Erwiniaceae > Pantoea > Pantoea sp. AN62. The sequence goes on along the minus strand of NZ_JBNPYB010000015.1, from coordinate 120,573 downwards.
TGCCGCTTTACTTCTGCCGGAGAGATGACGTGATTCGTTTTGCCATTGTGGGAACAAATTGGATTACACGCCAGTTTATTGATGCCGCCCATGAAACCGGGGCGATGAAACTGTGTGCGGTCTATTCACGCAGTCAGCAGCAGGCCGAGGCGTTCAGCCACGATTATCCCTGCGAGCAGACCTTTACCTCGCTGGAGGCGCTGGCCGCCAGTCCGCAGATTGATGCGGTCTATCTTGCCAGCCCTAATGCCCTGCATTGTCAGCAGGCGTTGCTGTTTTTATCGCACGGCAAACATGTGATTTGTGAGAAACCGCTGGCCTCTAATCTGCAGGAGGTGGAGGCGATGATCGCCTGTGCCCGCCAGCATCAGGTGGTGCTGTTTGAGGCCTTTAAAACCGCCAGCCTGCCTAATTTCCTCCGGCTGCAACAGGCGCTGCCTGAGGTTGGCAGGCTGCGTAAAGCGTTGCTGAGCTACTGTCAGTACTCCTCACGTTATCCGCGCTATCTCAACGGCGAGAACCCCAACACCTTCGATCCGCGCTGGTCCAACGGCTCAATTATGGACATTGGCTATTACTGCCTGGCGTCGGCGGTTGCGTTGTGGGGTGCGCCGCAGCGGGTGCAGGCCAGCGCCACCCTGCTGGAAAGCGGCGTGGATGCGCACGGTGTCGTGGTACTGAGCTACGGCGATTTTGACGTGACGATCCTGCACTCTAAGGTGAGTGACTCCTCACTTCCGAGTGAAATTCAGGGCGAAGCGGGCGCGCTGGTGATTGAGAAACTCTCCGAGTGTCAGAAGCTGACCTTTATTCCGCGCGGTGCGGAAAAGCAGGCGCTGAGCCAGCCGCAGCATATCAATACCATGCTGTATGAAGCCGAAACCTTTGTCCGGCTGGTTGAACAGCGCCAGGTGGACCATCCGGCACTGGAGGTTTCACGTATTACCGCCGCGCTGCTGACCGAAATTCGCCGCCAGACCGGGGTGATTTTTCCGGCCGATCAGCCAGCAGTGTAAATATTTCTAAATATTAACAACAACGATTGATTCCTGTTCGGCTAAGCCGTAACTTACGCTCCTGCAAAGGGGAGTAACTTGTAAGCTGATCGATCGTCACTACGTTGCGTAAGCATCCGGTCATCAGGCAACCCGGAATCTATTCTGTGTTGTAAGTGAGACCTTGCCGGAAGGCGAGGTTTGCTTACACCAAAAATAAGCGGCTGACGTCTTCTGACTTCAGCCGTTTTTTTTATTTTTCAGACAGGATACGAATATGCAAACTGTGGGTACGCCATTACTCTGGGGCAGCTTTGCGGTTGTGGTGCTGATCATGCTGGCCATCGATCTGCTGTTGCAGGGACGCCGCGGCGCGCAGACCATGACTTTCAAACAGGCCGCCGTCTGGTCGCTGATCTGGGTGTCGGTTTCACTGCTGTTCAGCGCCGCGTTCTGGTGGTATCTGGAAGGCAGCGCCGGGCGTGAGGTCGCCAACACCCAGACCCTCGCCTTTCTGACCGGCTACGTGCTGGAAAAAGCGCTGGCGGTGGATAACGTCTTCGTCTGGCTGATGCTGTTCAGCTACTTCTCGATTCCGGCGAACCTGCAACGCCGCGTATTGATCTACGGGGTATTAGGCGCCATCGTGCTGCGTACCATCATGATCTTTGCGGGCAGCTGGCTGGTGACGCAGTTTAGCTGGATCCTCTATGTCTTCGGGGCGTTCCTGCTGTTTACCGGCGTAAAAATGGCGCTGGCGAAAGAGGACGATCATGCGGTCGGCGACAAGCCGGTAGTGCGCTGGCTGCGCAACCATCTGCGCATGACCGACGCACTTGAAGGTGAGAAGTTCTTCACCCGCAAAAATGGCGTGCTGTTTGCGACACCGCTGCTGCTGGTGCTGATTATGGTGGAACTGAGCGACGTTATCTTCGCCGTCGACAGTATTCCTGCCATCTTCGCGGTAACCACGGATCCGTTTATCGTACTGACGTCTAACCTGTTCGCAATTCTCGGTCTGCGCGCCATGTACTTCCTGCTGGCAAACGTGGCCGAGCGCTTCTCGATGCTGAAATATGGCCTGGCGATCGTGCTGGTGTTCATCGGCTTTAAGATGCTGATTGTCGATCTCTACCATATTCCGGTTGGCATCTCGCTCAGCGTCGTCGGCCTGATCCTGGCGTCAACGCTGCTGATCAATGCCTGGGTTAACCGCAAAAGAGACCAGAAAAAAATCGCGCCATAATTACCTGCAGGGGCAGCCGATGCCCCTGTTTTATTTTGCAGCTGCGTGCAGCGACATTTCATACCTCTGTCACACTTCCCATATCCAGCATAATAAAAACCCGACAGCGGCCACACTGGCAGAATTATCTCTTTTCTCATCCGATCTTTTCCTTATACTCCGCCGGGCAAACCGCTTTAGCCGATGCAAAACATCGCCGCTAAAACTACATCCGCGACAAAATATAGAAAACACTATGCAGAAAACTCTCTCCTCACGTCTGGGCGCGCTGTTCGCAGGCAGCCTGGTGAAGCAAATCATGATTGGGCTGGTTGCCGGTGTGGCGCTGGCCTGGATTTCTCGCGATGCGGCGCTGGCCGTTGGACTACTGGGCGAACTGTTTGTCAGTGCGCTGAAAGCGGTGGCACCGCTGCTGGTACTGATGCTGGTGATCGCCTCAATCGCTAATCACCAGCAGGGCCAGAAAAGCAATATCCGGCCGATTATCATGCTCTATCTGCTGAGTACCTTTTTCGCCGCCGTGGTGGCCGTGGTGTTCAGCCATCTGGTGCCGCAGACGCTGACGCTGGCGGTAGGCAGCACCGAAATCACGCCACCGTCCGGCATCACCGAAGTGTTGCGTGGTCTGCTGATGAGCATGGTGGCGAACCCGATCACCGCGCTGATGCAGGCCAACTATATCGGTATTCTGGTCTGGGCGATTGGTCTCGGACTGGCGTTTCGTCACAGCAGTGACTCTACCCGCAACTTACTGAATGATGCCTCTCACGCGGTGACCTGGCTGGTGCGGTGCGTTATCCGCTGTGCGCCGATCGGTATTTTCGGTCTGGTGGCATCGATTCTTGCCTCTACCGGCTTTGGCGCACTGTGGCAATACGCCCATCTGCTGACGCTGTTAATCGGCTGCATGTTGCTGATGGCGCTGGTGGTTAACCCGCTGCTGGTGTTCTCTAAAATTCGCCGTAACCCCTATCCGCTGGTGTTTACCTGCCTGCGCGAAAGCGGCGTCACCGCCTTCTTCACCCGCAGTTCAGCCGCCAATATTCCGGTGAATATGGCGCTGGCGAAACGTCTGGGACTGGATGAGGATACCTATTCGGTTTCCATTCCGCTGGGGGCGACCATCAGTATGGCGGGCGCATCAATCACCATTACGGTCTTGACGCTGGCGGCGGTGCATACGCTGGGGATCAACATTGACGTCCCGTCCGCGATTCTGCTCAGCCTGGTCGCCTCACTGTGTGCCTGTGGCGCGTCCGGCGTGGCGGGCGGTTCGCTGCTGCTGATCCCGGTGGCCTGTAATATGTTTGGCATCCCCAACGATCTGGCGATGCAGGTAGTCGCGGTCGGCTTCATTATCGGCGTGCTGCAGGACTCGGCGGAAACCGCACTCAACTCCTCGACCGACATCCTGTTTACTGCCGCGGTCTGTCAGGCCGAAGCCGAACGCGAAACCAGCCGGGCTTAATCTTTCTGATAGCTCAAAGAACGGGTGGCGGAGTCCGAAGAGCAAAGCGTCCCGCCGCCCGGATAAAAACGCCGGGCGCGTTTTTGAACAACGCAAAGCGCTAACCCGGCCAGGGCGCACCTCAGGGATGAGGTGCGCAATCGCACGGGCCGAACGTGTCATGAATGACGGCCTTTGCGACTTTCCGATCGGACCGTGTTCCCTACGCAGGCTCAGTCTCACCGCCACTGAGCCGGACTTTAGCAACGATCTCAAGCAACCCGCACTTTAGCAGATCGCTTTTTTACAGCGTCACCCCGCTTTTAAAGATCGCCAGCTCGCGGAAGTCATTCTTTTCGTTGTTGGTCGGTTTGCCATTGGCAATCGCCACAATGGTATCCACAAAATCTTCCAGCATTTGATCCATGCTCATGCCATCAATCAGCCGTCCGGCATCAAAATCGATCCAGTGTGGTTTTTTCTCGGCCAGCGGCGTGTTGGTCGCCAGCTTCACCGTCGGGACAAAACCGCCATACGGCGTGCCGCGTCCGGTACTGAACAGCACCATGTGACAGCCGGCACCCGCCAGCGCACTGGTTGCCACCGCATCGTTGCCCGGCGCACTCAGCAGGTTGAGGCCTGGCGTTTTTAACCGTTCGCCATACTTCAGCACATCAACCACCTGGCTTTGTCCGGCTTTCTGGGTGCAGCCGAGCGACTTCTCTTCCAGCGTCGTGATGCCGCCCGCTTTATTACCCGGCGATGGATTCTCGTAGATCGGCTGATGATGATCGATGAAGTACTGCTTGAAGTCGTTAATCATCGCCACCGTTTTGCCGAAAATCGCTTCGTCACGGCAGCGGCTCATCAGAATGCGTTCGGCACCAAACATCTCCGGCACCTCGGTCAGCACGGTGGTGCCGCCATTGGCGATCATCTGGTCCGAGAAGCGTCCCAGCAGCGGATTGGCGGTAATACCTGAAAACCCATCCGACCCGCCGCACTCGAGACCAAATTTCAGCTCGCTGAGCTTGCCAGGCTGACGCTGGTCATGCCGCATTTTTTCATACAACGCATGCAGACGTTCCACCCCGGCTTCCACTTCATCGTCGTGCTGCTGACAGACCATAAACTCCACCCGGTCGCTTTCAAACGCGCCGAGGGTGTCACGGAATGCATCAACCTGATTATTTTCACAGCCCAGACCAATCACCAGCACCGCACCCGCATTCGGATGACGCACCATATTTTGCAGCATGGTGCGGGTGTTTTCGTGATCCTGGCCAAGCTGAGAGCAGCCAAAGGTATGGCTGAACAGGAAGACGCCATCAATATCTTCCGCCTGCTGCGTCTCCTTCAGGAAACGTTGCAGGATCTGCCGTGCGATGCCGTTAACGCAGCCTACGGTCGGCAGGATCCATAATTCATTGCGGATACCGACCTCACCGTTAGGGCGACGGTAGATCTGCACCTCACGATCGCCCGGCTGTGGCGGGATGGCCACGAAGTCCGGCTGATACTGATAGTGATCCAGATCGCTGAGGTTAGTGCGGGCGTTCTGTGAATGGATCAGCTCTCCGGCAGCAATCGGCTGAGTGGCGTGGGCGATCGGCAGACCATATTTGATCACCAGCTCGCCTTCAGCGATGGGCTGCAGGGCAAACTTATGCCCGCGCCCGATAGCCTGTTGCAGCGCCACCGAATGCGCCAGTAGCTCTGTGGTGACGCCGGCGTCTAAGTCACGCAACGCCACGGCGACGTTGTCGCGGGAATGTATTTTAATTGCGTCTTGCATAGCGTTATCTCAGTTGACTCAGCGCCTCACGCATTCCGTGGGCGATGATGTTTTGCAGGTGTCGGGTCACCACAGCCACCAGATCGGGCCGTTGGGTTAAATCTTCGCCCCAGTGCTGCGCATCACTCAGGATGCTGCGCACCAGTTGCTCTGGCGAAATCTGATCGGCCTGCAGCGCCGTCCAGCCTTCGGCGTAGCGCTGTAACCAGTGTGCATCATCCTGCAACGGCCAGCTTTTATCCGCCGATTCGCCGCGATAAAAAGCGATCAGCGCTGCCAGTGCAAAAGTGATGCGGGTCGGCCACTCGCCGCTCTGCTGCTGTGCAGCCAGCATCGGCGTCAGCAGACGGGTGCGGAATTTGGTCATGCCGTTCAGCGCAATCGACAACAGCGCATGGCGAATAAACGGATTGCGGAAGCGACGCTGTACCGCGTCGGCAAAGGCGTGCAGTTCGTTCGCGGGCAGATCGAGCGTCGGGATCACTTCGTCGCGCAGCAACGCATCCACGAAGCCGGCAATCGCCGGATCGTCCATCGCCTCGCCCACGTTCTCCAGTCCGGCGAGAAAGGCCACCGGCACCATCGCGGTGTGCGCGCCGTTGAGGATCGCCACCTTCTGCGCTTTATACGGCGTAATGTCATCGACGTGCCGCACCTGGGGTGCCAGCGCGTCCAGTTTCAGCTCGCTAAACAGCGCCGACGGTCCCTGAATCACAAACTGATAGTAGACTTCGCCCGCCACCAGATAGCGATCCTGATAGCCCAGCTCCGCCTCAATCTGCGCGCTTTCAGCCGGGAAGCCGGTGACGATGCGATCCACCAGCGTGTTATAGAAGGCGCAATGCTGGTTAATCCAGCGGTTAAATTCGGCGGGCAGCTGCCAGTGCTCAGCGTAGCGCAGCACCCTATCGCGCAGCGTATCGCCGTTGTGGTCAATCAGTTCGCACGGCACCACCAGCCAGCCTTTATCACTGGCGCCTTCGAAGTGGCAATAGCGCGCCCACAGCAGCTGGGTCAGTTTACCGGGGAAGCTGTTGGCAGGCTGGTCGGTGAGCCGATCGCTGCTGTCAAAAACGATACCTGCCTCGGTGGTATTCGAAAACACCATGCGCAAATCGGGATTGTGCGCCAGCGCCATAAAATCGCCGAACTGCTGATAAGGCTGGATCTCGCGGTTCAGGCTGCGAATCAGCCGGGTTTCGCTCACCGACTCGCCCTGATCGTTCAGGCCACGAATCAGCGTAGTGTAAAGCCCGTCCTGCTGATTCAGGCTGTCACTGACCTCACGGTTACGCGGCCGCACCACCACGATCCCGGCATCGGTGCCCTGGTGCTGGTTAAGCCAGTCAATCTGCCAGTCGATAAACGCCCGCAGAAAGTTTCCTTCACCAAACTGGATCACCCGATCGCGATAAACCGCACCCGGGAAGTCGTGCCGATTGAGCCTTTTCATTATCAAGCTCCCAGCTCAATGCCGAAATAATCACGGGCATTGTTGAAACAGATGTTTTGCACCATCTCGCCTAACAGCGCTTCATCCGCTGGCGCTTCGCCCTGCTCCACCCAGCGACCGATCATCTGGCACAGCAGACGGCGGAAATATTCGTGGCGGGTGTAAGAGAGGAAGCTGCGGCTGTCGGTCAGCATCCCGACGAAGCGACTCAGCAAACCAATCTGCGCCAGCTGGGTCATCTGCCGCTGCATGCCATCAAGCTGATCGTTGAACCACCAGGCGGAACCAAATTGCATCTTGCCGGCCTGACCTTCACCCTGGAAGTTACCGGCCATGGTCGCCAGCACTTCGTTATCGCGCGGATTAAGGCAGTAGAGAATGGTTTTTGGCAGCGCATTATTGAGATTCTGCGCGCCCAGCAGCCGGGCCAGCGGTTCAGCCAGCGGCTGATCGTTAATCGAGTCGAAGCCCACATCCGGCCCTAACAGCTGATACTGACGCGGGTTGGTGTTGCGTAACGCGCCAATGTGATACTGCTGCACCCAGCCGCGACGGGCATATTCACTGCCCAGCCACACCAGCACCGCGGTTTTGAACTGGGCGGTCTCCTGCGGATTGGGTGCCGTGCCGCTGCGGCGGCGCGCCAGAATCCCATCCAGCGTAGCGTCATCCGCTTCGGCATAACAGACCACGTCCAGCGCGTGATCGGAGACTTTACAGCCGTGCGCCGCAAAGTGATCCAGCCGCTGATAGAGCGCGCTGCGCAGATCGTCAAAACGCTGCACGCTGATGTCGGTCAGCTGCTCCAGCGTCTCAATCCACGGCAGGAAGGTTTCCGCTTCAATATTGAATGCTTTGTCCGGCCGCCAGCTCGGCAGCACTTTGACAGTAAAGCTGCTGTCCTGCGCCAGTGCGTGATGATGACGCAGATCGTCCAGCGGATCGTCGGTGGTACCGACCATTTTCACCTTCATCTGCTGCATGATGCCGCGCGCGGTAAAGCTGTCCTGCGCCAGCAGTTCGTTGCAGCGATGCCAGATGCTATCCGCGGTTTTTTCCGACAGCAGCGTATCGGTAATCCCGAAAGGCCGGCGTAATTCCAGATGAGTCCAGTGATAGAGCGGGTTGCCGATGGTATGCGGCACGGTACGCGCCCAGGCATCAAACTTTTCACGATCGCTGGCGTCGCCGGTACAGAGCGCCTCCGGTACACCGTTGGCGCGCATCGCCCGCCACTTGTAGTGATCGCCTTTCAGCCAGATATCGTAAAGGTTAGCGAAGCGATAATTTTCGGCAATCTGCTGCGGCGGCAAATGGCAGTGATAGTCGAAAATCGGCTGATCCTTCGCATAGTCGTGATAGAGACGACGGGCGAACTCGTTATCCAGCAAAAAATCCTCGGTCATAAAACGCGACATAGAAACTTCCTCATCAACTGAACCGCTAATGGCTCAAAGTTATCATACCAATTTCAGCGCGCTGCGGATTTATTTGCGATCCTGCTCACATAAACGACGTTGTCTGCCGGCGGTTATGGACACTTTTGTCGCCTGTAGCGTGCTAAATGGCTGTCATTTCGCAGGTTTCCAGTATCCCACAGCGCAGAAAGGGTTTTTGTGATGGCTCTCAACTTTTAAAGTTGTATAACAAGTTAGGCTCTCGCTCCATCGTGAGGGTGTTTTGACTCACAAACGGCAAGGTCAGTAACGGTCGCTCAGACAGGACCTGCGGGCGTGAGCAGAGCTGCATCACGAGCTGTCCCGCTCCAGATAACAACAGCGGCATGACCGCATACAGAACTGGAAGAGGTAGAGGATGCGTAAAATCAAAGGGTTACGCTGGTACATGATTGGACTGGTGACTCTCGGCACGGTGTTAGGGTATCTGACCCGCAACACCATCGCGGTGGCGGCCCCCACCTTACAAACTGAACTGCATATCACCACGCAGCAGTACTCCTACATCGTCGCAGCCTATTCAGCCTGTTATACGCTGATGCAGCCTGTGGCGGGCTATGTGCTCGATCTGCTGGGCACCAAAGTCGGTTATGCAGTGTTTGCTGTGTTGTGGGCTATCTTCTGCGCCGCCACTGCGATGGCCGGTAGCTGGGGCGGTTTTGCGCTGGCTCGCGGTGCGGTGGGTGCGGCAGAAGCGGCGATGATCCCGGCGGGTCTGAAAGCCAGTAGCGAATGGTTCCCGGCCAAAGAACGCTCGGTGGCGGTCGGCTATTTCAACGTCGGCTCGTCAATCGGGGCGATGCTGGCACCGCCGCTGGTGGTGTGGGCGATTATGGCCCACAGCTGGCAGATGGCGTTTATCATTACCGGCGTGCTGAGCATGGCGTGGGCCCTGTGCTGGCTGGTGTTTTACAAACACCCGAAACAGCAGACTAAACTCAGTGATGAAGAGCGCGACTACATCATTTCCGGTCAGGAAGCGCAGCATCAGACCGGTAACACCCGCAAAATGTCGGCGCTGGAAATTATCCGCAATCGTCAGTTCTGGGGCATTGCGCTGCCGCGTTTTCTGGCTGAACCGGCCTGGGGGACCTTCAACGCCTGGATCCCGCTGTTCATGTTTAAGGTTTACGGCTTCAATCTGAAAGAGATTGCGCTGTTTGCCTGGATGCCGATGCTGTTCGCCGACTTTGGCTGTATTATTGGCGGATATCTGCCGCCGCTGTTTCAGCGCTGGTTTGGCGTCAATCTGATCGTCTCACGTAAACTGGTGGTCACCATGGGTGCGGTGCTGATGATTGCGCCGGGTACAATCGGCCTGTTTACCAGCCCGTACGTGGCCATCGCCCTGCTGTGCGTCGGTGGTTTTGCTCATCAGGCACTTTCTGGCGCCCTGATCACCCTCTCCTCTGACGTCTTCGGCCGCAATGAAGTGGCGACCGCTAACGGCTTAACCGGCATGGCAGCCTGGACAGCCAGCACCATGTTTGCGCTGGTGGTGGGTGCACTGGCCGATACGCTGGGCTTCAGTCCGCTGTTTGCCGCGCTGGCGGTATTCGACCTGCTGGGTGCCGTAGTGATCTGGACGGTATTGAAAAACAAACCGATTTCAGAGCTTACGCCAACCGTAACCGCACCGCAGGCCGCAGTGGCTCGCAGTTAGTCTTCCGGGCTGGCGTAGGCCAGCCCATTTCCTCGCACGACGCAAAGTGGTATAACAACTCTCTGTTTGCTACCTGGACTGTGCTATGGACCTCACTGAATCCCGTCGACTCTATCAACAGCTGGCCAGCGAGCTGAAACGCCGCATTGAAGCCGGAATCTACCCGATCGGCGAGAAACTGCCGGCCGAGCGCCTGATTGCTGAAGAGATGGAAGTGAGTCGCACCGTAGTCCGTGAAGCGATCATCATGCTGGAAGTCGAAGGCTATGTTGAGGTACGCAAGGGCTCGGGTATCCACGTAATGGCCAGCCAGCAGCAGAACCGCATTGCACCGACCAGCAGTCAGCTGGAGTTCGCCACTTTTGGCCCGTTCGAGTTATTACAGGCACGTCAGCTGATCGAAAGTAACGTGGCCGAGTTCGCCGCCACGCAGGTGACCCGCCAGGATATTATCGACCTGATGGCGATTCAGGAAAAAGCCCGTCAGGAAGATCATTTCCGTGATTCCGAATGGGATATGCAGTTCCACGTTCGTATTGCCCAGTCCACCCAGAACAGCGCGTTAGCTGCCATCGTTGAAAAAATGTGGCTGCATCGCCTGCACAATCCTTACTGGCTCAAACTCCACGAGCACATCGACCAGCGCAGCATCCTCAGCTGGTGCGATGACCATGATCAGATCCTTAAAGCCCTGATGCGCAAAGATCCGGCCGCCAGTAAACTGGCGATGTGGCAACATCTGGAAAATACTAAACAGATGCTGTTCAATGCCACGGCGGATGATTTCGAATTTAACGTGGACCGTTACATGTTCGGGGAAAATCCGGTCATCCTGCCAGACGGGTCAAATAACGCCCGCTAACGGGTTTGAAAAGCGTTCAGCATGGTCAGTTAATCTGCAATAGTGTCAGGTCATGTAAAGCTCCTTTTTACACACCGTTTCACAAGGTAAAACTCCTGTTCACCGATCAGTTTTCCTGTTTCGGATGGGTGATTTTTGTTACAGTTATCGCCCTTTTCTTACCCTTTGCGACAGGGGTTTATAAAGTCGCTGATTTAACGATCAATTCTGGAAGGATCCGGAAAATCCTGCCCAGGCTGCGCGCCTAAAATTTACAACTAACTGCCAGTCTGTGCTCAAGTCCCGTGGGACATGTTTAACAATGATGTTCAGGAAAGATTGATGGATATTTTGCAAGCGTTGCTGCATGCCTTGTGGCAACAGGACTACGAAACGCTTTCCGACCCCACGCTGGTATGGGCCATTTACGGCGTGCTGTTTATGATTTTGTTTCTGGAAAATGGCCTGCTCCCCGCCGCCTTTTTGCCCGGCGACAGTCTGCTGATTCTGGTCGGCGTGCTGATTGCTAAAGGCACCATGACTTTTCCACTTACCATTCTGGTCCTGACGACCGGCGCCAGCCTCGGTTGCTGGGTGAGTTATATTCAGGGGCGCTGGCTCGGCAATACGCCCACGGTGCAAAAATGGTTATCACACCTGCCGGCGCAATATCATCTGCGCGCCCACAGCCTGTTTCACCGGCACGGTTTATCGGCGCTGCTGATTGGCCGCTTTATCGCCTTTGTCCGCACTCTGCTGCCAACCATTGCCGGATTGTCCGGCCTGAGCAATGCCCGCTTTCAGTTCTTTAACTGGGTCAGCGCCTTCCTTTGGGTGGTCATTTTAACCGTGCTGGGCTTTGCACTGGGCAAAACGCCGATTTTCCGCCGTTATGAGGACGAACTGATGTTCTTCCTGATGATGCTGCCGCTGGCGCTGCTGGTGTTTGGCCTGGTGGGATCGCTGGTGGTGTTGTGGCGTAAACGACAGGCGGATCAAAACGGGAAAGCTGAGTAATGAAATTGCTACAGGCTATTCCTAAACGGTGGTTACCGTGGCTGATTGCTGGCGTTTTTGCGCTGATTGCCATTGGCATTGCACCGACGCTGATGCGGCATGAAACGGTGGTGCAGATTCGCGTATCGCACGCGGGTGCTACCCTGCCCGACGGCTTCTACCTTTATCAACAGCTGAGCGCCCAGGGGATTCGCATTAAGAGCATTACCCCGGCCGGCGACGCGCTGATCATTCATTTCGACAGTGAAGAACAGAGTCTGGCGGCGCAAAAAGTTCTGCGCCGTCTGCTGCCTCAGGGCTTTATTGTGGCGCAACACGAACAGTCTCAACGCCTGTCGCTGGCGTAATCTCCTTTTCCTCGCTGTTAACACTTCAGACCGTGGCGCAGGCTGGCACGGTCTGAAGTGAACTCTATCTCCCGGTGTTCTTTGAACTTTTTACCGCTGATGTCTATGCTTAACCGAGAGTTGATTCTCAGCACGTGGCGCAAGCGGATTCGTGGCGTGGTGACGGGTCAGGTAACAACGGAAGGTACAAAGCCTGATGAAATATCAAGTATTACTGGGAATCGCGCTGTTTTCGCTGTCAGGATCGTTGCTGGCGGCTGAATCGCTGTGTCAGCAGAAAGAGCAGGATATTCAGCGTGAGATTGAGATGGCGCAGAAGCATAACAATCAGCGTCGCGTCAACGGTCTGGAGCGTGCACTGACCGAGGTGCGTGCCGACTGTACTGACAAGAAGCTTGAGGCTGCGCATCTGGAAAGAATTAACGCTCAGAAGCAGAAAGTTGCTGAGCGCGAACACGAACTCAGGGAAGAGCGTGATGAGGGCCATGACAAGGAGAAGATTGCTAAACGAGAACAAAAACTGGATGACGCGCGCCGGGAGCTGAAGAAGTTACAGGCGGAGCCCTATTAATCGGAATTAATCTACTGATGTTAAAGGAGTATTTTATGTCTAAAGACACATCATCGGAACATTTGCGTGCTGAACTGAAAAACCTTGCTGACACCCTGGAAGAGGTGCTGAGCAGCAGCACTGAGAAATCCAAAGGCGAGCTGGATAAGCTGCGTAACAAAGCGCGTGTGGCGCTGGACAGCTCACGTGAGCGCTTAGGCGAGTCAAGCGAACGCATCGCTGCCACCACCCGCGAAGCCGCGCAGAAAGCAGAAGGCTACGTGCGTGAAAATCCATGGCATGGTGTCGGTATCGGTGCTGCGATTGGCGTCGCACTGGGCATCCTCATTTCGCGTCGTTAATTATGGCAGATTCACAGCATAACCACGGCCCGGCTAAAGGGGTCATTAACATAGGTCAGCGTATCGTTACCACGCTGGTTGGTATGGTTGAGACGCGCGTTCGTCTGGCAGTGGTGGAACTGGAAGAAGAGAAAGCTAACCTGATACAGCTGCTGTTGATGGTTGGCCTGACGATGCTGTTCACCGCTTTTGGCCTGATGAGTCTGATGGTATTGATCATCTGGGCAGTGGATGCACAGTATCGCCTGATGGCCATCGGTATCACCACCGGGGCGCTGTTCCTGCTGGCGATTATCCTCGGACTCTGGACGCTACGTAAATCGCGTCAGTCCACGCTGTTGCGCCACACGCGCAAAGAGCTGGATACTGACCGCAGCTTACTTGAGGATCAGCGTTAATGAGCCGCCGCGAGCGTGAAGAACGCATCCATGAACTGCTTAAGCATGTGCAGCAGCAGCGGCTTGATCTCAGCGCTGCGCGCCGTGACTGGCTGGAAGGGACCGCCCATTACGACCGCGGCTGGTTTACTTTCCTCAGTTTACGTCGCTATCTGGCGATCGGCAGCAGCGCGCTGGCGATCTACTCGATTCGCAGTCCCAACATGCTGTTACGCTGGGCAAAACGCGGGTTTGGCGCCTGGAGCACCTGGCGCATGATCAAATCCGCCTTGCCGCCGCGTTAATCCTGCTTAAAGCCGGTCCTGAAAAGACCGGCTTCTCTTCTTCAGAATTTCTGAAAAACATCGACAGTTTATATCGCTTACAACCTTTCCGCGCCGCGACTATCATCTCCAGCTATCAACCCAATGAATGGCAGCACAGCTTTCAGCGGGAATAAACCCTGCGGGCAACGGTCCTGCAATATTTATAGCGCTGGAGTAAATGATGAAAAAATTCGAAGATACTGGTTTGTTACTGGCTCGCATCCTGATGCCAATCCTGTTCATTACCGCGGGCTGGGGCAAAATCACTGGTTATGCGGCGACCCAGCAATATATGGAAGCGATGGGCGTGCCTGGCGTGATGCTGCCGCTGGTTATCCTGCTCGAATTCGGCGGCGGCCTGGCGATTCTGTTCGGTTTCCTGACCCGTTTTACCGCGCTGTTTACTGCCGGTTTCACCATCCTGACGGCGTTTCTGTTCCACAGTAACTTTGCCGAAGGCGTCAACCAGCTGATGTTCATGAAGAACCTGTCAATTGCCGGCGGCTTCCTGGTGTTAGGTCTGGTGGGTCCGGGCGCTTACAGCATCGACCGTCTGCTGAGCAAAAGAAAACCACAGTCGGCGATTGCACGCTAAACTCAGATAAGCATCATCACAGACAGACTTAACAGGGCGAGGAAATAACCTCGCCCTGTTTGCATTGGAGGCAATATGGGACAGCTAATTGACGGTGTCTGGCATGACACCTGGTACGACACCAAATCGACCGGCGGACGCTTCAAGCGTTCAGCCTCTGCCTGGCGCAACTGGGTCACGGCCGATGGCAGCGCCGGCCCGGACGGCAAAGCGGGATTCACCGCCGAGCGTGACCGTTATCATCTCTACGTTTCGCTGGCCTGCCCATGGGCGCACCGCACCCTGCTGATGCGTCAGCTTAAAGGGCTGGATAGCATGATTGATGTGTCAGTGGTGCATCCGCTGATGCTGGAAAATGGCTGGACCTTCGATGATGAATTTGAGCAGGCAACCGGCGATAAGCTCTATCAAAATGAATTTCTCTATCAGCTCTATCTGCACGCCGATCCACACTACAGCGGCCGCGTAACGGTGCCGGTATTGTGGGACAAGCAGCAGAACACCATCGTTAGCAATGAATCGGCCGATATCATCCGGATGTTCAACAGCGCGTTTGATGCGGTTGGGGCCCGAGCCGGTGACTATTATCCGCCTGCCCTGCGTGAAAAAATCGATGAGCTGAACGGCTGGATTTACGACACGGTGAATAACGGCGTCTACAAGGCGGGCTTCGCCACCTCCCAATCGGCCTATGATGAAGCGGTCACCGCGCTGTTTCATTCGCTGTCACGGCTGGAGCAGATCCTCGGTCAGCATCGCTACCTGACTGGCGATCGGCTGACCGAAGCGGATCTGCGCCTGTGGACCACGCTGGTGCGTTTTGATCCGGTCTACGTGACCCATTTTAAATGCGATCGTCATCGCATCGGTGATTTCATTAATCTCAGCGGTTTCCTGCGCGATATTTACCAGATGCCCGGTATTGCAGAGACGGTTAACCTGCCGCATATCCGCCATCACTACTATTGCAGCCATAAGACCATCAACCCGAACGGCGTGATTTCGCTGGGACCGGCGTTTGACTGGGATGAGCCGCACGGCCGCGGTTAATTCCGTCTGGTATTTTCGGTACTCACATCTCAACGGGTGGGAACTGATGCCTCAGCGGCTAATAAGCAAAAACCCCGCCGAAGCGGGGTTTTTAGTAACAAGTCGAAGCTGACTGTTGAGCCGCCTTCTTTTATAAAAAGCGTCGTGGACAGTCATTCATCACTGTCTGCACTTAGCCCGCAAAGCAAAAACCCCGCCGAAGCGGGGTTTTTAGAAGTAGTCGAAGCTGACCGTTAAGCCGGGTTCTGTCGTGGACAGTCATTCATCTAGGCCAGCAATCACTCACTGGCTCAAGCAGCCTACCCGGGTTCAGTACGGGCCGTACCTTGTGAACCCCTATTTGGCCTTGCTCCGGGTGGAGTTTACCGTGCCACGAACTGTTGCCAGTCGCGCGGTGCGCTCTTACCGCACCCTTTCACCCTTACCTGATCCCATTACTGGGCCATCGGCGGTTTGCTCTCTGTTGCACTGGTCGTAGGCTTGCGCCTCCCAGGCGTTACCTGGCACCCTGCCCTATGGAGCCCGGACTTTCCTCCCCTCTGCCCGTCTCCCCACAAGTGAGGACGACGACAAAGCGGCGACTGTCTGGTCAGCTTCGGCGCGGGATGATAGGGCATTCGCCGCCATTTGTCACGCCTCTTGCTGCTCCAGCGCATATTTGTAGAGCGCATTTTTCTTCAAGCCATGGATCTCAGCGGTCAGGGCAGCGGCTCGCTTAAGCGGTAACTCTTTCTGCAACAGCGCCAGCGTGCGCAGTGCGTCAGGCGGTAGCGCCTCTTCGTCGGCCTTGTGGCCTTCGACAATCAGCACCATCTCGCCTTTGCGACGATTTTCATCCTCTTTCACCCACGCCAGCAGCTCGGCGACCGGCGCACCGTAAATCGACTCCCAGGTTTTGGTCAGCTCGCGCGCCAGCACCACATACCGGTCCGCGCCCAGTTCGGTCACCATGTCCTGCAGGCTGTCCAGCAGACGGTGGGTCGATTCGTAGAAGATCAGGGTACGTGGCTCCTGCACCAGCGCACGTAAGGTATCGCATCGGCCTTTGGTTTTGGCCGGCAGAAACCCTTCGTAACAGAAACGATCGGACGGCAATCCGGCAGCACTCAGGGCGGCGATAGCGGCACAGGCGCCTGGCAGCGGCACCACCCGAATCCCGGCTTCGCGACAGCGCCGCACCAGATGGTAGCCGGGATCGTTAATCAGCGGCGTGCCTGCATCGGAAACTAAGGCTATGCTTTGCCCCTCTTGCAGCTTCGTCAGCAGCAGCTCGGCCTTCTGTTGCTCGTTGTGGTCGTGAAGTGCGAAGAGTCGCGCAGTGATGGCGAAATGTTGTAGCAACAGCCCGGTATGACGTGTATCTTCCGCAGCGACCAGATCGACGCTCGAAAGCACCGTCAGCGCCCGCTGGGTGATATCACCCAAATTACCAATCGGGGTTGGAACGATGTAGAGCGTGCTGGCAGAAATCTCTGCCCGATCGAGTTGTTTCATTGTTTCATCCGAATTGCCGATTTAATATTGAGCATCTTGAAAAAAACATCACTGGATACAGTATGCTTCCTTCAAAAGTCGTTCGTCGTAAAGCAGGACGCTTTCTGCCTGTCATTCTTGCCGGGCTGATTTTAGCCGCGTGTAGCGGTCAGGGGCCGCAAACCTCAACCGTCAATATTCAGGGGCCTGCTACCGCCAGCTCAGCCTATTATCTGCAACAAGCGCAGCAGAGCAGCGATGATAGCAAGACCGACTGGCAATTACTTGCAATCCGCGCCCTGTTGAAGGAAGGAAAGTATCCTGAGGCGACCCAGCAGCTCAGCCAGCTGCCGCAACAGCTTTCAGACACCCAGCAGCAGGAGCTATTGCTGTTGCAGGCGCAGTTGCAGCTGTCAAAACAGCAGGTCAAAGAAGCGCAGTCGCGTTTAGAGCAGGTGAAAACCAGCGCGCTGTCGCAGGATCAGCTGGCCCGCTATTACGGTTTGCAGATTGCTATCGCCCAGGGCCGCCCTTCGCTCTCGCTGCTGCGTACCTATATTGCGCAGGAGCCGCTACTGAAAGGCCCGGATCATCAAAGTAATATTGACGCCACCTGGCAGGCACTGACGCAGATGCCACCGCAGGAAGTCAGTAATCTGGTGATCAACGCCGACGAAAATGTTTTGCAGGGCTGGCTGGATCTGCTCGCGGTTTGGCGTGCCAATACCCAGGATGCTGAGATGCTGAAGTCCGCCATTAAAGACTGGCAGACCCGTTATCCGCAGAACCCGGCAGCCAAAACCTTACCGACTCAGCTGAGTCAGATGCAGAACTACATTAAAGCCTCCACCAGCATCATTGCGCTGTTGCTGCCGCTGAACGGCCAGGCGCAGGTGTTCGCCAATGCGATTCAGAAAGGCTTTAATGACGCCAAAAATGGCGCACTGACGCCAGCGCCGCAGCCGGCGGCTACCCAGCCCGCGACAGCGGATGCTACCGCCAGTGCACAGCCCGCCTCTGCTGATGCGGTCGTCAGTCCTTCTGCTGCGCCAATCAGCGCGCCGCAAGCGCAGCCTGCCGATGCGGCAACGCCACAGCCGGCCGCCGCACAGCCTGCTGCAACCCAACCCGCGGCGACGCAGCCAGCCGCCGCACAACCGGCCAGCAATGCGCAGATCAAAGTCTACGACACCAGCAGCCAGCCGATTCAGCAGGTGATGCAGCAGGCACAGCAGGATGGCGCCACCATCGTGGTTGGCCCACTGCTGAAGAGTGACGTTGAGCAGGTCGCTAACAGCCAGACGCCATTAAATGTGCTGGCGCTTAACGAGCCGGAAAAGATCCAGAACCATCCGAATATTTGTTACTTTGCGCTTTCTCCTGAAGACGAAGCGCGCGATGCCGCGCACCATATCTGGGATCAGGGCAAGCGTCAGCCGCTGTTGCTGGTGCCACGCAGTGGACTGGGCGATCGCGTGACTAACGCATTTACTCAGGAGTGGCAGACGCTGGGCGGCAGCACCGTGCTGCAGCAGCGCTTCGGTTCCACCGCTGAGCTGAAACAGGGCATCAACAGTGGCGCAGGCATCAGTTTATCCGGCACGCCGGTTAACGCCGCACCTGCCGAGCCGCAGGGCGTCTCGATTGCGGGCGTGAACATTCCGGCTCCGCAGCAGAGCACGCCAGACGTCGCCAGCCCCAGCGGTGACGGCGCGGTCGATGCGGTCTATATCGTCTCAACACAAGGCGAGCTGCAGCTGATTAAACCGATGATCACCATGCGTACCGGTAGCCGCAGCAACATCGCGCTGTATGCCAGTTCCCGCAGTGCCCAGGCGGGTGCCGGTGCCGACTTCCGGCTGGAGATGGATGGCCTGCAGTTCAGTGATATTCCGCTGCTCTCCGGCACCAATCCGGGTCTGATGCAGCAGGCGTCTAAGTCCTTTAACAATGACTATTCGCTGGTGCGTCTGTATGCGATGGGAATTGATGCCTGGACGCTGGCGAATCACTTTAACCAGATGCGTCAGTCACCGGGCTTTACGCTGGACGGCAATACCGGCAAGCTCAGCGCCGATGCGGATTGTGTGATCAACAGGAAGTTGACATGGAACCAGTATCGTCGGGGCGAAATCGCGCCGGCCAACTAAATCGCCGTCAGATTGGTGCCGGGCACGAACAGCGTGCCCGCCGCTATCTGGAGCAGGCAGGCCTTAAATGGGAAGCCAGCAATGTCCATTGTCGCGGCGGGGAACTTGACCTGATTATGCGCGACGGGCACTGTTGGGTGTTTGTCGAAGTTCGCTACCGGCGCGATGCGCGTTACGGTGGCGCCCTCGCCAGCGTGACCCGCGAGAAACAACATAAGCTGCTGCGTGCTGCCGCTCTCTGGCTGGCACAACGCGGCGGCAGTTTTGAAACAGTGAATTGCCGTTTCGACATCATCGCCATTACCGGCACGGCGCTCGAGTGGCTGCCGAATGCCTTTAATGCAGACGTTTAGAACCAGGTGGTCGTGTGCAGGACAGAATTAAAGCGTGTTTTACCGAAAGTATCCAAACCCAGATTGCCGCTGCAGAAGCGTTGCCCGATGCCATTTCCCGTGCGGCGATGACGCTGGTGCAGTCGTTACTGAACGGCAATAAAATCCTCAGCTGCGGCAATGGTGCCTCATCAGCCAATGCTCAGCACTTTGCCGCCAGCATGATCAACCGTTTCGAAACTGAGCGCCCCAGCCTGCCGGCGCTGGCGTTGAGTGCCGACAATGTGATGCTGACCGCGATTGGCAACGATCGTCTGCATGACGAGGTTTACGCCAAGCAGGTGCGGGCCCTCGGCCAGGCGGGCGACGTACTGCTGGCCATCTCCACGCGCGGTAATACCCGTGACATTGTTAAAGCCGTTGAGGCGGCAGTGACGCGCGATATGACTATCGTTGCGCTTACCGGGTATGATGGTGGCGAACTTGCCGGACTGCTGGGCCCACATGATGTGGAAATTCGCATCCCGTCGCACCGCAGTGCCCGTATTCAGGAGATGCACATGCTGACCCTCAACTGTTTATGCGATCTGATCGATAACACCCTGTTTCCACACCAGGAATGACCGAAGGAGCTCCAATGAAAGCATTGAACGCTGTAGCCATCCTGTTAACCGCAATGCTGCTGCAAGGCTGTGTTGCCGTGGTTGCCGGCAGCGCCGCTGTCGCCACCAAGACGGCCACCGATCCACGCACCGTCGGCACCCAGGTCGATGATGGCACGCTGGAATTACGTGTCTCTAACGCCTTAGCCAAAGATCAACAAATCAAAAGTGATGCCCGCGTTATCGCTACCGCTTATCAGGGCAAAGTCCTGCTGACCGGCCAGGCCCCTTCGCAGGAGATCGCCGACCGGGCTAAACAGATCACCATGGGCGTGGATGGCGCAACCGAGGTCTATAACGAAATTCGTATCGGCCAGAAAGTGACGCTGGGAACCTCCTCTTCGGATACCTGGATTACTACCAAAATCCGTTCGCAGCTGCTGGGCAGCGATCAGGTGAAATCATCCAATGTGAAAGTCACCACCGAAAATGGCGAAGTGTTCCTGTTGGGTCTGGTAACGCCGCAGGAAGCCCAGGCAGCGGCCGATGTGGCCAGCCGGGTAAGTGGCGTTAAGCACGTGACCACCGCGTTCACTATGCTGAAGTAAACCCTCAGACAGCAAAAAGGCGGCCATGGCCGCCTTTTTTATGGCTGAATCATCAGACCGGGATATCAATAATTAACGCCCGGGTGGCCGTTTTCGCCGTCAGCCTGAGCTGCTGTTCTTCCTGCAAAAATGCCCCATCACCACAGCCGAGTTTTTCCTGATACTCGGTACCAGAGACAGCGTCCAGCGAGCCATGAATCGATTGCAGATAGGCGCGCGGACCGTGTAACTGCATCGAATGCTGTTCACCGGGTGCCAGTTCCACCTGATGAATCCACACCTGCTGGCGCAGTTGCAGACTGCCGTCCGCGCCGTCTGGCGAGGCCAGCAACTGGGTGGTTTGCCCTTCTGACAGCGCGATTTTCTGCATCCGTGGGTTTTCCCGCTCCGGACAGGCGGCCAGCCACAGTTGCATCCGCGTCAGCGGGCGCTCTTTACTCAGGTTGATCTCGCTGTAACTCACGCCCGGCTGAGCAGAGAGCAGCAGCGCTTCCCCTTCACGTACGGTGATGTGGTTGCCCTCGCTGTCGCGGTATTCCGCTTCACCCTGCAGCACGATGTTCAGCACATCGACCTGCGGATAGGTGCGCGGCTGAAAAGCGGCGCCCGGTGCCAGCACTTCCTGGTTGAGTACCCGTAGCGAGGCATAACCCATCAGTTTAGGATCAAAATAGTGGCCAAAAGAGAAACTGTAGCGCGCCTGCAACCAACCGAAATCGGCCTGACCACAAGCGGACGCACTGCGTGTTGTTATCATTGTTTACCTCCAGCATCCGGTGGCGAGGATCGGCCACGGACTTTATGCCCATATGGTAAAAGTCTGGACGCCGGATTGTTAGCCAGTTAATCTGCCTGGCATGTTCAAATTTCCTGACAGAGAACCGGGATGGCTAAAGAGCGTGCGTTAACCCTTGAATCTTTACGCGTTATGGATGCAATTGATCGACGCGGAAGTTTTGCAGCAGCCGCTGACGAGCTGGGCCGGGTGCCCTCCGCTCTCAGCTACACCATGCAAAAACTGGAAGAGGAGCTGGATGTGGTGCTGTTTGACCGTTCCGGCCACCGCACCAAGTTTACCAACGTGGGACGCATGCTGCTGGAGCGTGGCCGGGTGCTGCTGGAAGCGGCCGATAAGCTGACCACCGATGCGGAAGCACTGGCGCGCGGCTGGGAAACCCATCTGACCATCGTTACCGAAGCGCTGGTGCCGACCGAGGCGCTGTTTCCGCTGGTGACGCGGCTGGCTGACAAAGCCAATACCCAGTTTTCGCTGGTCACTGAAGTGCTGGCTGGCGCGTGGGAACGGCTGGAACAGGGACGGGCCGACATTATGATTGCCCCCGATCTGCATTTCCGCGCTTCGACCGAGATCAACACCCGCAAGCTTTACACCATGATGAGTGTTTATGTCGCCAGCGCCGACCACCCGATTCATGACGAGCCCGAACCGCAGTCTGAAGTGACGCGCGTGAAATATCGCGGTATTGCAGTGGCGGATACGGCGCGTGAGCGCCCGGTTCTGACCGTACAGTTGCTGGATAAGCAACAGCGCCTGACCGTCAGCAGCATGGAAGACAAACGCCGGGCCTTGCTGGCCGGGCTGGGCGTCGCCACCATGCCCTATTCGCTGGTTGAGCAGGATATTGCCGAAGGCCGTCTGCGGGTGGTGAGTCCGGAATATACCCGTGAGGTGGATATTATTATGGCGTGGCGTCGTGACAGCATGGGTGAAGCCAAAGCCTGGTGCCTGCGCGAGATACCGCGCCTGCTGGCGAAAAAGAACTGACTCTCTCCCCGCGCTGCCGGGGAGCATCCCTTCACTCTTATAACCGGCTGAGACAGTCGATCGCCACCGCCTTAAAGCAGGCGAAGTCCGTACTGTCACGCAGCCGGCTCATCGCCCTTTCGCGCAGAAACGTCACGAACAGATCGTAGATCGCCATCGCTTCTTCATATTCACTTTTGCTGATTGCCAGCAGAAAAATCACGTAGGCGGTGTCGTCTCCCCAGGCAATGCCGTGCGGTGCCAGCACGGTATAGACCACGGTTTTCTTCGCCAGCAGCCCCAGCGAGTGCGGCAGCGCAATGCCTTCGCCCAGCATGGTGCTGACAATCGCTTCGCGCTCCTCTACCGACGGATAAAATGCTGAATCAACATACCCTTCCGCTTCCAGCTGGTCACAGAGTTGCCGAAACAGTTCAGACTGCGTCATCGGCCGGTCAACAATGTGAAAATGCTGAGCATCAAAAAATTTAGCCAACATGTAAGGCCGGGTGCGATCCACCAGTACCAGCTTGCCTATCTGCTCCAGCTGGAAACCGGTCGGGAACGGCGACATCACCACCACCGGCTTCTCTTTTTCGCTGAGGCGAATGGTTGAGATGACGAAATCCTCATCAATCCGGCTGCGCGCCTCATATTCCCGCTGCGACAATCGCGCCGTCACCTGCAGCTGCGGATACCTGCGTAGCAGCATCGCCTCGATCATGCGTAAGGTTGAATTACCACTGTCGCACACCAGCAGCACCTGCGGATGGCGCTGATAGCCGACATCATAATGCCGCTCCAGCCCGACGCCGATATGCAGCACCAGAAAGCCGATTTCGTTTTCGCTGATTACGTAAGGAGTATATTTGCCCCAGCTGGTTACCGCCGCCAGCGTGACGTCATAGGCCATCGGATAGTGCTGTTTGATGTTGCTCAGCAGCGGATTAGGAATGTGAATCTGGTAGCGCACCCGGGTGATCATGGTTTTGATATGGGTGAGCAGATCGGCACGCAGCTGCTGGTCGTTTTGCAGGTTGAAGTTGTAATGGGTGTTGATAAAACTCAGCAGATAATCGACCAGGGCGTCGGCATCATCGGCATTGATGGCGCTGGGGGCGATCGCCTGGATACGGCGCGCGGCGATATTCACCCGCAGCCAGTTCTCCTCAGCGGGCGAGATCGGTTTGCTTACCAGCGGCCGCATCAGGTTAATCAGCTGGTGCGCCGCTTCCCGCACCTCGTCGCCAATCTCTTCAGCGCCGGGATCGTTGAGCGGATAGCCCTCACTGATGCGCCGAACCGCCACGGCACAGTAGAGCCGCAGGTAACGTTCGCCTTCATCACTGATGCGGATGTTGTGTTGGGCAAAGCAGCTTTGCAACAGCGGACGCAGCGTATCGAGCATGCCGCTGTTTAACGCTTCGATCGTCAGCAGCGGGCTGTCCGGCTGCGCCTGATCGATCTCCCACAGCAGATCGGTCAGGCAGGTACGGATCGCCACTTCGCTGCCAAACAGCTTCATGCCGTAGTGCGGTTTGCTCTCGATCGTCAGGTGATAGCGACCCAGCCACTCCCGCACTTCCGCCATATCATTTTGTAACGTGGCGCGGCTGACGAACCACTCTTCCGCCAGCTCCTCAAGCTTGATCGAATAGGCCGCGGTGAGAAACCGGGTCAGTAAATAGCGCACACGATCCGGCGAAGTACGCGGCACCCGCAGCGGCGATGCGGTCTGCTGTTGCAGGTGCTGGAAACGCTGAGCATCCTCAATCTTCAACTGGTAACCTGCGCCGCGGTTCAGGATAAACTGCGCGCCGTGCTGCGCCAGCAGCGCATTCAGCGAGGTGATATCGGTGCGTACGGTGCGCGTCGACACGGCAAA
Source organism: Pantoea sp. AN62 (assembly GCF_050432985.1). Taxonomy (NCBI): domain Bacteria; kingdom Pseudomonadati; phylum Pseudomonadota; class Gammaproteobacteria; order Enterobacterales; family Erwiniaceae; genus Pantoea; species Pantoea sp. AN62. Next base: position 96,237 of record NZ_JBNPYB010000015.1, on the reverse strand, counting down.
ACGCCGCGCCAGTTCATCCTGGGGCAGCGTTTCGTTTTGCAGGGCATCAAACAGTTGCGCAAGGCGCTGATTGGGAAATCTCACGATGGTTTACCTGTTGCTGCGGTTGGAAAAAAGCCGGGATTCAGCAGTCAGCCTACGGGGATAGTGGGGCAACGTCCATGTTGTCTGACGCCCACCCGGTTAGCGGCGGGCGTCTGGCAAAGATCCTCAGGCCAGCAGCTTTTTACAGATTGCCAGCAGTTGCTGCACATCTTCAATACGGGTTTCACCGCTGGCTTTATCAATGATCGAACTGTAGACGTGCGGGATCACTTTACTGACGCCAGCCTCCAGCGCGATACGAATGATCTGCTCAACGTTATCCAGATCGATACCACCGGTTGGCTCCAGCCAGAAATCCTGTCTGGCGCAGGCTTCCGCCACCGCACGATATTCATCAATCGTCTGCAGGCCGCCCATCGGGAAGTACTTCACCGAGCTGCCACCCATGTCCTGCAGCATGGCGATGGCGGTGCCGATCGGAACGATCGCGTCGTCGCTTTTTGCGCTGCGGGGTCCGGTGGAGATTTTTACCTTGCCCGGCGTGCCGGTGGGCGAGATCAGACCATTGACCACCGTCTGCGACTGACCCAGCAGCGCACGGCTGGTGGCGACGCCAGTGAACACCTGGTTCACATGCTGCGGTTGCAGTACGGCCGAGATCTCACTCACCATCTGCGACTGACCCGGATCGCCCGCTCCCAGGCCGACCGACAGCGCATTATCGATCAATGCGGCATATTCCCGCATATCAGCGATCGCTGCCTCATTACTGGCGTAGTTTTTTGACAGCACCCCGACCAGCACGTGTCCTTCCGCCGCCTGCCAGATGGCGCGTGCATTCTCTTTCGATCCTGCCAGCACGTTAAGGCACAGGCGATCCTGATAAAAATTAGGTGTCAGCGTCATGCGTTTTTCTCTCCGGTTAACAGCGCCTGAATACGGGCAAAAATGGTCTGCAACTGATCGGCGCTGACGCTACGCACGTCCGCCTCAATGATCCCTTCGTTAGCTTTGTAGCCGCGAAAATAGATGGCGGTGTCACCCTTTTTCAGCGCCTGCACCAGATCGCCGGTACGCTGCTGGATCGTCGCCTCATCAAAGGCGATCTCGGCACGGGCGATATCCCGTCCCGCCGCATCCCACACTACCCGGGCAGTGACGCCTTTCAGTTGGTTAAGCTGGTTGATAAACGGCGTCATTTTTTCCACCATCTGCGCGCCGCTGATTTTCGGCTGCGTCAGATAGTTTTCAATGGCCTGCGTCAGGCCAAGAATGCCCTCTTTGCCGACTTTCATCGCACGGCCAATGCCGTTGGTCTGACGTTTCACCCACTCAACATAGTCATGACGGCCAATCACCAGCCCGCTGGTCGGGCCTTCGATCGCTTTTGCACCGCTGTAGATCACCAGATCCGCACCCGCCTGGTAATAACAGTGCAGATCTTCTTCTGCGGCCGCATCGACGATCAACGGTACGCCATGTTCACGCGCCACTGCCGCCGCCTGCGCCACGTCGAGGTGGCTTTTCTGCACGCAGTGATGCGATTTCACATAGAGGATCGCGGCAGTCTGTGGGGTGATCGCCGCTGCCAGCTGTGCTGGCGAACACTCATTGCTGTAGCCCGCTTCGACCAGCTGTCCGCCGCCCAGCGTCACCATGCTGCCGACCGGCGCACCGTAGTTAACGTTATGCCCTTTTGGTACCACAATCTGATGCGGCACGCTGAGCGGCGCCGCGTGCAGATTATCCAGCAGCCAGTGGTTATCTTTAACGATTACCGCCGCCACGCTCTGAGCGATGCCGGCTGAGGCGCAGGAAACCACCAGCGCATTCTCCACGCCAAGCAAACCGGCAATGTAGGCACCGGTCTTGTCCACCAGGTCCTTCATTTCGAAGTAGTGATCGAGTCCATATTTTACCGTATCGATCACATCAGAGGTCGGGGTTGAAACCCCAAGAATCGTCATACGGCCAGAGGCGTTAATCACCGGCTTCAGGCCATATTTTTCATATACCGAGCTCATTTGCTGCTCCTTCTTCTGTCGCGATCCACTGACCGGCGACCACTGCCGCCAGCGGGACCAGATGCTGCTCACCCGCCACCTGTTCACCTTCTGAATCGATAAACGGTCGGGTCTGTTGTTTGACGGTAAAAATGGTCAGGTCGGCGTCGTAACCTACCTCCAGCCGGCCTTTACGCGTCAGGCGCAGCGCGTCCGCCGCGTGGGCCGTGACGCAGTTAATCACCTGCGGCAGCGTCATGCCGACGCTGAAAAATTTCGACATCACGTGCGCCAGGTTGTGTACCGGACCCGCCAGCCGGTTGCGGCAATAGATGTCGGAGCTGATGGTGTCAGGCAGAATGCCCTGAGCGATGGCCACGCGGGCGACCTCAAAGCTGAAGCTGGCGCTGCCGTGGCCGACATCCAGCCTGACGCCACGAGCGATAGCCTGCTTTACCGCAGCCTTCAGTTCACCCTGCGGCGTCAGAATGCGGTTGGGTTTGCCGTTAAAACAGTGGGTAATGATGTCGCCGGAGGTCAGCAAATCGGCAATCTGCGCCAGATCGGGCGGATTGTTACCGATGTGAACCATCAGCGGCAGGCCGCCTGCTGCCTGCTGGATCGCTTTGGCTTTTACCAGCGGCTGAACACCGTTTTTGCCCACTACGCTGCTGCTGATGCGCGCCTTAAGGCCAACGATAAAATCGGGCAGTCGGGCCACCGCCTCTGCCACCGCCTGCTCGTCAATCTGCGTCATGTCAGCCAGTTCGTTCTGGGTGACAATGCCGGTGCGGGCGATGTTGATCAGCGCATAAACCTGGGTCTGAGCCGTGCGCGTCAGCTGATAGAAATCATCAATGTGCTGCGCGCCGGTGCTGCCGGCATCCACCACGCTGGTGACGCCATGACTGACGCCGATTGCATCCGCCTCATCATGATAAATCGGGGATTTCGGGTAGCAGTGGACGTGGGAATCGATCCAGCCGGCGCTGAGGTAGCAGCGGCCAGCCAGATCGCGCTCGCTGTGCGCCTGGCCCTTTACCTCGCCGATGGCGGCGATTTTGCCGTCCTGCAAGGCAATATCCACCACCTGCTCATCGCTGAGGCGTGCACGGCGAATAATTAAGTCGAACATGGTGACTCCTTAGCGGCGGCCCGCTGCCGGACCGCCGGTGACATCAGAGCGCAATCGGGAAAATCGCACCAAGGATCATCGCACCGAGAATAGCGCCGCCGGTAATGGGCTTGTTCCACAGGTAGAACAGTAACGCGCCCAGCAGCGAACCGAGGCCGATCGGAATGGAGGCGGCCATCGCTGACAGAATGATCAACGGCCCAAGGAAGCGGCCCGAGGTGTTACCGGCCCCCATCATCACGTCGGCTCCGTAGGTGGAGTCGCTCTGATTGATGGTGAATTTACGCGCCAGAATAATCAGGTAGCCAATCGCCACACCGATGACCAGACCGGTGACCAGCGAGGCGGCAAAGTTCGCGACCGGGAAGATGATGCCGGCACCCAGCAACAGCGCCGGAACGCCCAGCCCGACGCCGGTCTGAATCGCGCCGCCGATATCGAGAATACCGACCAGCGATCCTTCAATAATGCGGGCGAACAGAAAGCTGGCACCGAATGCGGCGACCGCGCCGTAGACGCCGGTCTCCATGCCAGCACGCAGCATCGAGACAAACGCCACCTCGTTGAAAGCGCCAATGCCATACAGGTAGTACATGTGTGTCCCGGCAAACACGCCGGATGAGAGCAGGCCAACAAAGATCGGGAAAGACCAGTCGGCGTACCAGAAGCCTTTATTTTCGTTCATCAGCATCGCCTCTTATTTGCCGCTTACTGAGTTATGAATCATCTCGAGCCAGCCAGGAATGCCGAGCTGGAAGGACTGCAACAGCTTCATGTCGAAGCCGCGGAAGAAACCGCTGAGGACAAACAGCAACACGATGGCGGTCATCATCACTTTGGTGACCTTGTTCCAGCCGCTCTCTTCCACGCCTTTGCCGATCAAAATACCCAGCACCAGTCCCGGCACGGCGTTACCCATAATCAGCTGCGCCAGGCCGCCAAAAATGGTGGCCCAGAAGCCCGATTTGCGGCCCGCATCAATCGCCGCCAGCCAGAAGATCACCGGCATTACGGTATTGACCAGCAGGTTAGCCGCTGGCACCAGCACCTTCACCGCGGTGACCTGCAGCGCGGCCGGTACGGCTGAGGCAGTAGAGTTGAGGAAGGCCACCACGATCATGCCGATGATGCCACAGGCGATAGCCATTTTTTTCGGGTCGTGCAGCGTTTCGGCCACATTGCGGTTTTTGATCATCAGCGCCGCGGCGCCCCAGTTTGGAATGATGCGGTGATCCACATCCTGCGTGAACGAACCGGCTGCAACAGAAGATGCCCAGGCGTTAAAGAAGAAGCCAAGACCAAAGGAGAAGTGAGAGGCTGGATCGCCTTCGCACGAGTTGAGTTCGCCCAATGTACGAAAGGCGCCCATCCCCTGGGTGGTCGGCGCGTGAAACATCCGCGCAGCGCCGGCACCGACGCCGACACCCACCAGCCCGCCAATGATCAACGACTTAAACAAAATGATTAAAAACATGTTGTTGTACCTTTGTTGTCGTTTTTACCCATCACGCGTCAGCCGTCGCCTGGCCGTAGCCTTGACCGCCGCGAAGCTGCGGCCAGCGCGCCGTCGGGCAACCGGCTTTCTGACATGAAAGGGCACTGTTTTTAAGGTGTCACCGTGAACGTGACCTGTTCGGTGTCGAAAACGGTGACGCTGACGGTGATCTCCAGCTCTACGCTGTAGGTCCGCCGTTGGCGCGCCAAAAAGAAGAACAGAAATTTTTCGGTTTTGACGCTCTCCCGTGCGTTCAGCACCCGGACATCCTCGGGCTCTATCCGCAGCAGAATTTTTTGCGTCGCGCGCAGAACCTGGTTCTGTACGCGACTCAGGGCATCCGCAAAGGCTTTCGCTTTGCTGTCGCCTTTTCCCTCTACCGTCACCTGCGTAACGTATTGTTGTTTCATGATCAGCTGCCGTACTTCTTGTTCCAGGCCTGCACCAGCCGTTCGCCCAGCTCTTCTTTATCCATGAAACCGAAACCCAGTACGGTAGCGCCCTCGTTGATGGCAGTGACGCCTTCATCGATCGACCGCATCCCGTGTTTCGCCTTGTAGCCATATTTGTTCTGTGCGGTGATGGCGCCTGCGCCGCCGCTGCCGCAGAAGGAGATACCGAAATCGGCATTTTCCGCCTTCATCACGTCGCCAAGCTTCATGTCTGCCGCCACGCCGGGTACCACCACCGCGCGTCCACCGGCTTTCTCGATACCTGCCGCAACTTTCTGCCCTTTACCTAAACGATCGCCAATCACTACGGTTACCATGTTCACGTCCTCTTCAGTTGTTTGATCGGGCGACTTCGATATGCACCGAGAGCAGCCATGCTTCTTCGCGTGGCAGATTGCCAAACAGATCCACTACCCGCTGCGCCAGCTGCAGCGTTTCCGGCGGGATATCCTCAAACAGCTCGGCTTCCACTTCTGGCAGCGGCTCACCGCTCAGGGAGCGGGATGCCATCGCACCGACATGTGACACCAGCATCTGCTGCTGGACCGCATTCGGCACAATGCCGTGCTGCTGGTAGATCGTCGCAATCTGCGCCATTACCCTGTCTGCCAGCTGCTGCACTTTCTCCGGTGGCGCGTCTTGCACCGGAACGCCGTTATTGCTCACCTTGCTACTCCTGTTAGACCGGATAATTCGCGTTGAAAATAAATTACCCCTGATAGCGATCTCTGTGGAGACGCAACATTTCCAGCACCAAGCGGAAATCGAGGTGAAGAGCGTGCGCCAGATCGCAGGCTGCACGTTTAATGCGACTCAGCGCCCAGAATGCGTTAAATGTGTGTAATGTCATCAGGATGCGCGCAGGCTGTGCGGTGACGTTCAGCGAGGTGAGCGGTAAAACGGTGAGTAATAAGCAGAAGTGATGATAAAAATCGCCGGTCGGGGGTGACCGGCGCGGGCGTTAACGGAATTTCTTATGGTTAGCGTTGCGGATGTCGTCAAACTTCGCCGCTTCGCGTTTCGCACCGTCGACGTTATTGGCTTTTGCCAGCGTACTGACCACATCAATCTGTGCAATCAGCGAGTCGATACCGGCGTGAAAATCTTTAACCTGTGCGCTGTCAGCCGGCTGGCCTTCCAGCTTGTCCGGCGTACCCTTACGCGCATCCTGCGCCGCGGCACGCATTTTGGTCAGCGCCTGCTGCATCTCCTGCGCATCGTCGGTTTTCTTGACGATCTTCAGGTTGGCATTCAGCGTATCCATATCCTGTTCCAGATCGGCCGCATAGAGGCTGACGCTGGAGAACAACAGAGAAGCAGACAACATTGCAATCACATGCTTACGCATCGCTCTTTCCTTTCTTATTGTGATGAAAAAAAAGCAGCCATCAGGCTGCTTTCAGAATCCATCTTTCTTATTGTCCCGCTATCTTCATTTCAGGCAGTAACACCGAACCGCACTGGATGTTGCTGCGGGTTTCGATGTCATCACCGACGGTCACCATGTTGCGCCACATCTCTTGCAGATTGCCGGCGATGGTGATCTCACTGACGGGATACTGAATTTCGCCATTCTCGACCCAGAAACCGGCCGCACCGCGCGAGTAATCGCCGGTAATGGCGCTGACGCCCTGCCCCATCAGTTCGGTGACCACTAAGCCGGTCCCCATCTGCTTCAGCAGGTCGTCAAAGCTGTGGCCCTGACCGGCGATGCACCAGTTATGGATGCCACCGGCATGGCCGGTGCTGGTCAGGCCAAGTTTTCGGGCGGAGTAGCTGGTCATTAACCAGGTTTGCAGCACGCCATCTTTAATGATGTCGCGCGCCTGGGTCCGCACGCCTTCGCTGTCGAACGGCGTCGACGCCAGACCTTTCAGCAGGTGCGGCTGTTCGTTAATCGTCAGCCACTCTGGCAGGATCTGCTGTCCCATTGAATCGAGCAGGAAGGTCGATTTGCGGTAGACGCTGCTGCCGCTGATCGCCCCGACCAGATGGCCGAACAGACCGGTTGCCACTTCAGCGGCAAAAATCACCGGCGCCTTCATGGTGGAAAGCTTACGCGGTGCCAGACGCGACAGCGTGCGACGCGCACATTCCGCGCCCACCCACTCCGGACTCTGCAAATCTTCAAATGCGCGGCCAATGGTGTAAGCGTAATCGCGCTCCATGTTGCCATCCTGCTCGGCAATCACGCTGCTGGAGAGCGAGTGACGGCTGGAGCAATAGCTCTGCAACATGCCGTGGCTGTTACCAAAGACTTTGATACCGACGTGGCTGTTGAAGCTGCCGCCTTCGGTATTGATGATGCGTTTGTCTGCCCGCAACGCCGCCTGTTCCGCCTGTGCCGCCAGCTCAATCGCGCGATCGGCATCGATCTCCCACGGATGATAGAGATCCAGATCGGGCGCGTCGTACGCCAGCAGGTCAGCATCCGCCGGACCGGCAAACGGATCGGGCGAGGTATAACGCGCAATATCGATTGCCGCCTGCACGGTGCGTTTAATCGCGTCCGGGCTGAGATCGGTCGACGAGGCGCTGCCTTTACGATTCTGATGATAAACGGTGATGCCAAGCGCGCCGTCGCTGTTGAATTCGACGTTTTCCACTTCACCGTAGCGGGTGCTGACGCCGATGCCAGTGGTTTTACTGACCGCCACTTCCGCGCTGTCAGTGCTTGCTTTAGCCAGTTCGAGCGCCTGCGCAATCGCCTGCTCTAACACTTTTCGCTGTTCTGCAACCTGAGTAGATACGTTCATCGACCTGCCGTCTAATCTTATGTATGTATGATTTGAGTCTATCAGAGTCAGAGAACAATTTCGCAGTCACCCGATAAACTGGTAGGATTAGCCTCTTTTTTTGGGAGTCCACTAATGACCAAACAGCCCGATGAGTGGCTCGACGATGTGCCAGATAATCATGAAGAAGAAGATGAAGAGATTATCTGGGTCAGTAAGAGCGAAATAAAGCGCGACGCTGAAGAGCTGAAACGCCTGGGTGCCGAACTGGTCGACCTGGGCAAAAATGCCCTTGATAAGATCCCGCTGGATGAGCGCCTGCGTGCCGAAATCGAACTCGCGCAGCGTATTAAGAAAGAGGGTCGCCGTCGCCAGTTGCAGCTGATTGGTAAAATCATGCGCAGCATGGACGTCGAGCCGATCCGCCAGGCGCTGGATAAGCTGAAGAACCGCCACAACCAGCAGGTTGCGCTGTTCCATAAGCTGGAGATGTTGCGTGACCGCCTGATTGAACAGGGCGATGACGCCATGACGGATGTGATCGCCCTTTATCCTCAGGCCGATCGTCAGCAACTGCGCAGCATGATCCGCAACGCGCAGAAAGAGAAAGCGGGCAACAAGCCGCCGAAATCTGCGCGACAGATCTTCCAGTATCTGCGCGAGCTGGCCGAAAGCTAAGCGATGTCGGGGCGGGCAGTTTGCCCGCCTGCAGGCAGCGTTACGCGACCCGATGCCGCTGTGCCATCACAGCCGGCGTTTACCGGCAGCGGCCGGACATCCGCGATTATCCCCAATCCTCTGCCGCGGTCCGACGCGCGCTTCCAGACCCCAGGATGCACGGCCATTCTCTGCATGCTCAGGCTACGGGTGAGTAAACGGTCGGGCATTGTCTTTGTCGGTCCGCTTATTTATCCCGCTCCGGCGCGCTTTCAGGCAGTTCGCTGCCGATCATTCTCACGACAGACGCCACATCACGCGCATTTGCTTCAGCTCAGGAGGCTATTCACCGCGCGCGGCGATAAGTTTCTGTTGCTGTACGGTGAAACGTTAAGGATGCCGTGGCGTGTGAAGTCAGGAGCGGTGAAGTCTGGCGGGAAATAAAATGCGGGCCGGTGTCAGGTTAAGGTAAAAAAAAGCGCCCCGGCGGGCGCTTGTTCTGTTAAGCCAGTTTATCGAGCAGCTTCTGATGAATGCCGCCGAATCCGCCGTTGCTCATCACCAGAATCGAATCACCCGGCTGCGCCGCTTTGGTAATCATCGAGACCAGCGTATCGATATCCGCGGTGGTGTGCGCCGGCTGCATACAGGCGTCAGCCACGTCTGAAACCTGCCACGGGATGTGGTGCGGCTGGAACAGGAAAACTTCGTCAGCACGCGCCAGCGACGGTGCCAGTTCGTTTTTATTCACGCCCATTTTCATGGTGTTCGATCGTGGCTCCAGCACCGCCAGAATTCGTGCCGTTCCGCCCACTTTGCTACGCAGCGCAGCCAGGGTCGCCAGAATCGCGGTCGGGTGATGCGCGAAATCGTCATACACTTTGATGCCGTTGACCTCGCCGCGCAGCTCCAGCCGGCGACGCGCGTTGATGAAGCTGTTCAGCGCCTGGCCGGCATCCTCCGGCTTCACGCCGACATGCCGCGCTGCGGCGATCGCCATCAGTCCGTTGTGCATGTTGTGCTCACCGACCAGCGCCCAGTTCACCTCGCCCACTCTGGCGCCATCAAGCCACACTTCCCAGTGCGACGCATCCGCCGTGAGTTTTTTCGCCTGCCAGCGGCCGTGTTCGCCGATACTCTCCTGCTCGCTCCAGCAGCCCATCGCCATCACCTGCCTGAGGTTGTGATCGTTTTCGGGCAGCAGGATCTTACCCTGCCCCGGCACGATCCGGATCAGATGATGGAACTGCTTCTGGATCGCCCGCAGATCGTCAAAAATATCCGCATGATCGAATTCAAGGTTATTGAGGATCAGCGTGCGCGGGCAGTAATGGACAAACTTGGATCGCTTATCAAAAAACGCGCAATCGTACTCATCCGCTTCGATCACGAAGAATGGACTTTTTCCTAATTTTGCCGAGACGTCGAAGTTTCCTGGCACACCACCAATAATGAAGCCTGGTTCCAGCCCGCAGGCCTCCAGAATCCACGCTGCCATGCCGGCTGTGGTGGTTTTGCCGTGGGTTCCCGCCACGGCCAGTACCCAGCGATCGCGTAGCACGAAGTCGTGCAGCCACTGCGGGCCAGAGAGGTAAGGAATGTTGCGTTCCAGAACGGCTTCCACACAAGGATTGCCACGCGTCATCGCATTACCGATGATCACTAAGTCCGGTGCCGGATCGAGCTGGCTTGCGTCATAACCTTCTGTTAATTCAATGCCTTGCTGCTCAAGCAGCGTGCTCATTGGCGGGTAAACGTTGGCGTCCGAACCGGTCACCTGATGGCCAAGCGAACGGGCCAGCATCGCCAGACCGCCCATAAACGTGCCACAAATCCCAAGGATGTGAATGCGCATAACGAGATCCATTACTCAAAAGTTCGGCGCACAGTGTAACGCTGCTCGCAGACGGAAGAAACGGATTAGGACTATGGTTTTTGAAGTTCAATCGGCTAAACTGCGTACGCATACGTTGGCAGACTGTTACGCATGCTGCCACTCCATCGAAGATTCAGGGAATGTGTTATGAAAACGTTAGGCGAATTTATCGTCGAGAAGCAACACGACTTTCCGCACGCCACAGGTGAACTGACGGCGCTGATTTCAGCCATCAAGCTGGGTGCCAAAATTATCCACCGCGACATTAACAAAGCCGGTTTAGTGGATATTCTCGGTGCCAGTGGGGTTGAGAATGTTCAGGGTGAGCAGCAGATGAAATTGGATCTGTTCGCCAACGAAAAACTGAAAGCGGCATTGAAAGCCCGTGGCATCGTCGCCGGTATCGCGTCTGAAGAAGAGGACGAGTTCGTTATCTTTGAAGGTGAGGAAAACGGTAAATACGTGGTGTTGATGGATCCGCTGGATGGGTCGTCGAACATCGACGTTAACGTTTCTGTCGGTACTATCTTTTCTATCTATCGCCGCGTCAGTGAGCCGGGTACGCCGGTTGTCGAAGCTGACTTTATGCAGCCGGGCAACAAGCAGGTCGCTGCCGGTTACGTGGTGTACGGTTCGTCAACCATGATGGTCTACACCACCGGTGCAGGCGTGCATGCGTTCACCTACGATCCGTCGCTGGGCGTTTTCTGCCTGAGCCACGAGCGCATGACCTACCCGGAAACCGGTTATACCTATTCGATTAACGAAGGTAACTACATTCGTTTCCCGCAGGGCGTGAAGAAATACCTGAAGTTCTGTCAGGAAGAGGATATTGCTACGCACCGTCCTTACACTTCCCGCTATATCGGATCGCTGGTGGCCGATTTCCACCGTAACCTGCTGAAGGGCGGCATCTACCTCTACCCAAGCACCGCCAGCCATCCGCAAGGTAAGCTGCGTCTGCTGTATGAGTGCAACCCGATGGCGTTCCTCGCGGAGCAGGCAGGCGGTAAGGCCAGCGATGGTCAGAAACGTATTCTGGATATCCCGCCGGTCACGCTGCATCAGCGCTGCCCGTTTTACTGCGGTAACGAGGCGATGGTCAACGACGTTGAGCGTTTCCTGGGCGAATTCCCGGATTGCCGCCAGGGCTAATCTGACGACAATCAAAGGGCGCGAATATCGCGCCCTGACGTTATTAAACAGGCCCTGGCTCAGGGAGCAAACGTCCTCCGCAAAGACGCAAAAATGCCATCCGTGGCCCGCGATGCTTTGCTACTGACGTGTGCTCCCATCACATTGAGTTGGTCTGCTGTCTGAGGGCGCGAATATCGCGCCTTTTTTTGCTTTCAGACCGGCTGCAAGCGGAACTGCGCCATGGTCGCCTGTAGCTGACCGGACTGGGCCTCCAGCGACTGGGTCGCCGCAGTTGCCTGCTCCACCAGCGCGGCGTTCTGCTGTGCGGCTTCATCCATCTGCGTTACTGCCAGGTTGACCTGCTCAATGCCGCGGCTCTGCTCGTCAGAGGCCATTGAGATCTCTTTCATCAGCGCGGTGACGCGCATCACCTCACCTGAAATTTCATCCATGGTTTCCCCGGCACGCGTCGCCATCTCGCTGCCCTCTTTGACCCGCGTCTGCGAATCCCCGATCAGCGTACGGATCTCTTTGGCGGCGTTGGCGCTGCGCTGCGCCAGGGTGCGCACTTCATTGGCAACCACCGCGAAACCGCGGCCCTGTTCACCGGCGCGCGCCGCTTCAACCGCTGCATTAAGTGCCAGGATATTGGTCTGGAAGGCGATACCGTCGATTACGCTGAGAATGTCGCCGATGCGATTGGCGCTGTCGGTGATCTCATGCATTTTCTCCATCACGTAGCACACCACTTCAGCGCCGCGATCGGCGGTATCTGACACCGCATTCGCCAGCTGATGTGCCTGCTGCGCGTTGCTGGCATTGAGCCGCACCGTTGCGGTTAACTGCTCCATGCTGGCTGCAGTCTGCTCCAGCGAGGCTGCGGACTCTTCGGTGCGCTGCGACAGATTGACGTTGCCCGCGGCCAGTTCACGGCTGCCGATGTCGATTTGCAGGCTGGCTTCCCGCACCTGGCTGACCGAGGCGCGCAACGCCTGCTGCATCTCTGCCAGCGCATGGTTGAGCCGTCCCAGTTCATTGTTACCGGCTGCCGGTAGGGTTTGTGATAAGTCGCCAGCGGCAACCTGTTCGAGATGCACAATGGCGTTGTTAAGCGGCTGAAGTAGCATCCGGCGCAGCAGCTGCCAGGCGAGCACCAGCAACAGCAGCGTCAGCACCACCGCAACGGCGATCAGAACTTTCATTTTGGTTTCGTTATAGGCCGCCTGAGCCAGCTGCGCGGCGGTTACCTGATTGGCGTACTGGCCGAAATCATCCACCGCTTTGCTGTAGCGGGCAGCCAGTGAGGCCAGGTTGCCCTCCAGCAGCTGGTAATATTCGTCGGTATATTGCTTATCCAGCGCGCTCATCATTGGCCGGATTCCCTGCTCAAGATAGGCTTTGTAGCTGCCTGCCACCGCATCCGCCAGCTTTTTGCCGTGTGCCGTGACCGTGCCCGCATCAATAAAACGCTTCAGGTTCTGCTGTGATGTCAGCACATCGGCCTGTGCCAGCTTAGTGACGCCGGCCCCCTCTTCCAGCAAACCAATTTCAATTTTTCTCACCGCCAGCGCCGCGTTGGCGCGGGCGCGCATTAAATCCGCGTTGCTCTGATACAGGCTGTTCAGCTCAACTCCCTGAATGCGATTAATTACATCCAGCGACCGGTTCCCTTTGTTAATTGCCACGATACCCATAAAACTCACCGCCAACAGCAGCAGTGTCATAAATGCCAGCAATGCCAGCAACCCCGTGCGAAGTGATAACTGTTTCATCTTGATAGTTTCCGTGTATGAGAAAAGGCGAAATTTCCAGCGGCCCTAAAACGGAACAGGTATCGGCCATCACCCCGCTAAACTTTAACCTTAATGAATGGTTATCGACTTGATCATCACGGAGACATCTATCAAGCTGGACGCCGCTTATCAGTTACCCGGGGAAGAATAATGAAAACAGGATGGCTTCTGGCCCTGCTGTTGGCCAGCGACGTGGCAATGGCGCAGGATCGGCCGGCGGATGCCGCTCTGGCGCACTGCCTGAACGGCGCATCGACCACCCTTGCGATGAATCAGTGTTATGCCGCAGCCAGTAAAGCCTGGGATCAGGAGATGAATAATCAGTATGGCAAACTGATGAACCGGTTAACCGGCGAGCCTAAAAACAGCTTACGTCAGGCCCAGCGTGCCTGGCTCAGCTACCGTGACAGCTGGCTGGCGGCCAGCCGCAGTCAGCTCAGCGCGCAGGGCACGCTCGGCAGCGTGGCGCTGAGTGCGCAGAGCGTCAGCCTGGTGCGTAACCAGGCGCTGATGTTGCAATCGCTGAGCACCGGCAGCTGCGCTAATCCGGATGATTGTTGATTACCACCCGTTTATGCGCTGGCTGAAGTCCTCAGCGCATCCATTCATTTTCAGGGAGAAACCATGGCTGCTTATGCCTCGACCATTATTCTGATCTGCCTCGCCATTCTGAGTTATTTCGTTCACAACAACGCCGTCACCATCTCCATTCTGGTGCTGCTGGCGATCAAGATTACGCCGCTGGCGCAATTTTTCCCCTATGTAGAGAAGCAGGGCATTACCTTAGGCATCATTATCCTGACCGTGGCGGTGATGGCGCCGCTGGCCAGCGGATCGCTGCCCGCCTCAACCTTGCTCAAATCCTTTGCCAACTGGAAGTCGATCGTGGCGATTCTGGTCGGCATTTTTGTCGCCTGGCTGGGCGGTCGCGGCGTTAACTTTATGAGCGTTCAGCCCTCGGTCATTGGCGGGTTATTGATTGGTACGGTGATTGGCGTGGCGTTTTTCCGCGGCGTGCCGGTCGGACCGCTGATTGCAGCCGGAATTGTTTCGCTGTTTGTCGCGGCAAAGTAGCGTTAGGGTGCATTCCGAAACGCCAAAAAGAGGGCATACTTTCAGAGTCAGTTGGCTATAATAGCCGACACTCAACATACGACTACTGAAGGAATGCCCGATGAGTTTGAACCAGGTGCCAGCAGGTAAAGACCTGCCAGAAGATATCTACGTAATCATTGAGATCCCGGCCAATGCCGATCCGATCAAATATGAAGTTGATAAAGAGTCTGGTGCCCTGTTTGTAGACCGCTTCATGTCTACCGCCATGTTCTATCCGTGCAACTACGGCTACATCAACCACACCCTGTCACTGGATGGTGATCCGGTTGACGTGCTGGTCCCAACGCCATACCCGCTGGAGCCAGGTTCTGTGATCCGCTGCCGTCCGGTTGGCGTGCTGAAAATGACCGACGAGTCTGGCGAAGATGCCAAACTGGTTGCGGTTCCGCACACCAAACTCTCTAAAGAGTACGATCACATTAAAGATGTGAACGACCTGCCAGAACTGCTGCGCGCACAGATCACCCACTTCTTTGAACATTACAAAGATCTGGAAAAAGGCAAATGGGTGAAAGTGGATGGCTGGGATAATGCCGAAGCTGCTAAAGCCGAAATCATCTCCTCTTACGAGCGCGCACAGAAGAAGTAATTCTGCTGTCAGCCGATAAGTCGAAAAAAAAACACCGTCCAACTGGACGGTGTTTTTGTTCAGGCCTCTGGCTCTTCATCACGCTTTAGCCAGTCCCCGCTCATGATACGCTGGCGTCCTGCCACTGAGCGTTGATAAACATAAAGCCATGCGCTGCCAAACGGCGTCTGAATCAGATGACGTTTGTACTCCCCTCCCTTGGTGCGTAACGCATCCAGCTCGCCAAGGGTGGAGGCATCAATGCGGTACACTTCACACTGCACCGCTCCATTGCCTTCAATCACGCCGGGATAATGTCCCAGACTGTAGAGCTCAAAGCCCTCAATCTGGAAATCACCCAGCCATTGCGCATTCGTCATCCAGTGACTGTTTCCCTGTTTGCGCCGTAAACTGCCGTAGACAATTATTCGCATTGCTAAAACTCAAACTGATAGAGCAAATCGAGAGCCTGATCCACACCGGACACGGCTTCCAGATAGAGTTTAGGCATCAGGCGGTAACGCAAGGTTAACGTCGCCAGTGAATCAAATATGCCAACACCGTATTTTACCTGCAGACCCGGTAGTACATAGCCGCTGACCTGCACCTGCTGGCTGTCGCCAACACCGGCAGTATCAAGGGCCAGATTACTGACACCGAATGTCTCGCCGATTTTACCCACAACCTGCCCACTTTGTGCAACCCCTAAGCCAACAAGCGCTGAGGTTAACGCGTTACTGTCGCCGTCGCTGCCGAGTCCCTGACCGCGCAGCAGGTAAGAGAGCGCTTCCTGTTGCGACATCGCCGGATCGGAGAAGACTTCAGCTTTTGGCTCGTCTGCCAGGCCGGTGACGCGCAGTCCGGCGGTGACATCATCTTCAGTCGCCTCCGGGTTACGGATCGCTTCAAGGTTGATGTAAGGCTGGTCAGGCGGTCCGGCAAACTGTAGCTCGCCCTTACGCACAATCAGATCCTGGCCATAGGCGTGGAAACGGCCGGAAGGAATATTGATCTGGCCGTTGAGGCCGAGGCCGGATTTGTCCTGCACCAGTTTGAGATCGCCATTGAGCTTCGCTTTCAGTCCGAACGCGGAGAGCCGCACATCATTACCGACGTGGATCACCAAATTGCTGTTGATTGGAATGGCGGCGGTTTGCGGCTGAATCGGCTTGAGGTTCTGATCCAGCATCACTTCATCCGAAGAGACGCCGGTGGCGCTTTCCGGCACTTCCTGCACCGTGATGCGCGCCCAGGGAACATCCACCCGGCCCGACAGGTTAAATGCCGCAGGCGTGGCTTCAAACACCAGATCCGGCGAGACATCCATCCGCACCATCGGCGGCACCGTTACCCGGACCCGGCTGCCCTGCGCCGCTACACGTGCACGCCAGTTATCAAGCTGGCTCCAGTCGGCGTTACCGTTGAGGTTGATGTTGCCCTGCGCGGTCTGAATCAGCCCGTTGAGGGTCGAACTCATGCCGTTAAACACCAGATTGAGGTTGGCGGCGGTCAGATCGACCGGCATGAAGCTGCCATCAACATCGACATCAGACAGGCCGAGCTGACCAAACACCTGCGGCTGCTGCACGCTGCCCGCCAGCCGTAAACTGCTGTTCAGGTTGCCTTTGATCTTCTCGCCCTGCATCAGTGCCGGGTTCAGCATCGCCAGCGACAGATTGCGGATATTGACGTTGCCGCCCAGCGTGCGGCGGTTTTCCGGATCGGTGATCTGGACGTTACCATCCAGCTGACCGTTGTTGGCGATGCGGATCAGCCAGTCGAGCTGCGCACGGCCGTCACGCAGCGCCGCATTCAGGTTCAGGGTATCGAAGGCGACGGGCAGCGTATTGCCCTGCACATCCTGCTGAACTTTGACGCCGTTACCCTTCAGCGACACCGTACCGGTTGGCAGGCCTTCGCCGGCACGCCAGTTAACCCGCACGTCACCGCTGAATACGCCGCTGAGCTGGGTCGCATCAGGCATAAACGGTTTAACCATCGCCAGATCAAAGCGATTCAGTACCACGTGCGCCTTGCCGCTCGGACCGGCTTCCACCGGTTCCGGTACGCAGAGCTGGGCATTCGGGTTCTGCCAGCAGTGCGGCCCGATGGTGGCGGTCTGTTTGCTATTGAGGTAGTCGATAGCCATCGCCCGCGTCAGTCGCCATTCTCCTACCGGGGTATCGAAGCGGGTATTGTTCAGTTCGCCTTTCCAGCGCTGCGCCTGGCGGTCAAAGCTGCCGTTCAGCGCCAGCTGACCTGACACCGGCTCGCCCTGCACATTGAGCTTCAGCTGATGCTGATGCTCGTTGCCGTCGGCATTCAGGGTCAGCAGGTTAATGCTGAGCGCATCCTGCTTCAGCTGTTCGACGCGCAACTGCAGCTTGCCGGCCACCTGCTCGCCGGAGCGGACATCACCGTTCAGCGTGACGCGGTTAATCTGCATCTGCTGCCAGCGCAGGCCACGGGCATTGAGATCGGCCAGCAGCTGCGGCGCGCTCAGGGTGCCACGCGCTTTAATCGTGCCGTTGACCACGCCGCCCAGGCCCGGCAGCGCATTGTCGAGCTGAGGCGCGTCGATGCTGGCATCAAGATCCAGCTGCTCACCCAAAGCGCCCTTCACATCCAGATGATTACGACCCAGCGCCAGTTTAATGCCGGGTATCTTCCACTGGTTGTAGCTGTTGCCGGTGAGCGAGCCATCCGCCGTGACCGCATTCTGCTTCACATTCCCTTTCAGCTGTAGCTGCGGCACGCTTAACTGCCAGCTTCCGCCGTAGAGACTGCCGCGGGTAGTAATTTTGCCATCCAGCCGGGCGGGCCAGTCGGGATACTGCTGAGCGGTATTGATGCCGGCCAGCGTCAGTTCACTGCGCCAGCTGATCGCCTTACTCCAGTCGACCAGCGCAGTCAGATCGATATTGCCCTGCAATGCCGCGATGCGCAGTTTATCGAGGCTGAACTGCTCGACGTTACCTTTACCCGTCAGTGAAATGTTCGCCGGCGGCACCGTTTCCCCTTTCACCGCGGTACGCAGCGACATGACGTAGTCGGTCGCTTTGCCTTTGAACTGGTAGTCGAGGTTATCGGCCTGGTACTGCACCGCACCGGTTAAAGGCCAGCGCAGCTGTGGGCTGGTGAGCCGCAGCGACAGCGGCAAACCCGCCACCGCCAGCTGGGTAGTAGCATCGAGCTGTGCTTTCACCGGACCGGAAAGGTTGAGCGCCAACTTCAGCTCATCGCGCATGGCACCGTTAAGCTTCAGCGCGATTTTTTCGCCTTTGATCGGATCGGTATTCACGTCACCGTTAAGGGTGAAATCGACCGGCCAGTTATCCGCCAGCGTGGCCTGGCCGCTGCCGTTCAGCTTGCCGAGGTTCGAGTCCACCTCCAGCGTGCTGAGCTGCATCTGGCGGTCAGCGGTTTTGGCTTTCAGCAGCAGCCGACCGATCGCAATGTCGGTGTCGCCGGTGATGCGCAGCTGTTCGCCAAGGATCTGCTGCACATCAATATCCAGCGGCAAGCGGAAATCGGGTAACGCCGGCAGCAGCGGTTGCGCGAACATCGCCTGCAGGGTTTCACCCAGCGGCTTCTCCGCCGGTTTCGGCTGCTGCACTTTCGGTTGTACCACCTGCTCATCAGCAACCTGCGCCGCTTTCGGCAGGGCAATCAGCAGGCTTTGAATATGGGTCGGATTAAGCGTCAGCGCGCGATCCTGCCACTGCAGGCCGGTGGTGAAATCCAGCAGCGAGATGGCGGTGTCATCAACTTTCACATTGATATTGTGCAGGCCGAGATGCCGCAGGGTGATTGGATAAGGCGTGCTGAGGTTGGCGTTGCCGCTCTCCTCTTCCGGCGGCGGCTCGCTGGCCGGCGTCATTTTCTTACTGTCGACCACCACGCTGATATCGCTCAGCGAAACATCGTTCACGCAGACCGATGAGTGCAGCAGACAGTTGAGATCGACGGCGAGGTGAATCTGACCGGCATCGACGCTGACGCCGGGCATCTCATAACGCAATCCGCTCAGGGTCAGATTACGCCAGCCACCATCGACCTGCTTGATCGATAAGCCCGGCACCCAGCGTGAGGCACCGTTTAGCAGCAGATGTAAACCGGGCGTGGTGCCGACTAAAAACGCCACGCCGCCTAATAGCAGCACCAGAAAAATCAGAATGCCGATCAGGACCTTTTTCCACAGCTTCATAGTTCAGGCCCCAGTCCTATGTAAAATTGCAATCCATGTTCCTCGTCATCCCCAATCGGTCGGGCGATATCCAGCTTGATCGGCCCCACCGGTGAAGACCAGCGCACGCCGAAGCCGGCGCCGGTTTTAACATTACTCTGTTTGATATCGTTGACCGCTTCGCCCGAGTCGACAAAGACCGCTCCCCACCATTTGCCGCTGACGTTGTACTGATATTCCAGCGATCCGGTGGCGAGCTTAGAGGCACCGGTCAGTTTGCCGTCCTCATCGCGTGGTGAGATATCTTTGTATTTGTAACCGCGAATGCTGCGGTCGCCGCCCGCGAAGAAGCGGAGATCCGGCGGGACTTTTTCGAAGTCGTTGGTTTCGATCCAGCCGAGATTGCCGCGCGCGACAAAACGGTGTTTATCACCGAGCGTGCGGATCCAGACGTTCTGCGCCTGCAGAATCAGGAAATCGACATCCGAACCCCAGGTGGTATCAGAAACATCCACCGAGTAGCGCTGTGTGTCGCCCCAGGTCGGCATTAAGCCGCCGCGTGAGCGGGTTCGGTTCACGCTGACGCCAGGATAGAGCAGCATGGTGGTGTTGGTGACGCTGCCCTGGGTAAAGTGGTCCAGGCTCCAGCGCAGGTTAATCGCTTTCTGCCAGCCACTGCTGCTGTCCCAGTTGCGCGACATCGCCAGCGTGGTGGTATCGGCTTTGGTATCGTTGAGGTCGGTGCGCTTCAGGCCACCGGAGAAGGTGTAATACTGCTCCAGCGGGCTTTTCAGCAGCGGAACTTTATAGCTCAGATCGACCTGCTGCTCCGGCGCTGAAACGTAGGCGCTGGCTGCCAGACTGTGGCCGCGATCGTTGATCCACGGTTTTTTCCAGGTGCCTTTCAGGCGCGGTCCGACATCCGTCGAGTAGCCTACCCCGGTTTCAATGGTGTTTTCGGTACGCGGTGACATCACCGCATTGAGCGGCAGAACTTTGGTTTCGCGGCCCTGTTTAAACTCCGGGGCCACTACCACTGAGTTAAACCAGCCGGTGGCGGAGAGACGGCGGTTCAGCTCGGCTAAATCGCGGGAGGTGTAATAGTCGCCCTGCTTAAAGGGCACCAGATTTTGCAGATACTCCTCGCGAATTTGCGAGCCTTCAAAGCTGACATCGCCAAAGCGGTAACGCTGACCACTGTCGTAATCAATATCCCAGAACGCTTCGCGCCGTTCGACCGATACGCCTAACTGGCTTTTCTTAAAGTTGCCATCGAAGTAACCATTGCGCAGAGCAAGATTAGAAAAACCACTTTTGAATTTATCATACTGACCGTGGTTAAGCTGGGTGCCTACTTTGGGCCGTCCCTGCGCTACCCAGGCTTTATAGTCGGCATCGTTACGCGCATCGCCTTCTATGACGATGCTGCTGCCGCCAATTTTAACCGGTTCGCCGGGCGTGACCCGCGCCACCAATACCGGACGACCGCCTTTTGGCGGCGCAGGACGGGATTCAAAGTCAATCTCCGGCTCATAATAGCCGAGCGCGCGCAGCCCCTCTTTTATCGCTACCGAAACGCGTGCGCGAAAGCGGCCGTCGTTCGAGACTTCATCGTTGCCGATGGTCGACAGGCGCGCCCTGACGTTTTTTTGCAAATCCCCGGTTAAACCTTCTACCTGTAATCGTACCGTTGCCGCCTCAAGGGCGGGCGCGGCAAGCAGCAGGCTGGCCATGCAATAAACATGAAATCGTGGCACCTGTACTCCTGTTAAACATGCCGGCCCCTTTTCCGCGGGGCACTTATTAATCATCTTTGCCTGCGCTAGCGCGACGGCAACACCCTCATAATAGCCGCACTTTATGCTAATCGGCGGCGTAAAATCGACTTCTAAGTCAAATGCCCGGTTATTGTCGGTAAATGACGCGGGCGATACAACCGCTGTGGAGAGGAATGATTGTCGCCGCTGGCTTCACTCGGATTAATCTGAACCAAGACCGCGCCGGACCGGCCAGCTCTCCGCGCGTCAACAGGGCGTTTGCCCTCTGGCGGCCCGGTGATAGCACCTGCTATAATCTGCCACCACAGGCATTTCGCCTGTTTTCATTTCTGCCCCGACATTGTCCTTTCCTGTCGAACTGGCGCAGACATTTTTGGCACGGATAGCCCTGTTTGACGGGTAAGCAGATCAGTTACGATCTCACCTGTACGCTGCCCAGGCCAAAAATGACAAGTGGATAACCCTTTGGATCTCTTATGTTAGATAGCTTACTTGTCATCCTGTTACTGATCGTAATCAGTGCATTTTTTTCCCTGTCGGAAATCTCGCTGGCGGCCGCCCGCAAGATCAAACTCAAACTGCTGGCGGATGAGGGCAATATCAACGCGCAACGCGTGTTGAAAATGCAGGAAACGCCGGGCATGTTCTTTACCGTGGTGCAAATTGGTCTGAACGCCGTGGCTATTCTCGGCGGTATTGTCGGCGATGCGGCTTTTTCGCCGGCGTTCAGCAGCCTGTTTAACCGCTTTGTCGCACCAGAACTGGCGGAGCAGCTCAGTTTCATCTGCTCGTTCACCATCGTCACCAGCCTGTTTATCCTGTTCGCCGACTTAACGCCAAAACGGGTCGGTATGATCGCCCCGGAAACCATCGCTCTGCGCATCATTAACCCTATGCGCTTCTGCCTGCTGTTAATGCGTCCGCTGGTGTGGCTGTTTAACGGTCTGGCTAACGTCTTCTTTCGCATCTTCAAACTGCCGATGGTGCGCAAAGACGATATCACCTCTGACGATATCTATGCGGTGGTGGAGGCCGGTGCGCTGGCCGGGGTGCTGCGGAAACAGGAACATGAGTTAATCGAGAACGTGTTTGAACTGGAGTCACGTACCGTTCCATCGTCGATGACCTCACGCGAAAACATCGTCTGGTTTGACCTGCATGAAGATGAAACCAGCCTTAAAACCAAAATCGCCCAACATCCACACTCTAAATTCCTGGTGTGCAGCGGCGATATCGATCATATCGTCGGTTACGTTGACTCAAAAGAACTGCTGCTGCGGGTGCTGGGAAATCAGAGTATGGCGCTGAACAGCGGCTTGCAGATCCGTTCTGCGCTGATTGTGCCGGATACGCTTACGCTGTCTGAAGCGCTGGAAAGTTTCAAAACCGCCGGTGAAGACTTCGCGGTGATCATGAATGAATATGCGCTGGTGGTTGGCATCATCACCCTGAATGACGTGATGACCACGCTGATGGGCGACCTGGTCGGTCAGGGCATGGAAGAGCAGATTGTGGCGCGTGATGAGAATTCATGGCTGGTGGAAGGCGGTACGCCGATTGATGATGTGATGCGGGTACTGGACATCGATGACTTCCCGCAGTCAGGCAATTACGAAACCATCGGCGGCTTTATGATGTATATGCTGCGTAAAATTCCCAAGCGTACCGACTTCGTGAAGTTTGCCGGTTATAAATTTGAAGTGGTGGACATTGATAGTTACCGCATCGACCAGTTACTGGTGACCCGCATTGATGAGCGGCCGCCGGTGCTGAATATGACCAAGAGCGAAGAAGAGTAGAATGGCTAAGCGCCTGGCCTGTCAGGCGTAATGGTTGCAGGCAGTCTGGACAGGGACAGCGCGGAGCAAGCAGGGGTACAGGTAGTACGTGAGGATTGTGAGCATGACCGGCGCTCAGACTGAGCCTGCCCTGCCTGGATAAACACTAAGGGCGCCATCGGCGCCCTTTTGATTAGTTGAACTCAAGTTTCAGACGAACGACCTGGCGGTTAATTTCTGACATCACGCTCAGGTGCTGTTTGTCTTTGACGCGCGGGATTAACACTTTCCCTTTATCAAACTCAAACGCGCCGACATCCTTGATATACAACCTTCCTTTGAACAGCGTTTTTACATATTTCGCTATCTGCAGCGGATTATAGCGCTGGAAGATCTTCATACTGATTAACTCCTGTACAATTTTAAGCACGCTTCGCCGTTTCCAAAATAGGTACGAGCCCATGAAGCGCGAATTCGGGATAAACTATAGAACACTCAGCGCTGCTGATGTTCCGAAAAATGAATTTTTTTACTGAGTTGACACATCATTACAGAAGACTCTGTTATTACGCTCACACAACGCAGTATAAACCTTCAGTCGTTAAGGAATTGTGCTGCTGATAACAAACCTGACACCTTTCCAGGACAGCAGCATCATCCCCGCCTACTATTGCAATAAAATGACTAACTGGTCTGATCACTTAAGGAAACAGCGATGCGAATCACTCTGGCAGCGATAGTTTTGTCGTTACTGATACCGGCAAGCGTTATGGCGCATGATTTGAAGCAGGATGCGCGCGTACCGGCCGTCGGCGTGAATGACAAAGGTGAGCTGTTATTGCAGCAGGATAAGTTTAGCTATAAAAACTGGAACAGTGCGCAGCTGAGCGGGAAAGTTCGCGTGATTCAGCATATTGCCGGGCGTTCATCAGCCAAACAAATGAATGCGGCATTAGTTGAAGCGATCAAAGCCGCGAAGCTGCCGCATGATCGCTATCAGACCACCACCATCGTCAATACGGATGACGCGATTCCAGGGACCGGCATGTTTGTCCGCAGCAGTATTGAGAGCAATAAGCAGCAGTATCCGTGGTCACAATTCATCGTTGACGACAAAGGCAATGTGCAGCGTGCCTGGCAGCTGCAACAGGGCGGCTCCGCCATCGTGGTGCTGGATAAACGCGGCACGGTGAAATTTGTTAAGGATGGGCCGTTGACGCAGGAAGAAGTGCAGCAGGTGGTGACGCTGGTGACCTCCCTGCTGGCGCAGTAGCGGTTGCAGAGTGGCGGGAGGCGAGCCTCCCGCTTAATCGGTTAGAACAACGAGACGCGGAAGCCGGGATTGAGGAAGGATTCACGCGGCGCGTAATCCAGGGTTTTGCCCTGCCAGTCGTGTACATGGGCACCCGCCGCCATCGCCACCGCGTGTCCTGCGCCGGTATCCCAGATGTTGGTCGGCCCGAAGCGCGGATAGAGCTGGGCTTTGCCTTCCGCCACCAGGCAGAACTTCAGCGATGAACCGGTTGCCACGGTCTGATGTTCGCCCAGCTGTTTCAGATACTGCTTCATCTCATCATCGTCGCCGTGTGAGCGGCTCACCACCACCAGCGGTGGCCGGGCGTCACGCGCATGAATCTGTTCACGGTGGCCCCCCTCTTCTTTCCAGGCTTTGCCTTCCGCGGCAGAGTACATTACCCCCAGCGCGGGTGCATAGACCACGCCCAGCACCGGCTTGCCGGCGTCAATCAGCGCAATATTGACGGTGAATTCGCCGTTACGCTTGATGAACTCTTTGGTGCCATCAAGCGGATCGACCAGCCAGTAGCGCTGCCAGTGCTGACGCACCTCCCAGGCCGGTGGGTCCTCTTCTGACAGAACCGGTACTTCAGGCGAAAGCTGCGCCAGACCGTTGACGATCACCTGATGCGCGGCGATATCGGCAGCGGTGACCGGCGAGTCATCCGATTTGTGAGAAACGTCAAGCGGCGCGGCGTCGTTGTAAACCTGCATAATCGCGTCGCCCGCTTCGCGTGCCAGTTGGCAAATTTGCTCTAACATTTTTCACCTCGTTGTGTCCATCTGCTGCACGTTCAGTTCAACGCCTGATGGTTACATTTTAGCAGTTCCGCTCCGCCAGCCGATTGTACGGCGGCAGCACGGCGCAATTTATAGATATATCAATACCATAGTTACCTGTTTATCGCCACGCCTGCCGGCCCCGCCACAGTCTGAAAGCCGTTGTCCGCTGACCGATGCGCCAAAACGATACATCCATCACGATTTAAACTGACCACTCATCAGGCTTTTACATTATTTTGAGAGCTTTAACTTATCTGGCAGCAGGAGCAAGCATGTTTAAGCCTGGAATGATGTTACTGGCCCTGAGCGTTTCCGTCGCCGCGCAGGCGGCAACGGTCGATTTGCGGATACTCGAGACCACCGATCTGCACAGTAACATGATGGATTTCGACTACTACAAAGATACCCCGACCGAGAAATTCGGCCTGGTCCGGACCGCCACGCTGATTCATGCGGCGCGCCAGCAGGTTAAAAACAGCGTGCTGGTCGATAATGGCGACATCATCCAGGGTAGCCCGCTCGGCGATTATATGGCGGCCAAAGGGCTTAGCGCGGGCGAGATCCATCCGGTTTATAAAGCGCTTAACACTCTCGACTACAGCGTCGGTAATCTGGGTAATCACGAGTTTAACTATGGCCTGCCTTACCTGAAAAAAGCGCTGGCTGGCGCACGCTTTCCTTATGTCAACGCCAACGTTATTGACAGCAAAAGTGGCAAGCCGCTGTTCACCCCCTACCTGATTAAATCGACCGAGGTGGTAGATCGTGACGGCAAAACGCAGACGGTGAAGATTGGCTACATCGGCTTTGTGCCGCCACAGATCATGGTGTGGGATAAAGCCAATCTGCAGGGTAAAGTGCGGGTGGATGACATCACTGAAACCGCCCGCCGCTACGTACCTGAAATGCGCGCCAGGGGTGCCGATATCATCGTTGCTATTCCCCACTCCGGCCTGAGCAGCGAGCCGTATCATGCGCTGGCGGAAAACTCGGTTTACTACCTTAGCCAGGTTAAAGGCATCAACGCCATTATGTTTGGCCATGCGCATGCGGTATTCCCGGGCAGTGATTTCGCCAGTATCAAAGGGGCGGATATCGCCCAGGGGACGCTGAACGGCATTCCAGCCGTGATGCCCGGCATGTGGGGCGATCATCTGGGTGTGGTCGATCTGGTGCTGGATAATGACGGCGGACGCTGGCAGGTCAGCAGCGGCAAAGCCGAGGCGCGGCCGATTTATGATACCGCAGCGAAAAAGTCATTAGCGGCGGAAGATCCGGCGCTAGTGAAGGTGCTGGCTGACGATCATCGTGCTACGCGGGCATTTGTGGCCAAGCCGATCGGCAAATCCGCCGATGTGATGTACAGCTATCTGTCACTGGTGCAGGACGATCCGACCGTGCAGATCGTGAATAATGCGCAGCGCGCCTACGTTGAACATTTCATTCAGGGCGATCCGGATCTGGGTCGTCTGCCGGTCCTCTCTGCGGCAGCACCGTTTAAAGCGGGTGGCCGCAAGAACGATCCGGCCAGCTACGTTGAAGTTGAGAAAGGAGCGCTGACCTTCCGCAATGCCGCCGATCTCTATCTTTATCCGAATACCCTGGTGGTGATGAAAATCAGCGGCGCGCAGGTCAAAGAATGGCTGGAATGTTCGGCGGGCCAGTTCAATCAGATCGATCCGCACAGCAGCAAAACCCAGTCGCTGATCAACTGGGATTTCCGTACCTACAACTTTGACGTAATTGACGGGGTTAATTATCAGATCGATGTGACCCAGCCAGCGCGTTATGACGCTGAGTGTCAGCTGATTCATCCGCAGGCCTCACGCATTCGCCAGCTGAGCTGGCAGGGCAAGCCGATCGATCCGCAGGCAACCTTCCTGGTGGCAACCAACAACTATCGCGCTTACGGCGGCAAATTTGCCGGTACCGGCGATAAGTATATTGCCTTCGCCTCACCGGATGAGAACCGTTCCGTGGTGGCCGCCTATATCAGTGCGGAAACCAAAAAACAGGGCGAAGTCAGGCCGCAGGCGGACAATAACTGGCGTCTGGCGCCGATTGCCTCTGCCACGCCGCTGGATATTCGCTTTGAAACCGCGCCAGGCGATAAAGCGACCCACTTTATTCAGCAGCATGCACAGTATCCGCTCCAGCCAAAGGGCACGGATGCGATCGGTTTTGCTCTCTGGCAAGTAAATTTACAGCAGTAAGAAGCAAGAGGCAGCGGCGGGCAGAACCGCCGCTGGCGTTCCCCTTGTCCGGCACGCTGACAGATGCTCAGGTCAGGCCCGCGAGGGGACGCAACGCTGCCCCCGCAAGGGGAGCAGCGCCGGGGTATTACAGGATTTCCAGCAGCTCTACTTCAAAAATCAGGGTGCTGAATGGCGGGATAGAGGCACCGGCACCACGTTCGCCGTACGCGAGGTTGTGTGGGATCACCAGTTCCCATTTTGAGCCAACCGGCATCAGGGTCAGCGCTTCAATCCAGCCCGCGATCACGCCGCTGACCGGGAATTCTGCTGGCTCACCACGTGCTACGGAGCTATCGAACACGCTGCCGTCAATCAGTTTACCGGTGTAGTGCACACGTACGCGATCCTGGCGGGAAGGGATAGGACCTTCGCCCTGGGTGATGACGCTGAACTGCAGGCCGGATTCGGTGCTGCTCACGCCTTCACGCTGCGCATGTTCCAGCAGGAATGCCTGGCCTTCTGCCGCCATCGCTTCGGTGCGCTCACGGCGCACGCCTTCTGCGCGTTCATGCACTTCACGCAGTGCGCGATGAACCACATCAACCGGTACCGCCGGCGAGTTCCCTTCCAGCGCGTCGCGCAGGCCCGCGAGCAGTGCTTCTGGCTGCAGCCCCTGCAGACCAGATTCCAGCAACTGCTGGCCAACCTGTAAACCAATACCGTAACTTGCTTGTGCTTCGACGCTGTCGAAAGAAGGGGTAGTCATCTTCGTTCCTTTCACTCTCGGATAAATTCGAACCGGCAGCATAGCAGTGCAGGCCGCTGGCGTAAAATGCCCTGCATCGCAGATGACTTTTCGCGGCGAAAGAGAAACAATACCCCCGTCAAATTTATCAATGCTGGCAGGCACTTCGCGCCGGTATTGCCCATACTATAACTGTTGACGGAATTACGCCGTCTGTTGCACACCAAAAGAGAGAACACATGGGCCAGATCGCCCCACGACGCCGCAGGACGCGCGCAACGCGTATTGTATCCCGGCTGCAAACCTGGCTGGCCGCACGCAAGCCGCAGCAACCCGCTGGAGAGGAGGAACCACGAATGGCTTCAGACGCGTCATCACGGCTACCGACATGGCTTCATCGTATCTGGCATGTTACCGACCACATCGGCTGGATGGACCCGCTGCCTGCGCCGCATCGCCGTGGCATTGTTATCGCGCTGCTGGTGATGCTGCTGGCGTTTCTCTGGCCGGTCAGTACACCGCGCTATCCGGTGGAGCGTCCGGTTACGCCGTCCGCTGAGAAAGAGGTGCCGATGCAGGCGGATATTTATGACCACAAAGCCGACTCATCCTCTTCTCAGCCGCAGCCGACGCCAAAAGCGGATTCACAGGGAGAGTGGCGCAACTATACGGTCGCTTCAGGCCAGACGCTGGCCCAGCTGTTTCGTGACAACAGTCTGCCGGTAAATGATGTGTTTGCGATGGCGCGAGTGGAAGGCAGCGATCAGCCGCTGAGTTCACTGAAAAGCGGTCAGCAGGTCAAAATCCGTCAGGACGCACAGGGCGCAGTGACCGGACTGACGATAGAGGGCGCTAACGGCCCGGTGCTGTTTACGCGTCAGCCGGATGGCAGCTTTATCCGCGCGCAATAGCGTTCAGGCGGCAATAAAAACAAAAACGCCGGCACAAGGCCGGCGTTCCCGCAGTGCTCAGTAATAAAAATTACTCAGCAACGATATTCACGATCAGTTTCGCGAATACTTCACTGTGAACCTGGAAGTTCACTTCGTGCTCACCGGTGGTGCGCAGAACGCCGTTCGGCAGACGAACTTCGCTCTTAGCCACTTCAACGCCAGCTGCAGAAACTGCATCAGCGATGTCGCGGGTACCGATAGAACCGAACAGTTTACCTTCGTCGCCTGCTTTAGACGCGATGGTTACGGTGCCCAGTGCATTGATTTTCTCAGCGCGTGCATTTGCTGCAGACAGAACGTCGGACAGTTTAGCTTCCAGTTCTGCACGGCGTGCTTCGAAGAATTCAACGTTTTTCCTGGTAGCAGGCACAGCTTTGCCCTGTGGTACCAGGAAGTTACGAGCGTAGCCCGCTTTAACGTTAACCTGATCACCCAGGCTGCCCAGGTTTGCTACTTTATCAAGCAGAATAACTTGCATTACCTTATCCTCTTAAAGTCGTTAATGGACAGTTGCCGATTACTGATGACGATCAGTGTACGGCAGCAGAGACAGGTAACGCGCGCGCTTGATAGCACGAGCCAGCTGACGCTGGTATTTTGCGCGAGTACCAGTGATACGGCTTGGTACGATCTTGCCGCTTTCAGTGATGTAGTTTTTCAGCGTTGCGATATCTTTATAATCGATCTCTTGAACGCCTTCCGCGGTGAAACGGCAGAACTTGCGACGACGGAAATAACGTGCCATTTGGCTAGTCTCCAGAATCTATCAATTCAATCTGCTCGGCATGTAACACCATTTTGCTCTGGCCATTGCGTGCCTGATGGCAGCTAATGAAACCGTCGAGTATGAGTTGCGTGCCGACCGTTATATGTTGAGTAATCACCTGATGGGCAGTGCCGCTGATAATCACCGGCATACGACACCAGGCTTGCCGGTGAAACCCGGCCTCCTCCTGCACTGAGCGGTGCTCAAGCACAAACTGACAGTGCGGAATTCCTGACGGGCTAATTTTTCGAACCGGCGTCTTGCACACCGTGCCAGACAAGCGCAGTCGATTAACCGTCACGATGGATTACTCTTCAGAATCCCCAGCATCTGAGTCATCAGCGGATTCGTTAGCAAAATCTTCGCGGCGCTCACGACGCTCGTCTTTCGCTTTAACCATCGGTGATGCTTCAGTTACCGCGTTTTTAACGCGCATAACCATGCTACGGATAACGGCGTCGTTGAAGCGGAAGTTCGTTTCCAGCTCATCGATCGCTTCCTGCGGCGCTTCAACGTTCAGCAGAACGTAGTGCGCTTTGTGCAGTTTGTTGATCGGGTAAGCCAGCTGACGGCGGCCCCAGTCTTCCAGACGGTGAATCGTGCCCTGTGCACCAGTGATGGCACCAGTGTAACGCTCGATCATGCCCGGAACCTGTTCGCTCTGGTCAGGATGGACCATAAATACGATTTCGTAATGACGCATCGAAATTGCTCCTTACGGATTATTCAGCCTCCTGTCGGGGTCAACCGCGGCCCATGGAAGCAAGGAACGTTATAGGCTGTGTCCCACAAAAGTTCGTTGTGACGAGCGCTTGTGGGACACAGCCTGAGAATGCGGCTGAAAAATTGACGCGTAATCATACTGGCGGGGGCCACTAAACTCAAGCGCACATTTCAACAAATGCCATCCGGCGTGCCAGATACGCAGGCTTTTCGTGCTAATCATGTGAATACAGCGCGTTAAGCAGCGATTGTTCAAAAAGGCTGATGAAGAGGTTCAGGCAGACGATCTGGCGATAATATCGCCAGTCGCTAAACTTAATGCAGGCGTTACGGTTTGGCTTACCAGCGTCTAACAGAGTGTCTTCCCTGAAGTGAGGAGTCGGCCATGAAAAGGTACGTCATCGCCACTTTACTGGGTCTCTTCCTGTCTCTACCCGCTCTTGCCAGCAATGCTGACTGTGCGCAGCAGATGAGAAGTCACAGCAGCAAAGCGGCTGAGGGTTATGTCTACGTTAATCGACTGGATGCACCGGAGAGTAATCCGATCAGTGCGCCAGCCCGACTGTCAGAACGGTTCACTGCCCGCTAATAAATGGGTCAGGCCAGGGCGGAGCAGACCCCTCCGCCCTTTTTTACGTCTGATGTTTAAAGCTGATGCTTAAAGAAGCTCACCAGCGCCGTCAAACCTGACGGCGTAATCTTATGTCCAATCTGCTGTTCCGACAGTGACGTCAGATGCTGCGCTAATCCTTTGCTGCGCAGCGCGGCTTCCAGGCGGGCGCTTTCAGCAAAGGGCACCACCTCATCAGCTTCACCATGCCACAGCAGCAGCGGACGATTGGCCAGCGTGTCCAGCCGGGTGCTGGGATCGTATTCCGCCAGCGGTGCCATCCGGGCATCAAACTGTGCCTGCTGTTCCGGCGAGCGCACCACCAGCGGCGGAAACAGCGTCTGGCTGAGCTGCATAAAGTAACCGGAACCCATCATGGAGGCGACGCTGTGGATCTGCGGATAGCGGGCCATCGCCCCCAGCGCCGTCATGCCGCCCATCGACGCCCCGGCGACCGCAAATCGCTCACCGGCGATCAGATCGTCAGCGCGCAGCGCCGATTCCAGCTGCGGCAGCTCATCAATATTTTTTTTCAGGATATCCCAGAAGCGACTCAGGCGGCTTTCGGCATCGCCGTGATAGCGTGCGCCGTGCAGATCCGCATCCGGCATCACCGCCCGGAATCCGGCCTGCGCTAAGGCGACGGCGAAATAGGCATAGACCTCTTTCGACGACGTAAAGCCGTGATAAAACAGCACTGTCGGCAGCCGGTTACGGCGCTGACCAGCTGGCGCGGCGTGCAGACACTCAATTCCTGCCAGCGTTTCCGTGGTGAGTTCAATCATATTCTCTCCTGAAAGGGGCGAAGCACAGGCTTTGAGTGTACGTTCTGCCACAACATTTGCGAAGCCATTCCCCCGCTGCCGGTCGTCAGCTTGCGGACTAAACTTTTTCGCGTTGCTGCCGTTGATCCGGTATCCCCCCAATGTGATCAAAGGTAATTTATGAAGCGTCTCTCTCTCAGCGGCCTGAGTCTTGGAGTTAAGCTGTCTGTACTGACGTCTCTCAGCGTAGCGTTATTACTGCTGGTTCTGACGCTGACCCAGAGCCACACCGCCTCACGCCAGCTGGAAAACCTCGCGATTGATGATATGCACAATCAGGTGCAGGGCATCAGTGAAATGGCGACCATGTTCAACGCCACGCTTTCCGAAGAGGTGAGCAACTACACCAATCTGTTTACCAGCTTTTTACCCAGGCGCTTTAGCCTCGATGAAAGTGCCCGGGTGCAGGTGGGCAGCTTTTCGACGCCGGTGCTGCGTGCTGGCTTAAAGACGCTCAACCTCGACCAGACAGCGGTGGACGATTTCACCGAACGCACTGCTGCGGTCGCCACCATTTTCGTGCGTGACGGCGAAGACTTTATCCGCATTTCCACCTCGCTGAAGAAGCAGGATGGCAGTCGCGCCATCGGCACCCAGCTCGATCGCGCCAGCGCCGCCTGGAAAAGCGTGCATCAGGGGGAAATCTACCGTGGCCTCGCCACGCTGTTTGGCCATCGCTACATCACCCAGTATCAGCCGGTCAAAGATGCCAGCGGCACGGTAGTCGCCATTCTGTTTGTCGGGGTCGGTATCGATCAGCAATACGCCCTGATGCGTGAGAAAATCCTCGCGCGTCGGCTGGGCGACAGCGGCCACTTTTATGTGATTAACGGCGCGCCCGGCAGCGCTCAGGGTCAGTATCTGTTTGATCAGCAAAACGAAGGGAAACTGCCGGGCTGGGATAACGCGATACAGCAGCAACTGCTGACCCAGCCGCAAGGGATACGGCAGGTGGAGATGGCCGGAGAGAACCGCATGCTGGCCTGGCAGCAGTTACCGGGCTGGAACTGGGTGATTGTTGGTGAGGTTAACCGCGCCAGCCTGCTGGCACCGATTACCCACAGTCGTAACCTGTTTTTACTCACCGGCCTGGCGCTGGTGCTGGTGTTTGCGCTTGGCTTTGTCTGGTACAGCCGCCGGGCGATTACCCGTCCGCTGCAGCAGGTGATTCATCTGGCGCAGCAGTATGCCGCCGGTAATTTGCAGGTGCATCTCGATACGCCACGTCGCGACGAAGTGGGCCAGTTGATCAACGCCATCAACGGCATTGGCGATGGTCTGGAGAAGATCGTCGGTCAGGTGCGCAGCGCCGCGCAGGAGATCAGTGACGGCACCGATACCATCGCCGCCAGCAGCCACAATATCAGCGAGCAGATTGGGCGTCAGGCCAGCAGCGTCGAGCAGACCTCGGCCAGCATGGAGCAGTTTGGTGCGACGGTAGAACATACCGCCGATAGCCTGCGCCAGGCGATGTCGCTGGTGTCTGAAGCCAGCGCTATCGTCAGCCAGGGCAGCCAGACCGTGGTGCGCTCGGTTAACACCATGTCGGCCATTAAAATCTCGTCGCAAAGCATTGCGGATATCACCCATGTGATCGAATCTATCGCCTTCCAGACCAATATCCTGGCGCTGAATGCCGCGGTTGAAGCCGCGCGTGCCGGTGAACAGGGACGCGGATTTGCGGTGGTAGCGGCCGAAGTACGGGCGCTGGCGCAGCGCTCGGCGCAGGCCGCGAAAGAGATTGATGGGCTAATCGCCACCTCAATCGGCAATGTGGCGGAAGGCCATCTGTTATCTGAGCAGACCCGCGACGCGATGACCCACATCGTGACGCACATTGAGCAGGTCCAGGCGCTGATGGGCGAGATCAACGTGGCGGCGCAACAGCAGGCTGCCGGCATTGGTCAGGTTAATCTGGCGATGAACCAGATCAGCCAGGCGACGCATCAGAACAGTGAACTGGTGGCGCAGGCGGAAAGTAGCGCCCAGACCCTGAGTGATAAAGGCCATCACCTGACCCAGCTGGTCAGCGTTTTTAACCTCAAATCCTGACGGCATTCGGGACGATGGCATACACTTAATGCTTCGTCCTGAATGAGGGTTTTCCTATGCGTTTCGCTTACTTACTGATGTTAAGCCTGTCACTGGCAGGCTGTTCTGCGTTTCAGACGACCCCAAAAGCGCCGCCCGCGCCGACGCAACAGGCGCAGGAAATTTCACGGGCGCAAAGCGCCGGTTTACCGAAGCTGGGCAATATCACCGTCAACGTGCACGGTTCACCCGATGATGCACAGCGCGCCGTGGCCGCCCGGGCCAATCAGTCCGGTGCGACCTACTATCAGATAGTGGCGCTGAGTGAAACGGTGATGCCTGGCTTATGGTACGCCAGCGCGATCCTGTACGGAGCCTCACCCACCGCAGGCGCGGGCCAGTAAGCGGTCGGCCAGCGCGGCATCAAGTGGACGTGAGCCGCGCTGATCGAGCCATTGCCGGCACCAGCCATCCGCCAGCGGCGGCTCGGCATATTTCAGCAACTGTGCGCCCGTTGCCAGCAGCAGCAGACTGCGGGTCAGTTCACGCGCCTGCGCCTCCGGTATTTTGTGCAGTCGCAGACGAAGC
The DNA here is from genome assembly GCF_050432985.1 of Pantoea sp. AN62. Classification (NCBI taxonomy): domain Bacteria; kingdom Pseudomonadati; phylum Pseudomonadota; class Gammaproteobacteria; order Enterobacterales; family Erwiniaceae; genus Pantoea; species Pantoea sp. AN62. The sequence continues at coordinate 61,969 of NZ_JBNPYB010000015.1, read as the reverse complement.
TGACGCCAGCGCGCATCGAAATGGCGGTTACTGCCTTTGACTGCCTCAAATTCCTGGCTGAGCATCTCTGCCGCATCGCTCTGCCGCGAAAGCGCGCGCAACACGTCGAGACACATCACGTTGCCCGACCCTTCCCAGATACTGTTAACCGGGATATCGCGATACAGCCGCGGCAGCTCACTCGCTTCGCAGTAGCCAATGCCGCCTAACACCTCCATCGCCTCTGCCACAAACGGCGCACCTGCTTTGCATATCTGGTATTTCGCCGCCGGGGTAAACAGGCGCGCAAAGGCAACCTCATGCGGTTTTGCCGGCTGCGACCAGGCACGGGCCAGCCGCATCAGTAAGGCGGTCTGTCCTTCCAGCTGTAGCGACTGCTGCGCCAGCACCTGACGCATCAGTGGCTGATCCACCAGATTTTTACCCAACACCTGGCGCTGGTGTGCATGATAGAGCGCAACTGAAAAAGCCCGCCGCATCTGGCCGTGACTGCCGAGCGCGCAGTCAAAACGGGTCATTCCACCCATTTTCAGGATTAGCCGGACCCCTTCCCCCTCTTCTCCCAGTAGCCAGCCAGTGGCGCCGCGAAACTCGACTTCGCTGCTGGCATTGGATCGATTACCCAGCTTATCTTTCAGCCGCTCGATCTGGATAGCATTGCGGGAACCGTCCGGTAACAGGCGCGGCAGGAAGAAGCAGCTCAGTCCCGCCGGCGTCTGTGCCAGTACCAGATGCGCATCGCTTTGCGGCACCGAAAAAAACCACTTATGACCGGTGAGCCGGTAGATTTCACCGGGGCCGCGCGCGCCCAGCGGCTCCGCGCGGGTGGTGGTAGTGAGCAGATCGCTGCCGCCCTGCTTTTCTGTCATGCCCATGCCGATCAGCAAACCGCGCTTTTGATCGCCGGGCTGTGCATGGGTGTCATAACGGTCACTGAGCAGCGGATCGAGCCAGCCTTCGAACGCGGCCGGCAGATAAGTCTGAAGCAGCGGGATTGCCGCGTGGGTCATCGTCACCGGGCAGAGCGTGCCCGCTTCAACCTGAGCATGCAGAATAAAACGGGCGGCACGCGCCACGCTGGCATGTTCGCGCACCGTCGGTTGCCAGCTGAGGTTGTGCAGACGGCTGGCGCAGACGCCCTGCATCAGCAGATGCCAGGCGGGATGAAAACGCACTTCATCGAGCCGCACGCCACGCGCATCGTAGCGCAGCAGTTCGGGCGGTTCGGCATTGGCCAGCCGGCCAAGCTCCAGTGATTCAGCGCTGCCAAGCTGCAGCCCGACGGAAGCCAGCCATTCACGATCCCACTCCGCGCCCTCGCGCTGTAGCGCTTCACTCAACGGCGTATCGGAAAGGAACAGGTTGCTGTTACTGAGAGGATGGGGCTGATTAAAAACGGTGTGTGTTGTCCAGGTCATAACCACTCCTCGCGGATGTCACTCAGTAAGTATACCCGTCGTCTTTCAAGCTGCATTTTTGTTGGCTGCGTTCACTCACCCGAATCACTTACTCATGTAAGCTCATCGGGATTCGTTCTCTTGCCGCCTCAATGCAACCCGAAATCCTTTGGGTATATACGAATGACGCGCAGTTATGCCTGGTACAGAAACTAATTTGTGGCGAGGATCACATCGGAGATCAGGCGTTGCGCTGGCGCACCGCTTCAAACAGGCAGACGCCGGTAGCGACCGAGACGTTCAGCGAAGAGACGCTGCCCGCCATCGGAATACTGATCAGCTCATCGCAATGTTCACGGGTCAGACGACGCATGCCTTCGCCCTCTGCGCCCATCACCAGCGCCATCGGGCCGGTCATTTTGCTCTGATACACGGTGTGATCGGCTTCACCGGCCGTGCCGACTACCCAGATGTTGTACTCCTGCAGCAAGCGCAGCGTCCGCGCCAGGTTGGTAACGCGGATTAACGGCACGTTCTCAGCCGCACCGCTGGCCACTTTTTTGGCGGTGGCGTTCAGCGGAGCGGAACGATCTTTTGGCACGATCACCGCATCCACGCCCGCTGCATCGGCGCTGCGCAGACAGGCTCCGAGGTTATGCGGATCGGTAACCCCGTCCAGCACCAGCAGGAACGGTTTTTCCAGGCTCTGCAGCAGATCCGGCAGATCGCCTTCCTGATACTGACGGCCCGGTTTAACCTGCGCCACGATACCCTGATGCACGCCGCCTTCCACCTGGCTGTCCAGCCACTTACGCTCTGCGAGTTGAATTACGATCCCCTGAGCTTCCAGCGCGGCGACCAGGGGTTGCAGGCGACGATCGTCGCGGCCTTTGAGGATAAAGACCTGCTGGAAACGTTGTGGGTCGCGTTCCAGCAGCGCCTGCACGGCATGGATACCAAAAATAATTTCGCTCATCGATCTGCTCAGTGTGTGGAAATGAATAAATTACCGCCCTTTCCCGGCTGAGAAAGGGCGGCTATGCGCATCAGTCAGTTTGCGCTTTTTTGCTGGCGCGCTTAGCCCGCGTGGCGGCGGCGATTTTACGGCTTTTTTCCGAGACGGTTTTACTTTTTTTCTCGGTTTTTGCCGCTGCCGGTCTGCCCTTGTCACCGCGGAAAGCAGCGTCTGGCTCAAAATTGGACTTCTTGCTGACATCACGACGGCGTTTAGACGGTGGTTTGCCATCACGCTTCGCCCGATCGCGCTCGGTTTTACCTTCGCCGCGTACCTGACGCTGGCTGGAGATCAGGGCAAAGTCGATTTTACGCTCGTCCATGTGCACCGCTTCGACCCGTACTTCCACAATATCGCCAAGACGATAGGTGCGGCCGCCGGACTCGCCAATCAGACGCTGACCGACCGGATCAAAACGGTAGTAGTCGTTATCCAGCGTCGAGACATGCACCAGACCATCAATGAACAGATCGCTCAAGCGGACAAAGAAGCCAAAGCCGGTGACGCTGGAGATCACGCCGTTGAAGACGTTGCCGACCTGATCCTGCATGAAGTCACACTTGAGCCAGTCCGCGACGTCGCGGGTCGCTTCATCAGCCCGGCGTTCGGTCAGGGAACAGTGCAGTCCCAGTTGCAGCATCTCCGGCATTTCGTAGTGATAGCCACCGGTCGCAGTCATCCGATCTTTGATCGCGTTGCTGTCTTTCGGCATCAGATATTTGATGGCGCGTTGTACCAGACCTTTACCTTCACCCTGCTCTTTTGCCAGCAGATACTTGATGGCGCGATGCAATGTCAGATCCGGGTAGCGGCGGATTGGCGAGGTAAAGTGAGCATATGACGAGAGTGCCAGACCAAAGTGACCGCGGTTTTCCGGATCGTAAACCGCCTGCTTCATCGAACGCAGCAGCATGGTTTGCAGCATTTCCGCATCAGGACGATCGGCCACCTGCTTCAGCAGTGCGGCATAGTCGATCGGCTGCGGTTTGTTGCCGCCGGGCAGACTCAGTCCCAGCTCGTTGAGCACGGTACGGAAACTCTTGATGCTTTCGTCGGTCGGGCGATCGTGATCGCGGAACAGCGCCGGTTCCTGATTTTTCTCAACGAAGCGTGCCGAGGCGATATTCGCCAGGATCATACACTCTTCGATCAGCTTGTGGGCGTCATTACGCGAAACGCGCTCAACACGCTCAATGCGGCGCTCGGCGTTGAAGATGAACTTCGCTTCTTCGGTCTCAAACGAGATGCCGCCACGCTCTTCACGTGCTGCTTCCAGCGCCTGATACAGGTTGTGCAGCTCTTCAAGATCTTTAACCAGCGGCGCATACTGCTGACGCAGCTCTTTGTCGCCCTGCAGAATGTTCCAGACTTTATTGTAGGTCAGACGCGCATGCGAATTCATCACCGCTTCGTAGTGTTTGAAGCCGGTCAGTTTCCCTTTTGAGGAAACGGTCATTTCGCACACCATACACAGGCGATCGACCTGCGGGTTGAGCGAACATAAACCGTTCGACAGCACTTCCGGCAGCATCGGCACCACCTGTGACGGGAAATAGACCGAGGTACCGCGCTGATGCGCTTCGTCATCCAGCGGCGTGCCAGGACGGACGTAATAGCTGACATCCGCGATAGCAACCCACAACCGCCAGCCGCCACCGCGTTTTTTCTCACAGTAGACCGCATCGTCAAAGTCACGGGCATCTTCGCCATCAATCGTGACCAGCGGCAGCTTACGTAAGTCGACGCGTCCTTTTTTGGCCTCTTCCGGCACTTCTTCTTTCAGCTTACTGACCTGCGCTTCAACCTCTGGCGGCCAGCTGTGTGGGATTTCATGGGTCCGTAGCGCCATATCGACCGCCAGACTGGTGCCCATATCATCACCGAGGATCTCAGCCACTTTACCGATCGCTTTACTGCGACGGGTTGGACGCTGAACTAACTCCACCACCACGACCGAGCCCATGCGGGCATTCATGGTTTCTTCCGGTGGGATCAGGATGTCAAAGCTCAGACGGCTGTCGTCCGGCACCACAAAGCCAGCACCGGCGTCGGTGAAGTAACGGCCAACGATCTGGTTATTGCGTGGTTCCTGTACCCGCACCACGCGCGCTTCGCGACGGCCTTTACGATCGGCACCCAGCGGCTGGGCCAGAATGACGTCGCCGTGCATGCAAAACTTCATCTGTTCGGCGGAGAGGTAGAGGTCGTCCTTCTGACCTTCTGCCCGCAGGAAGCCGTAGCCATCACGGTGGCCTATGACCTTCCCGCGTAGCAGATCCAGACGCTCCGGCAGGGCATAGCATTGACGGCGGGTGAACACCAGCTGACCATCACGCTCCATGGCGCGCAGACGGCGACGCAGCGCCTCAATATGCTCTTCTTCCTGCAGGTTCATCTCTTGCGCCAGCTCTTCGCGGCTGGCCGGTTTTTCGCGTTTTTCTAATAGCGCCAGAATAAATTCACGGCTTGGAATGGGGTTTTCGTATTTTTCAGCTTCTCTATCCTGAAAAGGATCTTTTGACATAGCGGTTCCTCCGATGTCATTGAGTATTTATTGCCACCGGCGGTTCGGACAATATGATTTCATAAAGTGGGGTATTCCCTTCAACCAAATCCGCCAGCGTGTAGCTATCCAGTTCCTGCAGGAAGCGCTGTACCGCGTCATGTAGCGCCTTCTTCAGGCGACAGGCGGGCGTAATGGAACAGGATGCGCAGTCCACTAATTGTAGCGGTTCCATCTTACGCACTACGTCGCCAATCACAATCTGACTGGCCGGCATGCCAAGACGAAGCCCGCCATTTTTGCCGCGCGTTGCTGCGATATATCCCGCCCGGCTCAGTTGATTAATGATTTTGACCATGTGATTACGTGACACACCATAGGTGTTGGTCACTTCAGTGATGTTGGTCTGCTGGCCTTCGGGCAACGCGGCCAGATAAATCAGGGCCCGTAAACCATAATCAGTAAAACTCGTCAGCTGCACAGTAACCTCAGTGAATCATCAAAAGTGGCATCGCATAACCCGCCTTGCGATTGATGTCAGGAATAAATCGGATCGCCATGCGAGTGGCTACGATGATAAACCAGAGTCTGATTAACCGTGCGTTTTTTTAAGCCAGCACCGGGTTGGACAAGCGAAGGGGAATTAAGTGGCATCAAAGAGTGGAAAAACAAAGGCCGGACAAGGTCCGGCCTGGGTGATTATGCGTCGAACGGATCGCGCAGAATCATCGTTTCACTGCGGTCCGGGCCGGTTGAGATAATATCAACCGGAACACCCGTCACTTCTTCTACACGCTTGATATAGTCGCGGGCAGCTTGTGGTAAGCCCTCCAGCGTCTTCACACCAAAAGTAGTCTCGCTCCAGCCCGGCATCGTTTCATAGATCGGCTCAATGCCTTCCCAGTTCTCTGCCGCCAGCGGCGTGGTGGTGACTTCACGGCCATCCGGCATCCGGTAAGCCACGCAGATTTTGACCTCTTTCAGGCCATCCAGCACGTCCAGTTTAGTCATGCAGAAACCGGACAGAGAGTTGATCTGCACCGCACGACGCACGGCAACCGCATCCAGCCAGCCGGTACGACGACGACGGCCGGTGGTGGCACCGAACTCGTTACCCTGCTTACACAGGAACTCACCGGTTTCGTCAAACAGTTCGGTCGGGAATGGACCAGCACCGACGCGGGTTGAGTACGCTTTCACGATACCCAGCACGTAATCGACATAGCGCGGGCCAATGCCTGAGCCGGTCGCTACGCCGCCAGCGGTGGTGTTGGACGAGGTAACGTACGGATAGGTACCGTGATCGATATCCAGCAGCGTACCCTGCGCACCTTCGAACATGATCAGATCGCCACGCTTACGCGCGCCGTCCAGCAGCTCAGAGACGTCAACCACCATGCTGGTCAGGATGTCGGCAATCGCCATCACATCGTTCAGCACTTTATCGAAGTCGACCGCCTGCTCTTTGTAGTAGTGCACCAGCTGGAAGTTGTAGAAATCGACCACTTCTTTCAGCTTGGCGGCAAAGGTCTCTTTGTTGAACAGATCGCTGACGCGCAGTGCACGGCGTGCGACTTTATCTTCATAAGCCGGACCAATACCGCGGCCAGTAGTCCCGATCGCCTTAGCACCACGCGCTTTTTCGCGCGCCATGTCCATGGCAACGTGATACTGCAGAATCAACGGACAGGCTTCAGAAATCAGCAGACGTTCGCGTACCGGAATCCCGCGCTCTTCGAGGCCTTTCATCTCTTTCATTAAGGCTTCAGGAGAGAGCACTACGCCGTTACCAATAATGCTGGTGACGTTATCGCGCAGAATGCCAGAAGGGATAAGGTGGAGGACGGTTTTTTCACCGTTGATGACAAGTGTGTGGCCCGCATTGTGGCCGCCTTGATAACGCACAACGTAATTCGCGCGTTCAGTCAGAAGGTCTACAATCTTACCTTTACCTTCGTCACCCCATTGGGTGCCCAGTACGACGACGTTCTTACCCATTTCTCAAAATCACCGATTGCTTAAAAAAGGATTCTACCATCTGATCCGGTGGTTTTCAGCACTTTTAGCATACGATTGCGCGCTTTTTTGCCAGCATTTTGATCACTACAACATGTTGGGGAAAACAGGCGCAGCAGGCACAATTTGTGCACCAGGCCAGCAGTTGTTACAGGTTGCCGTGCAGGCTAAGCATGCAATAGATTACCATTCCGGCTACCACCAGCCCGCCGCCAAAACGGTGCAACAGGCGATCGGGCAGCTGCGTCATCGCCAGAATCATGCGGCGCCAGGCGCGTGGCATGAACATCGGTCCCAACCCTTCCAGCACTAATACCAGCGCCAGTGCCATCCAGATGCTTGTTTTCATACTGATACCCAAAAAAAAGGCCGACAACATTGTCGGCCTGTAGGTTATATCAGTTCTTAACGTGTCGCGTTAGAGGGCGCCTTCATATATCGGAAGAAGTCGCTGTCCGGGCTTAACACCATCACATCCTGATTGTCATTGAAGCTGTTTTCATAGGCACGCAGGCTACGAATAAAGGCGTAGAAGTCCGGGTCCTGACTGAATGCCGCAGCAAACAGTCGCGCCGTTTCCGCATCACCGTCACCACGGGTAATCAGCGCTTCACGCTGGGCTTCGGCCAGCGTACGCGTTACCTGGTAATCAGCCTGGGCGCGCAGTTTTTCTGCTTCTTCCTGACCTTGTGAACGCTGGCTACGTGCTACGGCTTCACGCTCTGCACGCATACGGTTGAAGATCGCATCTGAAACTTCGGTCGGCAGGTTGATCTGCTTAATCCGTACATCTACGACCTGAATACCTAACGCCGCCATACTGTTCGGGTTCGGTGCCGGTTCGCTGCTGTTAGTTTCACGCTCTACGCGGGCCGCTGCACTGGCAATCGCATCATCGGCGGCCGGGGTGGCGATTTCGTCATCGCTGCCTGCACTACCGGTGTTCAGCGCATCACGCACGTCGGTGGTCAGACGACCACGCGAATCGGTCACAATGTCTTTAACATCCAGACGCCCCATTTCAGAACGCAGACGGTCACTGAACTTACGTTTCAGCAGTACTTCCGCCTGAGACACATCGCCGCCACCGGTGGCCAGATAGTAACGACTGAAGTCGCTGATACGCCATTTGATGTAGGAATCGACGATCAGATCTTTCTTCTCTTTAGTGACGAAGCGATCGGCCTGGTTGTCCATGGTCTGAATACGAGCATCCAGTGTTTTAACCGTTTCCAAGAATGGGATCTTGAAATGCAGACCCGGTTCAAACACCTGCGGTTTGTTTTCGTCGTCGCGCAGAACCTTACCGAAGCGCAGTACGATGCCGCGTTGACCTTCCTGCACCACAAACAGCGACGCATAGAGCGCCACCAGCACGACGATGATTAATACTACTATTGGCTTACGCATCGATTACTCTCTCCCTTCGCGCTGGCTGTCGTTGCGCAGAGCGTTAGCCCGACGCTGATCCATGATGCTGTCCGGACTGTATGACGACGTGTCACTGCGGCTGGCGCTGCGATCGGAGAGCGCAGGCTGCGATGCGGCACTGCCCCCTTTCTGACCGTTGTGGCCGGTTGACGCCTGACCGCCACGCATCAGTTGATCGAGCGGCAGCACCATCAGGTTATTACCCCGATCGTTAACCAGTACTTTACGGGTATGGCTGAGCACGCGTTCCATCGTTTCGATATAGAGACGCTCTTTGGTGATTTCTGGTGCCGCTTTGTACTCAGGCAGGATTTTGGCAAACCGCGCCACTTCACCCTGCGCTTCCAGCACCGTCCGCTCTTTATACGCACGGGCTTCTTCCAGAATACGCTGCGCCTGACCGTTAGCTCGTGGCTGAACTTCGTTGGCGTAGGCTTCCGCTTCGCGGACATACTGCTCGCGGTTTTCACGTGCGGCAATCGCATCATCAAACGCAGACTTCACCTCTTCCGGTGGACGAGCCGCCTGGAAGTTTACGTCCAGCACCGCGATGCCCATATTGTAAGGGCGAATCGTTTCGTCGATTTCACGCTGGGTATCGCTACGGACCACAGTACGACCTTCGGTCAGGATACGGTCCATGGTGGAACGGCCAATGACGCCGCGCAGTGCGCTGTCGGTGGCCTGACGCAGACTGTCATCCGCGCTGGTAACGGCATAAAGATAACGTTCCGGATCGGTAACCCGGTACTGGACGTTCATCTCAACCCGCACCACGTTCTCATCCGAAGTCAGCATCACGCCTGACGCGGCCAGTTCACGTACCGCTTCAACGTTAACGGCACGCACCTGATCGATAAAGGTCGGTTTCCAGTTCAGACCTGGCTCAACCAGATGACTGAACTTACCGAAGCGCGTTACCACGCCACGTTCCGCTTCTTTGATGGTGTAGAAACCGCTTGCTGCCCAGATCACGACAGCTGCAACCGCTACGATGCCAACAATTTTGCCGCCGCTGCCGGAGCCGCGCTGACCGTTGTCGTTCTGTTTGCCACCGCCCAGACCACCAAGCTTCTTGCTCAGCTTACGGAAGATATCATCCAGATCAGGAGGCCCGGATTCCCGTCCTCCTTTATTCCCCCCAGAGTTGCCGCCTTGATTATTGCTGCTTCCCCACGGGTCGCGGTCCTGTCCGTTATTTCCGGGCTGATTCCACGCCATGTCTCTACTCCATTTATTGTATTTGCGGTTTTTACCCTTCATCTTTCGGATTGCAGCGGTGTTGGCTGCCTTCGCTCACTCCGGTCACTTACCTGCGTAAGCTCCCGGGGATTCACTCAGTTGCCGCCTTGCTGAAATCCGAAATACTCGGGTAACGCCTGCGTATTCGGGTCTGCAACGAAAGTGCGACAATCTTCAATTTTTAAGGTAAATGCGTTTGGGCAATATCAAACAATATAACTGGTCAGCGACGGTTCCTGTTTGCATAAGCGCAACCATTCAATGATTGGCATACGAATCTGCAATCCTACACTGCCGTCTTCCTGATTCCACTCTTTCTCAATCGCCTGCAACTGGTAGAAACGGCTGCGCAAGCGCCCCGCTTCGGGTGGCAGACGTAATTCGTATTGGGCAATTTCACCCGACAGCCGCTCAGACAGCGCCTGCCATAATAACGGAATACCGGCACCGGTCTGGGCAGACAGCCAGACGCGAATCGGCAGGTTTTCTTCGTTACGATCGATGCGTGGTTCAAAGCCATCGAGCATATCGATCTTATTCATGACCAGTAAGGTGGGAATTTCGTCAGCGTCGATCTCTTCCAGTACGGTATCAACGGCTTCAATATTTTCTGTGACGCGAACGTCAGCACCGTCAATCACATGCAGCAGCAACGTCGCCTGACGCGTCTCCTGAAGGGTCGCTTTAAAGGCAGCAACCAAATCGTGAGGAAGATGGCGGATAAAGCCGACCGTATCCGCCAGCACCACTTCACCGACATCGGCGACATTCAGGCGGCGCAGCGTCGGATCAAGGGTCGCAAACAGCTGATCGGCAGCAAAGACGTTGGCTGAGGTCACGGCGTTAAACAGCGTCGATTTACCGGCGTTGGTATAGCCCACCAGCGACACGGTTGGCACATCGGCCTTGGCGCGTGCCTGACGTCCCTGCTCACGCTGTTTCTCTACCCGTTCCAGACGGGATAAAATCTGGCTGATACGGCCGCGTAATAAGCGACGGTCAGTTTCTAACTGCGTTTCACCCGGACCGCGTAAGCCGATCCCGCCTTTCTGGCGTTCAAGGTGCGTCCAGCCGCGTACCAGACGCGTGGCAAGATGGCGTAGCTGTGCCAGCTCAACCTGCAATTTACCTTCGTGGGTGCGTGCGCGTTGCGCGAAGATATCGAGAATTAAGCCGGTACGATCAATCACCCGGCATTCGCACAGGCGCTCGAGATTTCTTTCCTGAGCGGGCGTAAGGGCATGATCGAATAAGACGACCGATGCTCCTGTTGTTTTTACCGCATCGGCAATTTCAACGGCCTTTCCTTCACCGACAAAATACTTGGGATGTGGCGCTTTGCGGCTGCCAGTGATCACTTGCAGCGCGTCAACGCCAGCAGAAGAAACCAGGGTTTCAAATTCCTGAAGATCTTCTACTTCTTTGTCTTGGGAGAACCAGATGTGTACCAGTACGGCCTGCTCACCGGCATCATAACGGTCAAACAAGCTATAACCTCGCTAAAATAAAAGACCAGGACGGAAAACCATTCATGCTCTCCGGTCCTGGCTGTACGGCGACGCGTTATTCTGCGTTATCACCGTCTTGTTGTGGCTGTGGCTGCGCAGATGTGTTGCTGCCGCCATGATGGTAATTGTTGCTGCCGCCACCGGTATTATTGCTATGGTGAGAAACCGGGCGCGAAGGAACAACGGTAGAAATGGCGTGTTTATAAACCATCTGACTTACCGTGTTTTTCAGCAAAATTACAAACTGATCAAATGACTCAATCTGACCCTGCAGCTTGATACCGTTAACCAAATAAATCGAAACCGGAACACGTTCACGACGCAGTGCGTTCAAAAACGGGTCTTGTAATGATTGCCCCTTAGCCATTCTATCTTTTCCTTATATGCTTGTTGTTTGTTGCTTGTAGAACCTATGGTTCTGAAAAAACTGCGTAAAAATTTGCGCACGATAACCCGTCAATTGTACACAATCACCCATGCTTCGCACTAAGAACCTGTAGCACCCTGTCACGTGCCAGTTGGGGCTCGTCACTGTCTAACCAGTGAACGTTTTCCCAGCCGCGTAACCAGGTAACCTGACGCTTAGCAAGTTGCCGGGTTGCGCAAATTCCCCGATAAACCATCTCGTCATAATCGATTTCGCCCGATAAATAAGACCACATCTGGCGATAACCAACACAACGAATGGAAGGCATGTCCGTATGCAAATCACCTCGTGCAAACAGGGCCCGAGACTCCGCTTCAAATCCTGACGCCAACATCTGCTCAAAACGCAACGCGATGCGCTGGTGTAACAGCTCGCGGCTCGCGGGGGCGATGGCAAACTGGTACACATCGTAGGGTAACGCTTCACCGGACGTTTTTGTCAGTTCCGTTAAAGTTTTACCCGAAATGAAAAAAACTTCCAGTGCTCGCGAAAGTCTCTGCGGATCATTCGGATGAATACGACTGCCGGCAACCGGGTCGATTTCACACAGCTGGCGGTGTAAAGCTTCCCAGCCTTTTTCACGCGCCGTTTGCTCTATCCGCTGACGAACCTCGGGATCGGCCGAGGGCAACGGCGACAATCCTTCAAGTAACGCCTTGAAGTAGAGCATGGTTCCACCAACAAGCAACGGAATTCGTCCGGCCTGAACGATATCCGCCATTTCTGCTAACGCATCGCGTCGAAACTCGGCCGCCGAATAGGCTTCCGCGGGATCGCGTATGTCCAGCAACCGATGGGGCGCCACTGCTAACTCCTCAGCCGACGGTTTCGCCGTGCCAATATCCATCTGACGATAGATTAAGGCAGAATCTACGCTGATTAGTTCCACTGGCAAATGCTTACGCAGCTCAATCGCTAACGCCGTCTTGCCAGACGCCGTGGGTCCCATCAAAAATATAGCCTTTGGCCGGCCAGCCTGGTTTAGTTCACTCATGCTTCAACGCGTCAATCGCGCTCTCAATCTCTATGGCCTGTATCAGACCTGAAGGCGGCGATTTTAATAACTGTGGACAGAGCCGTTCCAGCTCAGCCAGCAGGTTAATCGCCTGTGAGTGATTCCAGTCAGATGACTCTGCATCCTGACGCCGCGCCAGCCACTGGGCCAGTTGCGTCGCAGAGTTATCTTGCTGCCGGGCGAGATAGCCTAACAGTTCAGGAATCAAGATTTGTAAATTTTGTGTTCGTAACGGTAAAGGAACCGCGCGCAGAGTCACGTGGTCGCCCTCCAGCTGCAGTTCTATTCCCATCTGATTGAGCAGACTGCTGTTTTTCTGTGCAGCCTGCCGCTCGGTCTGGGCAATTTTAAGCCGCACCGGGATCAATAACGGCTGCGGTTTTAAGCCGGTTTCGCCGGGCTGAAGCTGCGCCTGTTTTAACCAGCGCGCCGCCACCGGCAGAGACAGCAGCAGCAGTCTCTGGTCCTGCTCCAGCAACGCATAGTGGTGATGCAGCACCGTCAGTACCCGGCCAAAACTCTGGGCATGCGCCGCCAGCGGTGACGCCTGGACGACGGCACGCGGTGCCGGTTCAGCCGGCTTCGCTGGTGGCGCGCCCGTGGCAGGCGTTTTTAGCAACTGCTGATACACCGCGCCTTCCCGCTGACGATAACCGCTCTCTTTGTTCTGCCAGGCTGGCGCTGGTCCCGGCGTCGGTGCTGCCGGCGCTGACTCGCTGCGACGCGCGGCGGGCTGTGAAAAATGGTTCCCCCCGGCCGCCTGACGATTCTCGGGTTGCCAGCGCGGCGCGGGCTCCTCTGCCTGCAGCGTCGGCAATACCGGGGCCGCGCTCGCCTGTAACACACTCATCACACCCTGATAGATAAAATCATGCACCAGCCGCGACTGATGAAACCGCACCTCATGTTTTGCCGGATGAACGTTGACATCCACCTGGTGCGGATCGATTTCCAGATAGAGCACATAGGCGGGCTGCTGGTCCTCCTGCAGCTGGGTCTGGAAAGCCTGGCGGATCGCGTGATTGATCAGTTTGTCGCGCATCATGCGGCCGTTTACGTAGCAATACTGCAGGTCGCTGACCTGACGCGAACCGGTCGGATCGGCTACCCAGCCGCGCAGTGACAGATCGTCGTGCTGCCAGTCGATGCGTAACGCATGCTGCATAAAGGTCACGCCACAGATGGCTGCCAGCCGTCGTTCGCGCTGGCTCTCTTCACTCACCGCCCGATACTGACGCATCATTTTGCCGTTGTGACTGAGTGAAATCGCCACGTCAAAGCGGGCCAGCGCGATGCGGCGAATCACTTCGTCGATGTGACCAAACTCGGTTTTTTCAGTGCGCATGAATTTGCGGCGTGCCGGGGTGTTGTAAAACAGATCCAGCACTTCCAGCGTGGTGCCGCACGGATGCGCAGCAGGCTTGACCGTCACGGCCATATCTCGCCCTTCGGCATAGGCCTGCCAGGCTTCAGTTTGATCGGCGGTACGTGAGGTCAGAGTCAGGCGAGAGACCGAGCTGATACTGGCCAGCGCTTCGCCCCGGAAACCGAGGCTCATGATCGCCTCCAGGTCATCCAGTGAGGCAATCTTGCTGGTGGCATGGCGGGCCAGTGCCATCGCCAGTTCGCTTTTTACGATGCCGCATCCGTTGTCACGGATGCGTATCAGCTTCGCGCCGCCCTTTTCAATCTCAACATCAATGCGCGTTGCGCCAGCATCAAGGCTGTTTTCCACCAGCTCTTTCACAACCGATGCAGGACGCTCGACCACTTCACCCGCCGCGATCTGGTTCGCCAGTTGCGGCGGTAAAATTTGTATCGGCATGGTGGATATCCTTTTAGCTGATAGCCCGGCGCAGTGGCCGGGCAAACATTCAGGATGCAGGAATTTTCAGGTTCTGCCCCAACATTACGTTGGTCGACTTCAGATTATTGGTCTGCATTATCGCCTTCGGGCTGACGCCGTAGTGGGCGGCAATGCCGGTCAGCGAGTCGCCACGTACCACTTTATGACGGACCACACCGCGCGTGGTGGCTCGCGTGGTCCGGCTGACGGCAGCGCTGGCCGGGACTTTAAGGCGTTGCCCAACCCATACCACATCGCGCTTCAGCTTATTCATCTCACGCAGGGTGGCCATGCTGACGCCATACTTCGCGGCGATGCCAGACAGCGTCTCGCCGCGCGTCACCGTGTGGCGCTGAGTGGCACCGGTATATTGCGTCACGCCGGTCGCCGGGTTGCTGGCGACGCTAACCGCTGGCGACGAGCCCAGCGGCCGGTTTTCCTCCTTTGGGATGGATTGCAGCGGGTGCGCCAGGAAATAAGTGCGCAGACCTTTATAGATCGACTGCGCAATCTTATCCTGGTGTGCGCTACTGCCAAGCAGTCGCTCCTCCGAGGAATTACTGATAAAACCGGTTTCCACTAACAGCGAAGGAATATCCGGCGAACGCAGCACGCCAAGGCTGGCATGCTCTGGTAAGCGTTTATGCAGCGAAGTGACGCCGCGTAATTGCTGCAACACGCGCTGGGCAATGTCATAACCGACACGCTGTGAATGACCAAACTGCAGGTCGAGCACCGCCTGGCTGAGATAAGGGTCCGCCTGACTGTTCGCCAGCAGATCGCCTGCGCCGCCCAGCAGTTCAGACTGTTTCTCTTTCTGCTCCAGCCAGTTAGCCATTTCACTGTTGGCGCGACGGTTCGACAGCACCCAGACCGACGCACCGGTCGCCGCATGGCTTGGCGCGGCATCGGCGTGAATTGAGACCAGCACGTTGGCATTCGCTTTACGCGCCACGTCAGAACGGCCCATCACCGAAATAAAATAGTCGCCATCACGGGTCAGTACGCCTTTGAACATCGGATCGTTATTCAGTAACACCCGCAGCTTACGGGCGATAGCGATGGTGACATTCTTCTCTTTCAGCCCGCGCTGTCCGATAGCGCCGGGGTCCTGACCGCCGTGTCCGGCATCAATCGCCACGATCACCGTGTCGTTGCGGCTGACCGCGCTGCCCGGACGTACCGTGCTGGCTGTGCTGGTGACGGCGGTGACTGGATTGGCGTTAAACGGGTTCGCGGCGGCTGCGCTCTGAACCGGGGCGCGGACCGGCGCAGGATCGGGCGTCGGCGTCGGGCGGGTTACGGCCGGCCGTGAGCCGGTAATGGTAAACACCACGCTGTAGCTGCTGCCGTTACGCTGCGTCACCGCCCGGGTTTTGCCCGGCTGCGTCAGCTCAAACACCAGCCGTACGCTCTGTTTGTCTTTCGGCGTGCTGGTCCGGATGCGCTTTACAATGTTTTCTCCGCTGAAGTTCAGCGGCAGTCCCTGCACCACTCCGCTCTGGCGCACGTCCAGCACCACCCGGTCCGGGTTGCGTAGCGGGAAGAAACCATACACTGGCTGCCCGGCAAAGCTCAGGGTCACCGTGGCCTGGCTATCGCCGTTGGCGACTTTGATATCAGACAGGGTGGCCGCAAACAGCGGCGCGCAGACCAGCAACAGCAGGGTCACTAAGGCTAATTTCATCCGTGACTTCATGCCGGGTCCCTGTGTTGTGCGAGTGACGCAATCCACTGCTCTGCCAGCGGCGTATGGGCCGCCAGCTCCGCTTCACGCGCATCATCGACGTAGCGCAGCGTTAAGGAGAGATCGGGCGGCGGCAGAAACCCTTCGCCCTGCTGTGGCCATTCAACCAGACAGATGGCGTCACCGCTGAAATAGTCGCGGATGCCCATAAATTCCAGCTCTTCCGGGTCGGCCAGCCGATAGAGATCAAAATGATAAAGTGAGCGCTCACCCAGGGTGTAAGGCTCGACCAGCGTGTAGGTTGGGCTTTTTACGTTGCCCTGATGTCCCAGCGCCTGCAGAAAGCCGCGGCTGAAGGTGGTTTTACCCGCCCCCAGATCGCCATAGAGATAAATGACCGCCGCGTTGCCACAGGCACGCGCCAGTTGAGCGCCCAAACCGAGCGTAGCCGCCTCATCGGGCAAAGAAATAACACAGGTCTTCATGCTTCTTGATTCATCTCAGGATTAACAAATTGCCACAGCAGCTCAAGTAAATCAGTTGCCAGCATACCGCGCGTGCCACGTTGTGCCGCCACCGCATCGGCTGCGGCGCCGTGCGCGACGCAGCCGGCACAGGCAGCCTCAAACAGCGCCAGTTTCTGGCCCACCAGCGAAGCGATAATCCCACTCAGGAGATCGCCCATGCCGCCGGAGGCCATACCGGCATTGCCTACATCGGCAAACGCCATTTCACCCTGCTCGCTGGCGATCAGGGTTCCGGCACCTTTCAGTACCACCACGCCGCCGTAGCGCTGGGCTAAGCTCTGCGCTGCATGTAAGCGGTCACTCTCAACTTCACTGGTCTTGATGTTGAGCAAGCGCGCCGCTTCGCCAGGATGCGGCGTAATGATGCGATTCTGACGTTTCTCTGCACTGATTGCCAGCAGGTTAAGTGCATCCGCATCCCAAAGCATCGGCTTTTCGCATTCCGCGACCCGTTCCAGCGCCCGCTTGCCCCAATCCCGCTGCCCAAGGCCCGGTCCAATCGCAATCACATCCGCCCATTCCAGGGCCGCGCTGAGCTGTTCATCGGTTAGTTCATCGACCATGATTTCCGGCCGCGCCGTCAGGATCGGGATAATATTATCCTTGTGAGTAAGTACTCGCACTAACCCGCTGCCGCTGCGTAGCGCTGCTTCTGCCGTCATCCGAACCGCGCCGGCGGTACCGGCATCACCGCCCACCACCAGCAGGCGACCATGATCGCCTTTATGCGAGGTCGGCTTACGCGGTCTGAGCCACTGTGCAAGCGCGCTGGCATCATAGCGCGCCATCGGAGCGGTTTCCGCCGCCAGAAAAGCCTGCAGGCCGAGATCGGCATAGAACAGCTCGCCGATAAAGTCCCGCGCTTTGCCGGTAATCTGGCCCGGCTTAAGCGCCACCACGCTCAGGGTGTGCGTGGCCTGTATCACCTCGCCGGGCGCACTGCCGGTGCTGGCGACTAAGCCGGAAGGCATGTCGATAGCAAGGATCGGCGCAGCATGGGCATTCGCCTGCTGAATCAGGGTGCGGTAAGGTTCGCCCGGCGCGCGATTAATGCCGGTTCCCAGCAGCGCATCGACGATGACCCCGACCTGCTCTGGCCAGGCGGCATCGGCGGCATGAATTTCGCCGCCCGCATCCAGCCAGGCGTCGCGGGCACGTTGCGCCTCCTCGGGCAGCGGTTTCTCACCGTCACAGGCCAGCAGAGTGACCTGCCGGCCCGCCGCCTGCCCCAGACGGGCCACCACGTAGCCATCGCCGCCGTTATTGCCATGACCACACAGGATTAGCCAGTGTCTGGCGTCAGGCCAGCAGGCGTTAAGATGTTCATAGGCTGCCTGTCCGGCGCGCAGCATCAGTTCATATAAGGTGATGCCGAGCGCATCAGCGCCTTCACGCTCCAGCTGCGCCACAGCCTGCGCAGGCCAGACAGAATATGGTAAACTGCGGCTGTTTTTCTTCGAACCCTGGTCACTCATGTCATACCCTCTCGATCTTCATCAACTCGCACAACAGATTAAACAGTGGGGATTGGATCTCGGCTTTCAGCAGGTCGGCATCACCGATACCGATCTGAGTGCGGAAGAGCCGCGTCTTCAGGCGTGGCTGGACAAGCAATATCATGGCGAGATGGAGTGGATGGCGCGCCACGGTATGATGCGGGCGCGTCCGCATGAACTGCTACCCGGTACGCTGCGCGTCATCAGCGTTCGCATGAACTACCTGCCGGCCAAAGCGGCTTTTGCCAGTACGCTGAAAAATCCCCGGCTGGGCTATGTCAGCCGTTATGCACTTGGTCGTGATTACCACAAAGTATTGCGCAATCGACTGAAAAAGCTCGGAGAAATGATCCAGCAGCATTGCGGTGAGCTTAATTTCCGGCCGTTTGTTGACTCCGCCCCGCTGCTTGAGCGCCCGCTGGCGGCCAAAGCCGGACTGGGCTGGACCGGTAAACACTCTTTGATTCTTAATCGCGAGGCGGGTTCATGGTTTTTCCTCGGCGAGCTGCTGATCGATCTGCCGCTGCCGGTGGATACGCCTCAGCCGGAGCAGTGTGGACGCTGCGTCGCCTGCCTGACTATCTGCCCGACCAACGCCATCGTTGAACCCTATGTGGTCGATGCGCGGCGCTGCATCTCCTACCTCACTATCGAACTCGAAGGGGCCATTCCGGAAGAATTTCGTCCGCTGATGGGCAACCGGATTTATGGCTGTGACGATTGTCAGCTGATCTGTCCGTGGAATCGTTACGGGCAGCTCAGCGATGAAAGTGACTTTTCGCCGCGCGCCGCCCTGCATGCGCCCGAACTGATCGATCTGTTTCAATGGGATGAAGCAAAGTTTCTGCGTATTACGGAGGGATCGGCGATTCGGCGCATCGGTCATTTACGCTGGCTGCGCAATATCGCCGTGGCGCTGGGTAATGCGCCCTGGTCATCGGAGATTATTCCGGTGCTGGAGCAGCGGCTGGGTGAGAGTGATTTGCTGGATGAACATATCCGGTGGGCCATCGCCCGGCAGCAGGATAAGCGTCAGCAGGTGGTTATCGACGTGCAGCCCGCACAGCAAAAGCGCCTGGTTCGTGCAGTCGAGAAGGGATTACCGCGTGATGCATGAGTGTACAGCCAGCCGGCAGGATCGCGTTTTCCACATGCTGTGAATAAAAATAAAAAGCCGTTGTCATTCAACTGCCATAAGGCTGATAACGCAGGTAAATAACAATCTGAAATATTTTCATATTGTTAATTATCAACTACTTACCGAAAAGTTGTGTTTATTTAATAATGAGTCTATCGCTTCGGTTAACAGATAAAGCTGTGGATAACTCTGTTCAAAAGCATTTTACAGATCGGGGAATAAGGCGTAAATGAGGGCATGCAGCGCTGTGGATAACCTTCTGGGAACTATCCGGGCCCGCAACAATTAATAACCTGATAATTACTTAATAGGGTCTGACGTAAAACTGGAGCGGGAAACGAGACTCGAACTCGCGACCCCGACCTTGGCAAGGTCGTGCTCTACCAACTGAGCTATTCCCGCATAGAAGGGCACTGCTAAAAAATCTGGAGCGGGAAACGAGACTCGAACTCGCGACCCCGACCTTGGCAAGGTCGTGCTCTACCAACTGAGCTATTCCCGCAAAGAGGGTACTGCTAATTAAATCTGGAGCGGGAAACGAGACTCGAACTCGCGACCCCGACCTTGGCAAGGTCGTGCTCTACCAACTGAGCTATTCCCGCGCCTTGTACCGTTAATAAATTCTTCACCGGTACGGGGTGCGCATTATACGAGAAATCGTTGCTGCTGCAAGCCTCTGAAAGCAAAATTTTGCGCTTTCAGCGCGATTGCCGATTAAAGCAGCAATCTGTCGATTTCCTGCGCACCCGTTGTCGATTAAAGCTGCAAGAAGTGCTCACGGTAGTAAGCCAGCTCCGCCACTGATTCGCGGATGTCATCCAGCGCCTGGTGCGAACCGCTCTTTTTAAAGCCGGGCAGGATATCGGGCTTCCAGCGGCGCGCCAGCTCTTTCAGCGTGCTGACGTCCAGATAACGATAGTGGAAGTAGGCTTCCAGCTCAGGCATGTATTTGAACAGGAAACGCCGATCCTGACCAATGCTATTACCGCAAATCGGCGAGGTGTTGGCCGGTACCCACTGCTGCAGGAAGGCAATGGTCGCCTGCTCCGCTGCCCGATCGTCAATCTGGCTCGCCTTCACCCGCTCCACCAATCCGCTGTTGGTATGGGTGCGAACATTCCAGTCATCCATCAGCGCCAGTTGCGCATCGGACTGGTGCACCGCCATCACCGGGCCTTCCGCCAGGATGTTTAAATTGGCGTCCGTTACCAGGGTGGCAATCTCAATAATACGATCGCGCTCCGGATCCAGTCCGGTCATCTCAAGATCAATCCAGATCAGATTCTGTTCATTTCCAGTAGCCATGCTGTTTCCTGCGGTTGCTGTAGTCGTCATTCAGGATGAATAAGGTGTATCATAGACGTTTTGCCCAGCCGGGCGAAATCTGGCTAACGCTGTGAGGGTGAGTGAGCAAAAATAAACTGTCGAAGGGCCAACAACGTCGCGTAAGCGCTAACCACGATCGCCGTCTCAACCAACGCAGAGAGCGTCCGGATGCGGATGATAATCTGTTTGGTGAAACTGCAGATGGGGTCGTTGTCAGCCGTTTTGGCATGCACGCCGATGTCGAGGACAGCGCAGGCGTCGCCCACCGCTGCAATATTCGCCGCACGATCCGCTCGCTGGTAACCGGCGACCGCGTAATGTGGCGTCCGGCGCTGAGCGGCGGTAAAGGCATTGTCGAGGCGGTGCATGAACGCACCAGCGTGTTAACCCGTCCCGATTTTTATGACGGCGTGAAACCGATCGCCGCCAATATCGATCAGATCATTATCGTGTCGGCGATCCTGCCGGAACTGTCGCTTAACATCATCGACCGCTATCTGGTCGCCAGCGAAACGCTGGATATCGAACCGCTGCTGGTGCTGAACAAAACCGATCTGCTGGATGATAAGGCGCGCGCTTTTGTTGATCAGCAGATGGATATTTATCGCGAGATTGGTTATCGGGTGGTGATGGTTTCCAGCCGGGCGAAAAACGGCCTTGATGAGCTGGAAGCGGCGTTAACTGACCGCGTCAGCATCTTCGCCGGCCAGTCTGGCGTCGGCAAATCCAGCCTGCTGAATGCTCTGCTCGGCCTCGATAAAGAGGAGCAGGTCGCCATTCTGACCAATGAAGTGTCGGATGGCTCCGGACTGGGCCAGCACACCACCACCGCCTCGCGCTTGTACCACTTCCCGCACGGCGGCGATGTGATCGATTCGCCAGGGGTACGTGAGTTCGGTTTATGGCACCTTGAACCGGAACAAATCACCCGTGGATTTGTCGAATTTCGGGCCTACCTCGGCGATTGCAAATTCCGTGACTGTAAGCATGGCAGCGATCCCGGCTGTGCGATCCGTGAAGCGGTAGAGCAAGGTAAAATCAACGTTTCCCGTTTTGATAACTACCACCGCATTCTGGAAAGCATGGCGCAGGTAAAAACGCGTAAAAATTTCCCTGACGGCGATAGTTAACCGGTATAACCGCGTCCTGACCTCAGAGTTTCATCCGCCGCGCGGCGCGACCTACAGCAAAGGGTCGCCGGGCCACAGTGCCACGCGCGGATCGGCCTGCGGCCGATGATTCGCCGCGCGCCATAAATCGGCTATAGTCGCCATCTGACCGGGGCGCTGCTACAATCCGCTCCCTTTTTTATCAACGTCATG
Source organism: Pantoea sp. AN62 (assembly GCF_050432985.1). Lineage (NCBI taxonomy): Bacteria > Pseudomonadati > Pseudomonadota > Gammaproteobacteria > Enterobacterales > Erwiniaceae > Pantoea > Pantoea sp. AN62. Next base: position 40,073 of record NZ_JBNPYB010000015.1, on the reverse strand, counting down.
AAAATAGCCAGGAGGCTAAGGTGTTTGATCGTTTGAAACTCGGCTTGAATCATATTCTCCCGAAGAAATGGCTGACTGAACTCGCCGGTTGGGGCGCCAGTCGCCGCGGTGGTTGGTTGACCAAACTGGTCATTGACATCTTTGTCTGGTTTTACAAAGTCGACATGGCGGAAGCGCGCAAGCCTGACACCGCCAGCTATCGCACCTTTAACGACTTCTTCGTCCGTCCGTTAAAAGACGATGCGCGTCCGGTGGATGCTGACGCCAACCTGATCGCCCTGCCCGCTGATGGCGCAATCAGCCAGCTCGGCCACATTGATGGCGACCAGATTTTCCAGGCGAAAGGTCATCACTACACGCTTGAAGCCCTGCTGGCCGGTAATGAGCAGATGGCCGCCCGCTTTGTCGACGGCGAGTTCGTGACCACCTATCTGGCACCGCGCGACTATCACCGGGTGCATATGCCGTGCAACGGCATCCTGCGTGAGATGATTTACGTACCTGGCGATCTCTACTCGGTTAATCCGCTGACCGCGCGCAATATTCCTAACCTGTTTGCCCGTAACGAGCGCGTTATCTGCTATTTCGAAACCGATATCGGACCGATGGTGCAGATTCTGGTCGGTGCCACCATTGTCGGCAGCATCGAGACGGTGTGGGCCGGTACCATTACGCCGCCGCGTGAAGGGGTAATTAAGCGCTGGCATTATCCGGCGGCCGATGATGAAGGGGCGGTGGTGCTGCTGAAAGGCCAGGAAATGGGCCGCTTTAAGCTGGGCTCAACCGTTATCAACCTGTTCGCACCTGGCCGGGTTAAACTGGCTGAAAGCCTCGAAGCTGAGAGCAAAACCCGTCTGGGTCAACCGCTGGCGATTGCCCTGCCGGTAGCAACAGACGTTTCCGACGTTATCGTCGACTAAGTTGAGTATCTCCTGTGCGTTCGATTCTCCTCCTGCTGCTGAGCCTGTGGCTCAGCAGCCCGGCCCTTGCGGCCAGCCTGCCTGACGCCAGCCAGCTTAAACAGCAACTGGAAGAGACTAAAGCTGCCAAAAGCTCACCGGCCCAGGCGGAACAAATCCAGTCGATTGAAGCAGCGTTAAACTTCCTCTCTGAACGTGATGACTCGCTGGAGCGCGCCGCGCAATACCAGCAGGTTATTGACGATTTTCCGCGTCTGGCACGCGAGTTACGCCAGCAGATCGCCACGATCGGCGACAGCGCGAAAACCGTGCGCAGCAACATGAGCAGCGCCGAACTGGATCAGGAGATTCTGCAGGTCAGCAGTCAGCTGCTGGAAGAGGGTCGCCAGGCGCAACAGGAGCAGGATCGGGCGCGCGAGATCAGTGACTCACTGTCGCAGTTGCCGCAGCAGCAGACCGAAGCACGCCGCGCCATGACCGAGAGTGAGCGTCGTTTGCAGGGTGCCAGCAACAGCACTTCGCCGCAGGGCCAGCTACAACTGGCGGCGCGTCAGGCGGAAAATGCCGCCAATAAAGCGCGCGTCGATGAGCTGGAACTGGCGCAACTCTCCGCCAACAATCGTCAGGAACTGGCGCGGATGCGGGCCGAAATGCACCAGCGTAAGGCTGCCCAGTTGGATAACTATCTGCAGGCACTGCGCAATCAGCTCAACGATCAACGTCAGCGTGAAGCCGAACTGGCGCTGGCGCGTACCGAACAGCTGGCCGAAAACAGTGGTGATTTGCCACCGGCAATCAGCGATCAATTCCGCATTAACCGCGATCTCTCCGTCGCCCTGAATCAGCAGGCGCAGCGGATGGATCTGGTGGCGTCGCAGCAGCGGCTGGCCACCAATCAAATTATTCAGGTGCGTCAGGCGCTCTCTACCCTGCGCGAACAGTCCCAGTGGCTGGGTGCCTCCAATCTGCTGGGCGAAGCGTTGCGCGCCCAGGTGGCGCGCCTGCCGGAAATGCCAAAGTCTCAGCAGATTGATAATGAGATGGCCCAGTTACGGGTTCAGCGTCTCTCCTATGAAGATCTGCTGGAGCGCCAGGAGGCGCTTCGTAAGGGTCACCAGGCCGATGGCCAGCCCTATACCAGCGAGCAGAAGCGCATCCTTGATGCCCAGCTTCGTACCCAGCGCGAACTGCTTAACTCGCTGATCTCCGGTTGCGATACCTTGATCCTGGAGATCACCAAGCTGAAGGTCGGCAATACACAGCTGCAGGATGCGCTGACCGAAGTGAAAGATGCCACCCACCGTTATCTGTTCTGGACCGCCGACGTCAGCCCGATCGGCCTGAGTTACCCGCTCGATCTGGCTAAGGATCTGTCACGCCTGCTGTCGCTGGATACGCTGGGACAGCTCGGCAAAGCGATGGCAATGATGTTTACCAGCCGCAGCACCGTGCTGCCGATCATTGCCGCCCTGCTGCTGGTCGGCTTTAGCATCAGCTCACGGCGTCACTTCAATGCCTTCCTTGAGCGCTCCGCCAGTAAAGTCGGCAAAGTGACGCAGGATCGCTTCCGGCTGACCATCCGTACCGTTTTCTGGTCGATTCTGGTGGCGCTGCCGCTGCCGGTGTTGTGGGGGACGCTGGGTTATGGTTTGCAGAACGCCTGGCCCTACCCGATTGCGGTCGCCATTGGTGACGGGATTACCGCTACGCTGCCCCTGCTGTGGGCCTTTATGATTAGCGCCGCCTTTGCCCGCCCCAACGGTCTGTTTATCGTTCATTTCCGCTGGCCGCAGAATCGCGTGGCGCGCGCCATGCGCTATTACTCCCTGAGTATCGGGCTGATTGTGCCGCTGATCATGCTGTTAATCGCCTTCAGCAATCTGGAAGATCGCCAGTTCTCCTCGTCACTGGGACGTCTCTGCTTCATTCTGATCTGCGGCGCGATCAGCATCGTCACCGTCAGCCTGAAACGCGCCGGTATTCCGCTCTATCTGGATAAAGAGGGCAACGGCGACAACATGGTCAACCGCATGTTGTGGAACCTGATGATCGCCATGCCGCTGATGGCAGCCCTCGCCTCGGCGATTGGTTACCTGGCGACGGCACAGGCTTTGCTGGCAAGGCTGGAAACCTCGGTAGCCATCTGGTTCCTGCTGCTGGTGATCTATCACATCATCCGCCGCTGGATGTTGATTCAGCGTCGTCGTCTCGGCTTTGACCGCGCCCGTCAGCGTCGTGCTGACATGCTGGCTAACCGTGCGCGCAGCGAAGAAGAGAAAGAGCAAGGCGCACAAAATACCGACGCGATTGAAATCGAAGAGCCGGTAATCGATCTGGATGCCATCAGTGCCCAGTCACTGCGGCTGGTGCGCTCAATCCTGACGCTGATTGCGCTGGTGTCGGTGATCGTACTGTGGTCGGAGATTCACTCCGCGTTCGGCTTTCTGGAGAATATTCAGCTGTGGGATGTCAGCACCTCGGTGCAGGGCGTGGAGTCTATTCAGCCGATCACGCTGGGGTCGGTGCTAATCGCGATTCTGGTGTTTATTATCACTACTCAGCTGGTGCGTAATATGCCGGCGCTGCTGGAGCTGGCACTGCTGCAGCACCTTAACCTGACGCCCGGTACCGGCTACGCCATCACCACGCTGACCAAATATCTGCTGTTGCTGATTGGCGGGCTGATTGGCTTCTCGCTGATCGGCATTGAGTGGTCGAAGTTGCAATGGCTGGTGGCCGCGCTGGGTGTCGGACTGGGTTTTGGTTTGCAGGAAATTTTCGCCAACTTTATCTCGGGTCTGATCATCCTGTTTGAGAAACCGATTCGCATCGGCGATACCGTCACCATTCGCGAGCTGACCGGCAGCATTACCCGCATCAATACGCGCGCTACGACCATTACCGACTGGGACCGCAAAGAGATCATCGTGCCGAATAAGGCCTTTATCACCGAGCAGTTCGTTAACTGGTCGCTGTCAGATTCGGTGACGCGCGTGGTGCTGACCATTCCTGCGCCAGCGAAGGTGAGCAGTGAACAGGTGACCACCATCCTGAAACAGGCTGCTGAACGCTGCAGCTATGTACTGGATACGCCGCCGCCTGAGGCGTTTCTGGTCGATTTACAGCAGGGGATCCAGCTGTTTGAACTGCGCGTGCATGCAGCAGAGATGGGACATCGCATGCCGCTGCGTCACGAACTGCATCAGCTGATTCTGAGCGGATTTGAGCAGCACGGCATTGAGATGCCGTTCCCGCCATTCCAGATGCGGATGGAAACACTGGGCAAGAAGCTGCCGGCCAGCAATGGGGCACCGGCCGCACGCGCCTATAAATCGGGCGGCCTGTAAACGACAACGCCCGGCTTAGCCGGGCGTTGTTGGGTTTACGCGGTGATTACTGCTTCACGAACGTTTCGCCCTGCTCAATATCTTTCTTCAGCGTCTCCAGCATACCGTTCAGCGCCTGCTGCTCGAATGGGCTCAGGCTACCAATCGATTTGCGTTCGGCAATGCCATTTTTGCCCAACAGCAGCGGCTGTGAGAAGAAACGCGCATATTCGCCGTCCCCTTCAACATAAGCACACTCCACCACGTTGGCCTCGCCGTTAAGCGCCCGCACCAGCGATAAACCGAAGCGTGCCGCAGCCTGACCCATCGACAGCGTAGCAGAACCGCCACCGGCTTTGGCCTCTACCACTTCGGTCCCGGCATTCTGGATGCGTTTAGTGAGATCAGCCACTTCCTGCTCGCTAAAGCTGACGCCTGGCACCTGCGACAACAGCGGCAGGATGGTCACGCCGGAATGGCCGCCGATAACCGGTACCTCAATCTCACCCGGTTGCTTGCCTTTTAACGCCGCGACAAAAGTATTGGCGCGAATGATATCCAGCGTGGTAACACCGAACAGCCGATTTTTGTCGTAGACGCCGTGTTTTTTCAGGACTTCAGCCGCAATCGCCACCGTGGTATTGACCGGGTTGGTGATCACGCCGATTAACGCTTTTGGCGCGGTGGTCGCCACCTGATCAATCAGGTTGCGCACAATGCCAGCGTTAACGTTGAACAGGTCGGCGCGGTCCATACCGGGCTTACGTGCCACACCGGCGGAGATCAGTACCACATCGGCACCCTGCAATGCTGGCGTGGCGTCTTCTCCACTAAATCCCTTGATAGCCACCGCAGTAGGAATATGGCTGAGATCGACGGCAACGCCCGGCGTTACCGGCGCGATGTCATACAGTGAAAGTTCTGAACCTGCGGGAAGCTGGGTTTTGAGTAGAAGTGCGAGCGCCTGGCCTATGCCGCCAGCGGCACCGAGTACGGCAACTTTCATTCTTAACTCCTTATTAAGGTGGGGCAGAGAAGAGCCGGAATTCCATCTGTGTCAGACCTTAATCAACAGCTCAGGTGATGACGCGTATCCGTTGTTAATTCTACGTATTTTCACACGTGATCTCCGGATTCAAAAGTTACATATCATCTTAATACCTGAATGACCGACAACTTTGCCGTCGGCAGACAGAGAACGGCTACGTGCGTTTTCTGTTACTACACCACCAATAATATAACAACTTTGCAACCTTCGCCTTTCGGTGCTGTGACAGGGGTTTTGGTCTGAGACGATTTCTTTGCTATTATCGCCGCCCGCTAGCCGCCCGAACCCTGCTCATCAATCAACCGATTGCATAAAAATGCATTTAAATGCATAATCACCACTCTGCCGCGGGCGGATGTGCGGTTATTCCCTCTATTTATTGGTAACCTATGCGAAACCCATCGAAACAAGACGATCTGATCAAGGCTTTCAAAGCCTTATTAAAAGAAGAAAAATTCAGTTCCCAGGGCGAAATCGTTCAGGCGCTCCAGGATGAAGGCTTCGAGAACATTAACCAGTCAAAGGTTTCTCGTATGCTGACCAAGTTTGGCGCGGTACGCACCCGCAATGCCAAGATGGAGATGGTTTACTGCTTGCCCGCCGAGCTTGGCGTGCCGACCACCACCAGCCCGTTAAAAAACCTGGTTCTCGACATCGATTACAATGATGCGCTAGTGGTGATTCATACCAGCCCAGGCGCTGCGCAGCTGATTGCGCGCCTGCTCGACTCACTGGGTAAATCGGAAGGCATCCTCGGCACCATCGCTGGCGATGACACCATCTTTATCACCCGCGCGCGCGACTTTACGGTTAAGCAGCTGCACGGGGCGATTCTTAACCTGTTTGAACAGGAACTCTGATAACAGGGTGGTTGATCGGGCCTCACGCGACCGTTCAACCGCCCTTTCTGCTCGCCCTGCCACTTACCCTGCCCTATTCTCCAGTAGATCAAACAGTTAATCCGCACTCTGTCCTGCTTTCGCCAATGCGAATATTGGTCATACCTTTTGGTCTGCTTAACCTTTTGCGGTATTTTACACTGCTTTACATCACCACTCTGGCGACATTACCCAGATCTAAATCAAAGACCAGTCTGATCGACCACGTATTTTCGCACAAAAAGATAAAGTGATTTATCTGCCTGTTTTTGCAATAAAAAACAGCGAAAAGGTCATTTTTCCGCCGTTTTTTATAACGTTGAGTTATTAAAAGTAGCCATAAGGATAAAGAATCACAAAAAAACATTATTAGCGGGGTATTAATTTCTTCCGTTATTAGTTCTATACTTCTTTTCGTGATGCAAATCACACCAACTAAAAAGATAAAAATTGACGACGAGGAAAAATACATGAACGTAAAAACTACTATCGCAACCCTGAGCATTCTCTCTGCCCTCTCTTTTGGTGCTGTAGCAGCAGAATCTGTCACCGCTGCGCAGGCGCAGGATCTGCAACCGGCGGGTACCATTAGCGTCAGCGGCGTAGCGGGCTCACCGATGGAAATTAATCAGCAGCTGAGCGAAAAAGCCGATCAGCAGGGTGCAAAAGCCTACCGCGTGATTGAGGCTTACAACAACGGTAACTATCACGCTACCGCCCGTCTGTACAACTAAGCCCAGCGCAACCCAATATCGCCAGCAGCCCACTTTTTGACGCGCGGTTATGCGCCTCGGTGGGATGAGGCAACACAGTTTCAGGAGAGTTGATCATGAAAACTACATTTGCTATTGCCGTACTCAGTCTGGCCTCCGTGTTCTCAGTCGGTGCCAGCGCAGCCAGCCTGGTCTCAAACCAGCAGGCACAGAGCCAGAATCTGCAACCGATGAACCAGACCATCAGCGTCAGCGGTCGGGACGGCGATCAGACCAATATCCGTCAGGTCCTGTCTGAGAAAGCCGATGCGCAGGGTGCCAGCCACTATCGCATCATCGAAAACAACCAGGATGACACCTATCACGTCACCGCTGAGCTGTATAAATAATTAACCGTTATGACGCCGTGAAAGGCGCATGAGAGACAAGAGTCGACGACCCGCTTCTTCTTTTCACCGCAGGTTGTTGAACGTATTGAGGAGACGAAAAATGAAAATCAAAACAACCATCGCTACAGTCAGCCTGCTTTCCGTTATGGCGTTCGGCGCATCTGCCGCACAGCTGGTAACCGGCGAGCAAGCGCAGAATCTGCAGCCTGCGGGCACCGTAACCATCAGCGGTACAGCGGGTGCCCCCATGGATTATCGCGCTGAGCTGTCTCAGAAAGCCGATGAACAGGGTGCCAGCGCCTATAAAGTGATTGAAGCGCGCACCGGTGATAACTATCACTTCACCGCTCAGCTGTATAAGTAATTCCTCGTCAGATTTATGACGAACCCTTTGGCCCCGCTCGCCGGGGCCCTTTTTCATCTGACGTTAAAATGCAGCTGGCCTTCCAGCTCCTCTTCCGCTTCATCAAATAGCAGAATCAGCGCGCCATAACGTCGTCGCTGCCCTTTCCCCAGGTTCACAAACTCAATTTCCAGCGGCATCGGCAATGATTCGCCAGTGACCACATCCCATAATCCATCCAGGTCGCAGATCCGCCGCTCCTCCAGCGCAAAGCGCTCGCTGAACTGGCGAAAGAAGTGGGCCTGATCGACGATCTCATTGAAATCAAAACGCTCGGTTTTCATGCTGACGGCTCCCATCCTCCGTCTGCGGGCGACCCGCGCCGCCCGTTCATATCCGCTAGCCCAAACCGCCCAGGTGCAGCGCTTTGACCTCCAGATACTCTTCCATGCCCAGCACTGAACCTTCGCGGCCCAGGCCAGACTCTTTCACGCCACCAAACGGCGCCAGTTCGGTCGATACGGCACATTCATTAATGCCGATCATGCCGCTTTCCAGCGCGGCAGAGACGCGGAATACCCGCTGCAAATTCTGGGTGTAGAAGTAGGCCGCCAGACCGAATGGCGTGTCGTTAGCACGGCGGATCACCTCATCTTCTTCATCAAAACGGAAGCAGGCGGCGACCGGGCCAAAGGTCTCTTCCTGCGCCAGCTGCATCTCTTCGTGCGCCTCGGTAATTACCGTCGGTTGCCAGAAGTTGCCGCCCAGCGCGTGGCGTTCACCGCCTGCCAGCAGTTTACCGCCTTTGGCGACCGCGTCCTGCACGTGCTGCTCCACTTTTTCCAGCGCAGAGGCTTCAATCAGCGGCCCGACGATCACCCCTTCGTCCATGCCGTTGCCGACTTTCAGCTTGTTCACTTCCTCTGCCAGCTGGCGGGTAAAACGGTCATAGATGGCGTTATGAATGTAGAAGCGGTTAACGCTGACGCAGACCTGGCCAGCATTTCGGAATTTGTTAGCGATGGCGCCCTGCACCGCCGCATCGATGTCCGCATCCTCGAACACGATATAAGGCGCGTTGCCTCCCAGCTCCATTGAAACCTTTTTCATGGTTTCTGCGGCATTGCGCATCAGCAGCTTGCCGACCGCTGTCGAACCAGTGAACGAGATTTTACGCACGGCTTTACTGGCCATGATGGCGTCGCTGATAGCATGCGTATCACCTGCCACCGCGTTGAGCACCCCATCCGGCACGCCCGCCTGTTTCGCCAGCGCCAGCAGTGCGAAGGCCGAGAGCGGCGTATTATTCGCCGGTTTGATGATGCCGGTACAACCCGCTGCCAGCGCCGGACCCAGCTTGCGGGTCAGCATCGCCATCGGGAAATTCCACGGCGTGATAGCGGCGACGACGCCAATCGGTTCACGCGTTGCCAGGATACGGGAACCCGGTTTGGCTGGTGGGATAATTTCCCCGTTGGCGCGTTTTGCCTGTTCAGCAAACCACTGGATAAAGCTGGCGGCATACTCGACTTCGCCTTCCGCCTCTTTCAGCGGCTTGCCCTGCTCGGCAGTCATCAGCTGGCCCAGCCAGCGTTTGTTCTCAATCATCAGCTGATACCAGCGATAAAGGATCTCAGCGCGCGCTTTGGCCGTCCGGGCACGCCAGCCGGGGAATGCCCGTTCGGCGGCAGCAATCGCCTGTTCGGTTTCTGCTTTGCCCGCTTTAGCGACCTGCGCGATCACCTCGCCGGTGGCGGGATTGGTGACGTCAAAAGTGGTGGAGGTGCGATGCCATTGACCATCGGCTAAATAGCCAGTCTGGAATAGTTCGCTTGATTGCAGTGATGTCATTGATTCGCTCCTGTCATTTTATCCTTCCGTCCGAAGAGTATAGTTGGCAAAAGCGACAGGTTTTGTGACGGGATGGCATTGAGCAGGCCGCTGCGGCGGGCAGCGGCCGGTTTCAGATTTGGATGAGGGTGTTCTGATACTTGTTCAGCATGGTCGCCAGCCGTTTTACCGGTTCGGTGACGCTAATCGGCGCGTCGTAATGCACCAGTTTTTCCTGATATACCTCCAGCTCCTGCAGCAGACGCTCGAAATAGTGGCGGCGCTTGTCGTCACTGCTGGCGGAGATCACCCGATCGGCGGTGTAGCGCAGTTGCCGGTGGTAGGCTGACAAATCATCATTCACCGGTATTTCCGCATTGCGTAACCGCTGATGTCCAATAATCAGCGTCAGCGCGATACGGTATTTGTCGATATCGCCGGGGAACAGATTCAGCAGCAGAAACAGTTGCTGATAGAGCGCCGGCAGATGGTTTTCACGGCGGCGCGCCTGATTGGTGGTCATCGCCGACACCGCAGCATACATAAAGCGGTTAAGCAGTTTGCGGCCGGTACGCGCTTTAGATTTATCGCGGATCAGCAGGATCACCATCATTGCCACGAAGCAGCCAATCACCTGGCCGAGCACATTATCGAGGAAGACGTTAAATTCGAACTTCATCGGATTATCCAGCACCAGCACGTTGATGGTACCGATTAACGCACCCAGGGTGCCAAGCTGCCGTCGCTGAATGAAGATCCCGCCAACAAAGCCCAGCAGGCCGATAGCGATACAGAGCAGCAGCGCGCTCTGCTGAGTATTGGGCAGCACATAGATGAAGTAGAGTGCACCGAGCGGCACCGCCACCGTCATGCCGTAGAGGAAATCTTTCGCCATCATCAGCGGATTCGGCATGCGCATCGCCAGCGCGGTAATCACTGCCAGCATCACCATGCAGCCGCTGCCGGAAGTCCAGCCGGTGTATAACCAGAACAGCGATCCCAGCGCGGTAGCCACAAAGGTGCGGATGCCGTTGATCATCGCATGATGGGTCTCAGCCGATCGCGCCTGAATCAGCACCTCACGCTGCAGGATTTCCTCCTCCAGCGGGGTGATACGGCTGTTACTTTTAATGCCGTTACGCAGCAACAGATATTCTGTCGCCGCACCGACCCAGCTCACCAGCGTAACCGGCGTGGTTTTGCCGCTGGCGCCAATCACCCGCCGCATCACCTTCATCCGCTTATGAACCTCGTCAGCTGTTGTGGCCTCTTTTTCAATCAGCAAACGGTACTGCGGTGGAATGTAGTCAGGTCGTGAGTTCTGGATCAGAAAGGTTTCTGCCGCCTGAGTAATCAGGGTCAGAGAGAGGGTGTTGAGCATCTGCAAACGACGGTTGCTGTTCTGCCAGCGCGAAGATTCCATCATCAGCTGGCTGCGCATGCTGTTTAACGCCGTGGTACGCCGTACCAGCGCGCTCCAGGCTTTATCGACTTCCTCTTTATCGCCGTGCGCCACGCACAGTTGCAGCAGCTGATAATGCGCCACCAGCAGGGAATCCACTTCAGCGTCGATCACTTTTTTAATCGAGCGCGGCGAGAAGATCATATCCGCCAGAATGGCGCACAGAATCCCGAGCACGATCTCACTGCAACGCTCTACCGCGTACTGCGGTGCCAGCGTCAGGCCACCGCTGGCGTCTGCGGTGACCACGATAATCAGCGCGGTGTAGCCCGCCAGCCCCAGCGCGTAGGAGTTTTCAACTTTGATCAGCGAAGAGAGCCAGACGCAAAGCCCGGCCCAGATGCAGCAGAGCAGCAGCATCACCACCGGCGCGCGCACCGTGGCAATCATGATGGTCAGCGCGGCGATACAGCCGATGAAGGTCCCGATAATACGCAGAATGCCGCGATAACGCAGTGCGCCTGAATAGGGATCACCACCGGCTGCGAAGGCGGTACCGCCGGCCACAATGCCCGCGGTCATCACCGCCCAGCGGGGCGTTTCAAGATTAAGGTGAAAGCCAATCATCAGCGCTGCAACCAGCGCGAAGGTCAGCTTCACCGGGAAACGCAAAAACTCGATCATATCGCCCTCTTAACCAAACTCACGCAGGCGATTGAACAGTCGGGTCATTGGCGAAACCTGCTCCGGCTGGCGATCGGCCTGACCGGTGATGACCACCGTTGCCGTCGTGCCTGCCGGGAAGCGGTTGCCTGGCTGTTGATCAAGACGAATACGTACCGGCACACGCTGCGCCAGACGGACCCACTCCAGATTAGAATCGATGGTTGCCATGCCTTTGCTGTCGACCGAGCTGCTGCTGTTGGTGACGCCGGCAGCCACGCTGTCTACCGTACCGCGCAGCACTACATTACTGCCAAGCGGCGTCACTTCAGCGCGGAAGCCGCGTTCAACGCCGTGCAGTTTGGTCTCTTCCAGGTAGGCCAGCACGTAGAAGGAGTGCTGCTGAACCAGCGCCACCGCCACCGAGCCGCGGGTGATGAACTCCCCTTCGTAGACATTCAGGTTCGTCACCCAGCCATCGGACGGCGCTTTCACGGTGGTGCGTTCCAGATCGATCTTCGCCAGATCGCGGGTCGCCACCGATTTCGCCAGCTGATGTTCGCTGGTTTGCAGATCGTTGTTAGCCTGGTCGATCGCTTCGCGTGACATGGCCGAGGTGCCCAGCTGGTTACGACGTCCCGCTTCACGGCGTTTCTCGCTGACCAGCGCCTGGTAATACTCGACATCAGCCTGTGCCTGATCCAGCGCTTTCTGGTAGCGCGGCCGATCGACCACAAACAGGGTATCGCCCTTCTTCACCAGCTGGTTGTCGTGAACCGGGACGTCGGTAATCAGACCGGTGACATCGGGTGAGATGGCGACGACATCGGCAGCGAATTTTGCGTCACGGGTCCAGGGCGATTCGGTATAAAACACCCAGGCACGGAAAATAATCACCACAGCAATGATGACCAGCAGGATCGTAATCGCGTAACGCGCGATTTTTCTTATGAGTGCTTTCACTTAAACCTCAGACAAATAAACGGGATACAAGGTAAAACACACAGCAGTAAAGTGCTGTATTAAAAAGTGCCGGATGCCAGACAAGATCATAAATACCGCTCGGCGTCAGCACGCGTTTCACTAACCAGAACAGCATTAGCGAGATAATTAATTCGATGAAAACGGGCGGAAAAGAGAGCCCAAACATGACAAATACCGGAAGCACACTCATCAGAAATCCTTAGTTCGACCTTGCCGGAAGACTCCTTTGCCTCGTCAGATGCCGCAGGAAAACCCACTGGCTGCTCTATCCGAACCCCAGCTGGCTTAATAATAGCGTATCATCGAAGGGCATCAGGCAATGAAGAATCACCGGGAGATACCCCGGCGCGCTTATAGTAACGCGCCTGACTATAAGTTTTCTACAGAATGTGATCTAAATCACTTTTAAGCCAGAGTAAATAATGGAACGACTGAAGGGCATGTCCATTTTCGCCAAAGTGGTTGAACTGGGTTCATTTACCGCTGCCGCGCGCCAGCTTCATCTGAGCGTCTCTTCTATCAGCCAGATAGTGGCAAAACTGGAAGATGAGCTGCAGGTTAAACTGCTTAATCGCAGTACTCGCAGCATCGGCCTGACCGAAGCGGGTAAAATTTATTATCAGGGCTGTCGTCGCATGCTGGCCGAAGCCACTCAGGTGCACGAGCAGCTTTATGCCTTTAACAACACGCCGATTGGCGTGCTGCGTATTGGCAGCTCCTCGACCATGGCGCAGAACGTGCTGGCCGGTATGACCAGCGATATGCTGCGTGAGTATCCGGGACTGAGCGTTAATCTGGTCACCGGCATTCCGGCCCCGGACCTGATCGCCGATGGTCTGGACCTGGTGATTCGGGTCGGAGCGTTAAAAGATTCCAGCCTGTTTTCGCGGCGCCTTGGGGCAATGCCGATGGTGGTGTGCGCAGCTAAGAGTTATCTGGCGCAGCACGGCACGCCGGAAAAACCGGGGGATATCGATAATTTTGCCTGGCTGGAATACAGCGTACGTCCCGATAATAACTTTGAGCTGATTGCGCCTGAAGGTCTGGTGACGCGACTGGCGCCGCAGGGACGGTTTGTCACCAATGATTCCCTGACCCTGATTCGCTGGCTGAAGGCGGGTAACGGCATCGCTTATGTGCCGATGATGTGGGTTATTGATGAGATCAACGCCGGTGAGATCGATATTCTGTTTCCGCAGTATCAATCCGAGCCCCGTCCGGTCTATGCGCTCTATACCGAAAAGGATAAGTTGCCGCTTAAGGTGCAGGTCTGTATCGACTATCTGACCGGCTATTTCCAGCAGGTGGCGGAACAGTATCAACAGCAGCGTAAAAGCTAACAACCCGCCTGCCGGCGGGTTGTTAACAGACTATCAGGCGGTGCCGCCAATCGTCAGTTTATCCAGCTTCAGAGTGGGCTGACCGACGCCAACCGGCACGCTCTGGCCTTCCTTGCCGCAAACGCCAACGCCTTTATCCAGCGCCAGATCATTACCCACCATTGAGATTTGCTGCATCGCTTCAATGCCGGAACCAATCAGCGTCGCCCCTTTCACCGGTTTGGTGATTTTGCCCTTTTCAATCAGATACGCTTCTGAGGTTGAGAAGACAAACTTGCCTGAGGTGATGTCCACCTGGCCGCCACCAAAGTTGGGCGCATACAGACCATATTCAACGCTTTCGATGATCTCCTGCGGCGTCGACTTACCGGCCAGCATGTAGGTGTTGGTCATGCGCGGCATCGGCAGGTGGGCGTAAGATTCACGACGACCGTTACCGGTAGGACTGACGCCCATCAGGCGCGCATTGAGTTTATCCTGCATGTAGCCTTTGAGTACGCCGTTCTCAATCAGCATATTGTACTGACCCGGAACGCCTTCATCATCGACCGCCAGTGAACCGCGCAGTCCTTCAATGGTACCGTCATCAACCACGGTACAGAGTTCTGACGCCACCAGCTGGCCCATCTTGCCGCTGAATACCGAGGTGCCACGACGGTTGAAGTCGCCTTCCAGTCCGTGTCCGACGGCTTCATGCAGCAGGACACCCGGCCAGCCTGCGCCCAGCACCACCGGCAAGGTACCGGCAGGTGCCGCCACAGCAGAGAGGTTAACCAGCGCCATCCGCACCGCTTCACGCGCCCAGGCATCAGCCCGCACATCGCCATTTTCATCGGCGAGGAAAAATTCATAACCGGTACGTGCACCGCCGCCGCTTGAGCCGCGTTCACGTTTACCCTGATCTTCAACCTGCACACTGATCGAGAGACGCACCAGCGGACGAACATCGGCTGCCAGCGTGCCATCAGTCGCGGCGACCAGCACCTGCTCGTACACACCGCTCAGGCTGGCGTTGACCTCCTGCACCCGCGGGTCGGCAGCGCGGGCCACCTGATCGACACGGTGCAATAGGGCAATTTTATCTTCACGCGTCAGACTGCTGAGCGGATCAACGGTGGAATAGAGCGAGCGGTTCATCACCGCGGAAAGGGTATGCGCCTTACCGTTGCCCTGTTCGCGAACAATGCTGCGCGCCGCTTCCGATGACAGACGCAGCGCATTCAGCGTGATCTGATCGGCGTAGGCAAAGCCGGTTTTCTCACCGCTGACGGCGCGCACGCCGACGCCCTGGTCAATATGGTAAGAGCCATCTTTAATAATTTTGTCTTCCAGCACCCAGGATTCGTGGAAACTGGACTGAAAATAGAGATCGGCATAATCCAGACGACGTTCTGAAAGCTGCCCTAACAGGGAAAAAAGGTCCTGCTGATTAATGCCGTTAGCAGTTAGTAACTGCTCACTTACCAGGTTCAGAGTCATCGTTTCTCACTCATTATGTGCTCGGATAATCATAGCCTGCGGTAATTCCGGTACCGCGTCAAATTCACTTGTTGTCAGTTTCACGCGGTTTACGCAGTACTTCATTGATTTCCGGTTTATCCAGCGGGCCACTGATGTGATAACGCAGCAGCGATATCCGGTTCCATACCGGTCCCAGAACTTTACTGGCGGCAAACACCGCCGCGCCAATCACCGGATTAACCACGAACGCCGCCGCGACACCGACCGAGGCAGAAATTTCCGGGGTGATGACGGCTTCCATATCGATCCGACGCTTAACCAGGTCCATATTGCCCTGCATGGCGATGTCCGCTTCCAGTCCATCGACCTGCAGGTTATCGGTGCGCATCACGCCATTTTCGATCCAGGCGGTACCGTTAATCGAATCAAAATAGAAGCCATCGTTAAAGGTGTCACTGAAATCGAAGCGCAGTTTGCGCAGCAGCGCGTCGAAGCTGAACAGACGCAGGATTTGTCCGGCGGTACCGGTGTTCACATCCGCAATCTGGCCTTTGCCAAAGTGGGTTTTCAGGGTGCCGCTCAGGGTTTCGGCTGACGGCTGCCACGGTGCCGCACGCCAGTGCAAATCGTAATCGATATTGAACGGCGCATCGCGCAGCGGGGTATTCACGCCAAACCAGTTGGTGGCGTTATTGATATTAGGCCCTTTCAGCGTGCCTTTCAGTGAGGTGCGCGGGTCATCGTGACGGTTAACCCATTCACCCTTAATTTTCAGCTGCGAGCTGCCGGTATCTACCGTGCCGTTAGTCAGTGCTAACGTATCGCCTTTCGGTTGCAGCGTCGCCGCGACCCGTCCATATTTCTGTCCCAGCACCCAGCACTCCGCGCAGCGCAACTGCAAGGCTGGCCAGCCGCTGAAATTAATCTGGCTGGCTTGCTGAGAGCTGGCGTTGCCGCCCTGCTGTGCCTCATGGTCCCATTGCGGATTGTAATAGAGGTAATCCAGCCCGATCTGCCACGGCGCCTTCGCGGCTATTTCCAGCTTACCGCGTATTTCCTCGGCGTTAATGCTGACCTGCGCATTGCCACCGGCCGTTTCTGCCAGCGTCGCGTCTACCGCATGCCACTGCTGCCCCGCCAGCGTTACCGCCGGGCTGCGCAGTGTGAGGTTGCCCGGCAGCGTCACGCCGCCCAGCTGACGTTCTCCGCCGCTGCCGCCAGCGCTACCACTTCCGCCAGCCATCATCGCTACCCAGGCTTCGCCATCCAGCGGTGGCAGATTAAGCACCATACCGGCATGATCGGGAAGCGCCGGCGTTTTCGCTGCGTCATTCAGCCAGATGCCGCGATCAACGCGTAAGGTCGGCTCCAGCAGCCAGCGGCTGTTAAACCGATGGCGTGTCGCCACGCTGCCACTGAGATCGAAATGCTGCAGGTCGCCGCTGGCTTTGATAGCAATCGGCATCACCTCACCGGCCTTTTTATCCAGCGGTGAAGGTAAGCGACTGCTCACTTCTTTGCCATCGCCGTTCAGCTCTACTTCGTACCGCGCGCCGCCGCGATGCGGCAGCGTGATATCCACGTCGCCCTGCCACGGCAGATGTCCAGCGAGCTGGCGGCTTACGGCGGCAGGAATCTGGCTGATTTTAGCCGGTTGCCAGTCCCCCAGCAGTTTCACCTTAACGCCAAAATCATCCGGGTTCTCTTTGGTGCTGAAACTGACGCCCAGCGGCTGACCGAACCACCGCGCCTGCATCTCTTCACTCTCCAGATTACCGTTGTTGTAACGGAAACGACCGGTAAGGTTGGTCAGAGTGGTTTTTAGCGGCTTGATAAACAGCGCGTTATTGTTCATGACCACGTTACCGCTGGCGTGGACCTGCTGACCATCAAGCGGGATATCGAGATTCAGGTGGCCCCGGGTGGTGCCTTTAATTTCCAGCTGCTCCAGTGCTGCGCCGAGTGACGCTTTCAGCGGCGTCTGCTGGAAGTAATCGGCGATTTGTTTCCCTTCTCCGCTGATGTCGCCATCAATAATCAGCTTCTCTTTCAGGTAGTCCGGGATAACGGCGCTAACCTTACGCGCCTCAACGTCGCCAAGGCGAGCGGTCGGGGCGTTCATCCATAAGCCATCGTTCAGGAAGTTAAGATCGATATCCAGATTGCTGAGCGCCGGCCATTTGGGCTGGAAGGCATAGGTCGCCTGGCGCAGCGGAACCCAGACCTGGAACATACCGTCGTTGTGCTTGAACGGGAATAGCGCCGGGTTACCGGCAAACAGCAGCGTGGCGTTATCCACTTTACCGCCCTTCACCGCTCCGCTCAGATAATGCGTCAGCCCGTTGCCCATCAATGGCACCGGGAAATAGCGCCAGGCATCGCCCGCATCGGTTATCCGGATACCAGCAAGAATGTCCAGCCGCGGCTCGCCTCCGCTGTTTTGCTGATAGCTGAAGTCACCCCGCGCCCACAGCGAGCGCGCCTGCAGATCGAGGTTTTCGCCCGTCAACGTCAGGCCATGTTCATCGCGCTGCCAGCGCACGGCACCGGTAACCTGTTTAATCTCGAGCGGAGCCTGGAAAACATCGCCATAAGGTACGGTCGCCGCGCCCATATCAACGCTGACCTGGCCATGATTCAGGCTGCCACGCGCTTCGCCGCTTAAGTGACTGATGCCAGGCAGGAGCTTCCAGTGCTGCCAGCTGAAGTCGCGCCATTTCACCTGCAGACGGGTCTGGTCAGGCTGCTGTAACGGAATATCCAGGGCGAGGCCATCAATGGTGCCCTGCGGCCGCAGCGTACGCCAGTTCTCAAACAGCGCTGGCGACAGCGGCGCAAACAGCGGCACGATCGGTGCAATATGATCCAGCGCCAGTTGGGTGGCGCGTACCCGCACTTCAGGCTGACCATTGGCACCCAGCATCTGCTTATCTTCCGGTCGCCATAACAGCGAGAAGTGACCGGCCGGCCACGGATTGCCATCGGTGCTGAGGCGGGTTTGTGGCACATTCACCACCCAGCCGTTCTGGAAGCGCGACAGGTGCGCCGTCAGGCCGTCCACCTGCAGCGTATGCTGGCCCGTTTCGCCCTGCCAGCTGGCACCGCCGCGGCTCAGCAGCAGGTCACCGGCATAAATATCGCCGTCGCGCAGGTTAACCCAGGCAGCCAGGCTAAAACGGGCGCTGTCCAGCCGGGTATTATCCCGCATCCAGCGGCCCAGCCACGGACGCATATCCACGTCATCGGCCTGCATCCAGATGCGGCCATCATTCAGCAGGCCGTTGCTGTCATTAAGATCGAGCCGTACCTGAACCACGCCGTGCTGGCCGGTAAAGCTCGACAGGCTGACTTCACCTTCTGCCCGATGGCGGGTTTTCTCATTCAGCCAGGTGAGTCGCGGAATAGCCAGCTCGGCATGCTGCCCGGAAGGGGTACGAAAACGAATGGTGCTGTCACGCAGGTCGAAGTGGTCAAACTGGCGCAGGAACAGTTCATTGATTTGCGCCGGCCGGAAGCTGTTCTTCTCTTTGTCGCTGTCCAGCAGCGGGCGGTTGCTGTCGAGATGCAGCTGCCAGAAAGTGAGGTCGCGGAATTGCCAGCGCCAGTGCAGCAGGGATTGCCAGACGTCGAGCGCCAGATTGATGCGGGCGATGGTCAGCTTGCCGTTTTCCTGCAGATCGACGCTGAGATCCCGGACCTGCAGAGTGGGGCCAAAATTCTCCCACTTTCCCTGCAGCTTACTGGCGTGAACCGGCACGCCGGTGCGATCCGAGACGAATTGCAGAAGGTTATTACGATAGCTGTCGAGATGCGGCATCACCAGACGCAGCCCGCTGACCAGCAGCGCGACAATCACGATGATCGCGGCGACCAGCAGTAACAAGATCCTCGGCAACTGCCTCACTCACATCTCTCCTTGCCTTCCGTAAACGACGGATAGTTAGTTCTGTTACCCGGCCGTCTTCAGACAACTGCGCCGGAAAGACGCATGTTATCCCAGACAAGGGCGATTTTTTAGCCCGACGATTTGAGCAAAGCCGGTCGGGCTGACGGGTCTGATATTACATCATCACCACGTCAAACTGCTCCTGGGTATAGAGCGCTTCAACGTGGACTTTGACCTGTTTGCCGACAAAGATTTCGACCTCTGCCAGCGCATGAGACTCATCGGTTTTCAGCGCTTCGCCGACGGTCGGCGAGACGTAGACCAGGAAGCGGTCAGCATCATAGGCATGATGTACCCGCACAATCTCACGCATGATTTCATAACAGACCGTTTCAACCGTCTTCAGCGTGCCGCGTCCTTTACACACCGGACAATCCTCACACAGCACGTGCTCAATACTTTCACGCGTCCGTTTGCGCGTCATCTCCACCAGGCCCAGCGCCGAGAAACCACTGATGCCGGTCTTCACCCGATCTTTGCTGAGGGCGGTCTCCAGCGAGTGCAGCACCCGACGGCGATGCTCTTCGTTACTCATGTCGATGAAGTCGATAATGATGATGCCGCCAAGATTACGCAGTCGCAGCTGACGCGCTATCGCCTGAGTGGCTTCAACATTGGTATTAAAAATTGTCTCATCAAGATTGCGATGGCCGACAAAGGCACCGGTGTTGATGTCGATGGTGGTCATCGCTTCGGTTTGATCGATGATCAGGTATCCGCCAGACTTTAGTTCAACTTTGCGATCCAGCGAGCGCTGAATCTCATTTTCTACATCAAACAGATCGAATATCGGCTGTTTGCCATTGTAGAGCTCCAGCTTACCGGCCATTTCCGGAATATATTCACTGGTAAACTCCACCAGCATATCGCAGGTCAGACGCGAATCGACCCGGATGCGGTCCAGCGCTGCGCCGGCGAAATCGCGCAAAATACGCTGGGCTAAGGCCAGCTCACCGTAGAGCAGACAGCGGGTCTGGTTGCGCTTTTTGCGCTCGCTGACTTTGGTCCACAGACGCTTGAGAAACGCCGCGTCCTGCGCCAGCTCCTCTTCGCCGATGCCTTCTGCGGCGGTGCGGATAATAAAACCGCCCAGATGATCGCAATAGTCGGCGACCACCGCCTTAAGACGTTCGCGCTCTTTTTCACTGTCGATACGCTGAGAGACGCCCACGTGCGACGCGCCTGGCATAAACACCAGATAGCGCGACGGCAGTGTAATATCAGTGGTGAGGCGTGCACCTTTAGTGCCCAGCGGATCTTTCACCACCTGCACCACCAGATCCTGCCCCTGACGCACCAGCTCAGCGATATCGCGTACGATGAAGTTTTTCTTTTCATCACCCGCCACACATTCGGTGTGCGGCATGATGTCTGAGGCGTGCAAAAACGCGGCTTTATCCAGACCAATATCGACGAACGCGGCCTGCATGCCCGGCAGCACCCGGCTCACCCGGCCTTTATAGATATTACCGACGATACCGCGTCGGGCTTCGCGCTCAATGTGGATTTCCTGCAGTATGCCACCATCAATATAGGCAACACGCGTTTCAGAAGGCGTGACGTTAACCAGTAATTCAGCCGTCATGTTGACCCCTTACGGCACGCAGTGACTGAAAATGGCTGAGCAACTCTTCGGTCTCAACCAAAGGCAGTCCAACCACCGCGTGGTAGCTCCCATTAATTTTGCGGACAAAGTTCCCGCCCCTGCCCTGAATGCCGTATGCGCCGGCTTTATCCATCGGCTCACCGGTTGCAATATAGTCGGTGATATCGGAGGCGGTTAAGGTGCGAAATGTCACATCGGTGGTAACCACGCAATCCAGCGCCTGATGACGATCGGCCAGTGCCACTGCGGTCATCACCTGATGAGTCTGCCCGGAGAGCTTATGCAGCATTTCGGCCGCATGGACCGCATCGTGCGGCTTTTCCAGTACTTCACCGTTCAGCACGACGATCGTATCGGCACCCAGCACCGGCAGATCCTGCGCGGCCAGCCGGACGCCCGCCTGCGCTTTGTCATTGGCCAGGCGACGAACATAGTGTTCAGCCACTTCATTTGGCTGCCGCTGTTCTTCAACGTCAGTCACGATGCGCTCGAAGGTCAGGCCAAGCTGCGTTAACAGCTCACGCCGACGCGGTGAACCGGAAGCAAGATAAAGGGTTACCATAAATTTCCTTATTGAACAGCAAACTGACGACGAATCTTTCTCATGAGTAAGAATAGCCATGGCCAGAGGATACCGTCGACGACACTGCTCCAGAAAATTTCAGGTCGGAATGAAACGTTGATAACCAGGAATTCCGCCCAGAAGACAATCACATCCATAGCCAGAGACAGCACCATAACCATTAACGCTTGCTGCCACAACGCTAAGTTGCGGAATAACTGGAACTTAAAGGCGATCAGGTAGGCGATGATGCTGAGCGCCAGCGCACGCACTCCGAGGGTGGAGCCGGCGATCAGATCCATAATGGCGCCCATCAGGAAGCCGCTGCCGACGTTTACCCGATGCGGCAGGGCGAGCACCCAATAGATGAGGATCAGTAATAACCATGAGGGCCGGAACATATAAATCTGATCCGGCCACGGCATGATTTGCAGGACCAGCGCAACCAGGAAAGAGAGCCAGATGACCCAACGTCCCTGGCTGCGATATCGACTCAAGGCTGACCTCCGCGTGAACGCGAAGTACTGCCCTGTCCGGCACTGCTGCCGTTCGCCGGTGCCGGCGGACCCATCTGGGCGGCTGGCGCTGGCGGTCCCATTTCTCCAGCTGGCGGCAGAACCTGCGGCATCATTTGCATCAGTCGTTCGTTGGCGACGCGATGCACTTCATCCTGCGGCAGCGGCATATCGCCATTGCGGTCGGCGCCCCACAGCAGCAGCAGATAGCGCAGACGCTGCAGGCCGGCGGTCGGATGTGCCTGAATCACGGTATAAGCGCGTTGGGTATCGACTTTAACCGAGGAAACCACACCCACCGGATAACCTTCCGGGAAGCGGCCGCCAATACCGGAAGTCACCAGCACGTCACCGACCCGGATATCAGTATTACCCGGCAGATGCTCAAGCTGGAGATCTTCGGTACAGCCATTACCGGCGGCAATGACGCGAATGTCATTACGCAATACCTGGATCGGCAGCGCGTGCGATGCATCGCAAATCAGCAATACGCGGCTGGTCAGTTGACTGACCGCAATCACCTGTCCGACCACCCCTTTATCACTGATGACCGGCTGACCTTCATAGACACCGTTAACGCTGCCTTTGTCGATCACCACCTGGTCGGTATAAGGGTCAGTGCCGGTCGAGATGACCTGCGTTACCATCTTTTGCTCATCCTGACGCAGCGGTGAACCCAGCAGTTCACGCAGGCGTGCGTTTTCCTGCTTGTATTGCCCCAGCATTAGCAGGTTACTGTTTTTCAGGAAGAGCTCGCGACGTAAGGCTTTGTTTTCCTGCTCAAGCTGCTGACGTGACGCCAGCGACTCCGACACGCCATCCAGAATCTGGCGCGGCCCATTGGCCAGGAAGTAAAACGGACTGACCGACGTATCCAGATAGTTGCGTATTTGGGTAAAAGAACCCACACGGCTGTCAGCAATGATAATGGCAATCGCCACGATGACGGCCAGGAAAAGACGCAACTGCAGGGATGGTCCCCTGCTAAAAATCGGCTTCATATAATCTGCGTGATCCTCGACGACAGGTAAGGAAACCCGGTATGACACCGCGCTTCCCTGAGCTGGACGCATTGCACCGGCGCATAGTGCGCCGGTTGACACGCGACTCCCTGCGCATCGTCATGACGTTCTCAGCCGGTTGAGGCAATTATTCTTCGCTGAACAAATCGCCGCCATGCATGTCGATCATTTCCAACGCCTTGCCACCACCGCGTGCCACACAGGTCAGCGGATCTTCAGCGACAACCACCGGAATGCCGGTCTCTTCCATCAGCAGACGATCCAGATTACGCAACAGCGCACCACCGCCGGTCAGCACCATGCCGCGCTCGGAGATATCCGACGCCAGCTCTGGCGGACACTGTTCCAGGGCGACCATCACCGCGCTAACGATGCCGGTTAACGGCTCCTGCAGCGCTTCGAGAATTTCATTGGAGTTCAGCGTAAAGCCGCGCGGTACACCTTCAGCCAGGTTACGGCCACGAACTTCAATTTCGCGAACTTCATCGCCCGGATAGGCTGAGCCGATCTCATGCTTGATACGTTCTGCGGTAGCTTCACCAATCAGTGAACCGTAGTTACGACGCACATAATTAATAATAGCTTCATCGAAACGGTCACCACCAATACGCACCGACGAGGAGTACACCACGCCGTTCAGCGAGATCACCGCCACTTCTGTGGTACCGCCACCGATATCGACTACCATTGAACCGGTCGCTTCTGATACCGGCAGGCCAGCGCCAATCGCCGCAGCCATTGGCTCTTCAATCAGGAAGACTTCACGTGCGCCAGCACCCTGAGCAGACTCACGGATGGCGCGACGTTCTACCTGCGTTGCCCCGACGGGTACGCAGACCAGCACGCGCGGGCTGGGACGCATGAAACTGTTGCTGTGAACTTGTTTGATGAAGTGCTGCAGCATCTTTTCGGTGACGAAAAAGTCAGCGATTACGCCATCTTTCATCGGGCGAATAGCTGCGATATTGCCTGGCGTTCGGCCAAGCATCTGTTTTGCGTCATGACCAACGGCCGCGACACTTTTCGGTGAACCGGCACGATCCTGGCGAATAGCGACCACGGAAGGCTCGTTCAGCACGATGCCTTGTCCTTTCACATAAATCAGGGTATTCGCGGTACCCAGGTCAATGGACAAGTCATTGGAAAACATGCCACGAAATTTTTTAAACATACTAAGGGATAATCCTGCAAGCTGGGGGCGGAAAATAAAATCCGCTTACTTTACCAACCACACGAAGCTGCCACAAGGCGCAAAAACGTTCTGCTTCGGTGAAAAAAGACGCCAAATTGCGTTTAAGTCATCGGAACCGGCCATCATTGACAGCGGAATGGCGATAAGACGCCATCGGTGCCGGTTTTTATCGCCTTTCAGGCCTGGGTTTCCGACATAAAATCTAACATTTCCGGCAGCCAGTTTTGCGACCCGACCCGGACTCAAGGCTAAAAAAAGCCTGCGTCACCGTCAAAAAGGGCGCAATCCACTAAATACGGTAACGTTGAGAATACTTTTTCACATTACTGTTTACCGGCTGCGAAGGGGCAAAGAAGTCACCCTGTCCACCTGCCACTCCTAACGCCACCAGCGTTTGCCACTCCGCTTTAGTGCGGACGCCGGCAGCAAACACCTGGGTATTGGTCGATTTACACACTTCCAGCAGGCTCTGTACAAACAGCTGATTTTCAGTGCGACGCTCAATATTGCGTACCAGACCGGCATCAAGTTTGATCAGTTCCACCGGCAGCTGGCGAATGTAGGCACTGCTGACCACGGTTAAACCGGCCTGATTAACCGCGACACGACAGCCAAATGCCTTAAGGGCGCGGAACACCGGCGTTAAACGGCTGATGTGTTGACAGACATCTGCCTCGGCAAGTTCAAATAAAAATCGCTTTCTTTGTCCTTTGGGGCATTGCAGCAACATATTCTGCAACCAGAGCACGAAAGATCGGTGCAGCAGCGAGTCGATAGTGACCGGTATCACCAGCGTCTCTTCCGGCCAGAGTTCAGATAAGGCGGCAATGCGGGTGACCAGCTGGCGATCCCAGCTATCGGCCATGCCGAGCTGCTGGACCAGCGGCATATATTCTGCTGCCAAAACCTCTTTATCACCATCAAAGATACGAGTCAGCATCACGCGATGCTGCACCTTGCCTTCAATATTGACGGCTGGTTTCTGGTACAGGCGCGGACCACCGCGACTGAGGGTGTTTTCCAGCAGGGTACGCCAGCGCACACTTCCACGTCCGGCATCCTGAGGATTACCGGCTCCGTTGGTCCAGTTGTTGCCCCCTAACAGCGCCGCGCGTCGGGTCGCCATTTCGACATTTTCCATCACCTGCGGCACCGTCTGCCCGCTGTGCCAGGCGCTGATACCAATGTGAATAAGATCATCGCGATTGACCATTCGCATCGGCGGCAGCGAATCGACGGCGTTGATCAGCTGATCGGCGATGCTGTTGGCCTCTTTCAGGCTGCGATGCGGCAGTAGCACCGCAAAATCACTGCGGAAATAGCGTGCCAGCAGAGCACCGGGATAACGCAGCACAAAGGTGGAGAGCATGTTGACGATGTTAAACAGATACTCATCGATCAACCCTGGCTCCAGCGTTTCGCTCAACGTGTCCAGATCCGGCAGCCGTACCATCATGACCACGCCATGGGTACCGACATCCTCCTGATCCTCCAGCAGCGTGGCGAGCTGACTGTCAAAGAACAGGCGATTATTCAGACCGGTACGGCCATCCTGAGCAGCAAAGGTGCGGATCAGCGTATCGATACGCAAACGCTGTTCACCCGCTTCCTGTAAATCGGAGAGCAGTACATCCAGCGCGCGGCTCGCCTTGGGCGGCCACTCATCCAGATTACGTTTCGGTACTACCCCACGCTCACCGTCAATAATCGCCTCTGCGCGTATTTCCAGGTGCTCCATGCCGCGCCACTGGCGACGTAACCAGCGGTGCAGAATAAACAGCAGCAGGCTCATCACCAGCACCACCGTTGATACCGTGCCCATCGCATAGGTCCCGATAATGGAGCGCAGCCAGGTGCGGGCAGGATCGAGGGTGACCACCCGCACATGCACTCCGGGCTGATGGATTAACGGCACATCAAACTGGACAAAGCGATTGGGCTGATGGTCGAGCATCAGGTTTTCGTGACGGGAGAGAGAGAAAAAGATGTGGTCGCCGCTGTAGAGTTGAATCTGCTCGGCGTTGATGATCGGCATTAATCGGGTAATCCAGCTGTGCAGTTGGTCGGGCGACTGGACAAGCAGCGCCTGATCCACTTCGGTTGCCAGCACCTGTGCGCGCTGTTCGACCCGCTGATGACTGAACCAGAAAACGCTAAAAGCACAGCCCACCAGCATTAATAACATTGCCAGTATGCTAAGAAAGGTAATAAACGCAGATAGTTTTGTGGTTAATCGCATCCCTGTGCCTGTGTTACTGCGGTGATAACCGGATCACCCACCCTTGTACCGTCAGCCTGACGAAAACGCGAGCAAAATAGCATAATTTGCGTTTAG
The DNA here is from genome assembly GCF_050432985.1 of Pantoea sp. AN62. Taxonomy (NCBI): domain Bacteria; kingdom Pseudomonadati; phylum Pseudomonadota; class Gammaproteobacteria; order Enterobacterales; family Erwiniaceae; genus Pantoea; species Pantoea sp. AN62. Next base: position 13,598 of record NZ_JBNPYB010000015.1, on the reverse strand, counting down.
CGGCAGCGCCGTGACGACTGAAGCGGAAGTATATCGTCGGGAAAGGGGCGCTGGCGTTGATCCCAGCGCTTTTCGGTGCATTCTCATCGTCTCCGGCAGCCAGGAAATTTCACATTTTAACGGCGAAACTGGCTGCAATCAGTAATAGTCATCATGCTGGTCAATAAGACCACGGCTGGAGAGTGCACCATGAAGCGCAACACTGATCTGACGGAAGCCGACGTAACGCCGGAAAACATTTTTAATATGAAGCGCCGCCAGGTGCTGAAAACGCTGGGACTGAGCGCGGCGGCGATCGGTCTGCCGGGCGTAGCCAATGCGGACATTCTCAGCTGGTTCAAGGGCAACGATCGCCCGCCCGCCCCCGCCGGTCGGGCGCTGGACTTTAGCAAACCGCCACAGTATCAGGCCGACCTGACCTTAACGCCGGCAGAGAAGGTTTCTGGCTATAACAACTTTTATGAGTTTGGTCTGGATAAAGCCGATCCCGCGGCCAATGCCGGCACGCTGAAAACCGATGGGTGGAAACTGACGATTGATGGCGAAGTGGCGAAACCGATCACCCTGGACATGGATGACATTTTCAAACGCTTTGCCATGGAGCAGCGTATCTACCGCATGCGTTGTGTAGAGGCCTGGTCGATGGTGGTACCGTGGGTCGGCTTTGAACTGAATAAGCTGATTTCTCTGGCCGAACCCACCAGCAAAGCGCGTTTCGTCGCCTTTCAGACGCTGTACGATCCTGAACAGATGCCGGGCCAGAAAGACCGTTTTATCGGTGGCGGGCTTAATTATCCCTATGTTGAAGGGCTACGGCTGGATGAAGCGATGCACCCTCTGACACTGCTGAGTACCGGCGTTTACGGTAAGGCGCTTCCGCCGCAGAACGGCGCGCCAATTCGCCTGACGGTGCCGTGGAAATATGGCTTTAAAGGAATTAAATCGATCGTCAAAATCACCCTGACCGGGAATCAGCCACCGACCACCTGGAATCAGATTGCGGCAGATGAGTATGGCTTCTATGCCAACGTTAATCCGCACGTCAATCATCCGCGCTGGTCGCAGGCTACCGAGCGCTTTATTGGCCCCGGCGGCAGCCTGAAAGTGGAGCGTCAACCTACGCTGCTGTTTAACGGCTATGCAGAGCAGGTCGCTTCACTCTATCGCGGACTCGACCTGCGGGAGAATTACTGAGTGGTACGCCTGTCGTTAAAACAGATCACCTGGCTCAAGGTGATCCTGCATCTGGCGGCCCTGCTGCCGCTGGTTTATCTGATCCTGGCTGCCCTGCAGGGCGGATTAAGTGCGGACCCGGCGAAAGATATTCAACATTTTACCGGGCGCATGGCGCTGAAACTGCTGCTGGGCACGCTGCTGGTGTCGCCTCTGGCGCGCTATGGCAAACAGCCGCTGTTGATCCGGACCCGCCGTCTGCTGGGTGTCTGGACCTTTGTCTGGGCCTCTCTTCATCTGCTGAGCTACTACCTGCTGGAACTGGGTGCCGATAATCTGCGACTGCTCGGCAGTGAGTTAATTTCTCGTCCCTATCTGACACTGGGGATTATCAGCTGGCTGATACTGCTGGCCCTGACGCTGACCTCCTTCCAGCGGGCGCAGCGTAAGCTCGGCAAACGCTGGCAAACTCTGCATAACGCCGTCTATCTGGTGGCGATCCTGGTGCCGATTCACTACATCTGGTCGGTCAAAACCTTGTCGCCCCAGCCACTTATCTATGCCGGACTGGCCGCCTTGTTGTTAGCGTGGCGTTACAAAAAGTTCCTCAAATGGTGGCCTCGCTAGTCCTTCTGTGGTTGTTTTCCTCCCTGACTATCTGCTAAAAGATGTGGCCTTCGGATCACATCCGATCATCTTCGCAGATAAGACCAGTATTTTGCTGCGAAATGACACGAAACGGATATAATGCCCGGCTTTATTGCAAAGCGGGTCTTGTTTTTCATCGTGAAAGGTGACAAATGGAGATTGGCAAGGTATTTTACGCGATGCCTCAATGATTGCGGGAGATGGCAGCAAGATGGCGCATAAATTACATATTCTGCTTTTAAACGGACCCAACCTGAATTTGCTGGGAAGCCGTGAACCTGACAAGTATGGTCACACCACGCTGCAGCAGATTGTGGATGATCTTACACGTCAGGCAGACCAACTGAATGTGGAGTTAAGCCACTTGCAATCCAACGCTGAGTTTCAGCTGATTGATCGCATTCATGAGGCCAAAGGCAATGTGGATTACATCATTATCAATCCTGCCGCGTTTACCCATACCAGCGTCGCGCTGCGTGATGCCCTGTTAGCGGTTTCGATTCCGTTTATTGAGGTTCATCTCTCAAATGTGCATGCACGCGAGCCCTTCCGCCATCACTCCTATCTTTCTGATGTATCTGCTGGCGTCATCTGTGGGCTTGGCGCTGACGGCTACACATGGGCTTTACAAACGGCAGTAAAACGCCTGTCTCAAACTAATTAATCAAACTGAGTACGGAACCCCACTCATGGATATTCGTAAAATTAAAAAACTGATCGAACTGGTTGAAGAATCTGGCATCTCCGAGCTGGAAATCTCCGAGGGCGAAGAGTCCGTTCGTATCAGCCGTGCACCTGCAAATGTTGGTTATCCGATGATGCAGCAGGCGTATGCTGCGCCGGTACAGCAACCTGCCCTGGCGACTGCCGTGGCACCGGTGGCTGCCATCGCAGAAGCAGCGCCCGCGGAAATCAGCGGCCACATCGTGCGTTCGCCGATGGTCGGGACTTTCTATCGCACCCCAAGCCCGGACGCAAAAGCCTTCATCGAAGTGGGTCAGAAAGTTAACGCCGGCGATACTCTGTGCATCGTCGAAGCCATGAAGATGATGAACCAGATCGAAGCCGACAAATCTGGTGTGGTGAAAGCCATTCTGGTCGAGAGCGGTCAGCCGGTCGAGTTTGACGAGCCACTGGTTGTCATCGAATAACGGGGCGGACCATGCTGGATAAAATTGTTATTGCTAACCGCGGTGAGATCGCGCTGCGCATTCTGCGTGCCTGTAAAGAACTGGGCATCAAGACTGTGGCGGTACACTCAAGCGCGGACCGTGACCTGAAGCACGTGCTGCTGGCGGACGAAACCGTCTGCATCGGCCCGGCGCAGTCAGTCAAAAGTTACCTCAACATCCCGGCGCTGATCTCCGCAGCGGAAATCACCGGCGCGGTGGCGATTCACCCTGGCTACGGCTTCCTGTCTGAGAATGCCGATTTTGCCGAGCAGGTTGAGCGCTCTGGCTTTATCTTTATTGGCCCGAAAGCTGATACCATTCGCCTGATGGGCGATAAAGTGTCCGCAATTAATGCGATGAAGAAAGCCGGTGTGCCAACCGTTCCTGGTTCCGACGGCTCGCTGACCGATGACATGGAAAAGAACCGTGCCTTCGCTAAGCGCATCGGTTATCCGGTGATCATCAAAGCCTCCGGCGGCGGCGGCGGTCGCGGTATGCGCGTGGTGCGCAGCGACAAAGATCTGGAACAATCCATCAACATGACGAAAGCGGAAGCCAAAGCGGCTTTCAACAACGACATGGTTTATATGGAGAAGTATCTGGAGAATCCTCGTCACATCGAGATTCAGGTACTGGCCGACGGTCAGGGCAACGCCATCTATCTGGGCGAACGCGACTGCTCAATGCAGCGTCGTCACCAGAAAGTGGTGGAAGAAGCGCCAGCGCCAGGCATCACGCCGGAACTGCGTAGCTTCATCGGCGATCGCTGTGCTAAAGCCTGTATTGAGATTGGCTACCGCGGTGCAGGTACTTTCGAGTTCCTGTATGAAAACGGCGAGTTCTACTTCATTGAGATGAACACCCGTATTCAGGTAGAGCATCCGGTGACCGAGATGATTACCGGCGTCGACCTGATCAAAGAGCAGTTGCGTATCGCTGCCGGTCAGCCGCTGTCGATCAAACAGGAAGATGTGATTATTCGCGGACATGCGGTTGAATGCCGTATCAATGCTGAAGATCCGGTCTCTTTCCTGCCAAGTCCGGGCAAAATCACCCGTTTCCACGCGCCAGGCGGTTTTGGCGTGCGCTGGGAGTCGCATATTTACTCCGGTTACAGCGTGCCGCCTTACTACGATTCCATGATCGGCAAGCTGATCACCTACGGCGAAACCCGTGAAGTGGCGATTGCCCGCATGAAGAATGCACTGGCGGAACTGATCATCGACGGTATCAAGACCAACATTGAACTACAGATGAAGATCATGTCCGACGAAAACTTCCAGCACGGTGGAACCAATATCCACTATCTGGAGAAAAAACTCGGCTTGCACGAGAAGTAATCGCAACGCTGAGATAGTCTGAGGCCGGTTAACCCGGCCTTTTTCTTTTGCCGCTGGCGTTAAGGTTGAAACATGGATGCTCGTTTTATACAGGCGCATAAAGAGGCCCGCTGGTCACTCTATCTGACCCTGCTCTGGCTGGCCGTTTGGGGGCTTTCCGCCTGGCTGGGCGGGAGCGAAACGGGGATCACTGGCTTGCCGCGCTGGTTCGAACTTTCCTGCGTGTTTGCTCCCCTGCTGTTCATTTTTTTATGCTGGCTGATGGTCCGCGTGATTTTCCGCGACATGTCGCTGGAGGATAAAAATGAATTTTGAAATTATCCTGCCTTTATTAATTTATCTGGTGCTGATTGCCGGACTGTCCGTCTTCGCGGTCCGTAAACAGCGTCAGGGCAACTTTCTGACCGAATACTTCCTTGGCAGCCGTTCCATGGGCGGGTTCGTTCTGGCCATGACTCTCACCACCACCTATATCAGCGCCAGCTCGTTTATTGGCGGGCCCGGTGCCGCCTACAAATATGGTCTGGGATGGGTTTTGCTGGCGATGGTTCAGGTTCCTGCCGTCTGGCTATCACTCGGCGTGCTGGGCAAGAAATTCGCTATTCTGGCGCGTAAGCACAACGCGGTAACGCTGAATGACATGCTCTATGCGCGTTATCAAAGTCCGCTGCTGATCTGGCTGGCCAGCCTGAGCCTGCTGGTCGCGTTCATCGGGGCCATGACGGTGCAGTTTATCGGCGGCGCGCGGTTACTGGAAACGGCAGCAGGCATCCCGTATGACACCGGCTTACTGATTTTCGGTGGCACCATTGCGCTCTATACCGCCTTTGGCGGTTTCCGTGCCAGCGTGCTCAATGACGCGATGCAGGGCGTGGTGATGCTGATCGGCACGTTCCTGCTGCTGTTCGCCGTGATCCACCAGGCAGGCGGACTGGGCACCGCAGTGCAAAAGCTGCACGCTATCGATCCGCAGTTGCTGTCGCCGCAGGGACCGGGCGAGATCATTACCCCGACCTTTCTGAGTTCGTTTATCGTGCTGGTCTGCTTTGGCGTAATTGGCCTGCCCCATACTGCCGTGCGCTGCATCTCCTATAAAGACAGCAAGGCGGTGCATCGGGCGATCATTCTGGGCACCATCGTGGTGGTGGTCCTGATGCTGGGTATGCATCTGGCGGGTGCGCTGGGCCGGGCCATACTGCCCGATCTGACGGTGCCGGACCGGGTGATCCCGACGTTAATGATTACCGTGCTTCCGCCGCTGGCGGCCGGGCTGTTTCTGGCGGCGCCAATGGCGGCGATTATGTCGACCATCAATGCCCAGTTGTTGCAGGCATCCGCTACGCTGATTAAAGATCTCTATCTGCGCGTGGCACCGCAGCAGATGGAAAATGAGCCGCGGCTGCGACTGTTGTCTGGTGCCATTACCTTTGCGCTCGGCATCCTGTTGCTGATCGCCGCCTGGAATCCGCCCGATATGATTATCTGGCTCAATCTGCTGGCGTTTGGTGGCCTGGAAGCAGTATTCCTCTGGCCACTGGTGCTGGGCCTTTACTGGGAACGCGCCAATGCTGCGGGCGCGATTACCGGCATGGTCACCGGCGGCGGCTGTTACGCGTTTCTGGCGAGCCTTAACCTGCAAATCATGGGTTTCCACCCGATTGTGCCTTCCCTGCTTTTAAGCCTGCTGGCATTTTTAGTCGGCAACCTGTTTGGACGCGCGCCGCAAACTGCCGACGCGCCGCAACACTGAATGTAAGAGAGACGTTATGCCGTGGATTCAAATCAAGATAAACAGCTCGGGTGAGCACGCTGAAACGCTGAGCGATGTGCTGATGGAGACCGGTGCTGTTTCGGTCACTTTTCAGGATACCCATGACAACCCGGTCTATGAGCCGCTGCCGGGTGAAACCCGCCTGTGGGGCGATACCGACGTTATTGGCCTGTTCGATGCAGAAAGCGATATGGCGGCCATCGTCGCTGAACTGGCGCAACATCCGCTGTTAGGTGCCGATTTCCGGCACAAGATCGAACAGATCGAGGATAAAGACTGGGAACGCGAGTGGATGGAAAACTTTCACCCGATGCGTTTTGGCGAGCGGCTGTGGATCTGTCCAAGCTGGCGCGATGTGCCGGATCCAGAGGCGGTGAACGTGATGCTCGATCCGGGCCTGGCGTTCGGCACCGGCACGCATCCGACCACGTCGCTGTGCCTGACCTGGCTGGATGGGCTGGATCTGACCGGTAAAACGGTGATCGACTTTGGCTGTGGCTCCGGGATCCTGGCGATCGCTGCGCTGAAGCTCGGTGCGGCGCAGGCGATTGGTATCGATATCGATCCACAGGCGATCCAGGCCAGCCGCGATAACGCTGAGCGCAATGGCGTCTCCGATCGTCTGTCGCTCTACCTGCCCCACCAGCAGCCGGAAAACCTGCAGGCGGATGTGGTGGTCGCCAATATCCTGGCAGGCCCGTTACGTGAGCTGGCACCGCTGATTAGCGTACTGCCGAAGCCAGGTGGCCATCTGGGACTTTCTGGTGTACTGGAGAGTCAGGCGGAGGGCGTCTGTGAAGCCTATGCAGCGCAGTTCGCGCTTGACCCGGTGGCCGTCAAAGAAGAGTGGTGCCGGATTACCGGTGTGAAAGCCTGAATCCGCGAAGTGCGGTCGTCGCCTGAACGCTCTTCAGGTCAATGCTGAAAGGGCTTAACAGCATATTCAGCCAGCCCGTAGCGTAAGTTGCGGGCTTTCTGCATTCTCAATGGTTGCTTGTATCGTTAATCACGGCATGTGACGTTTATTATCTGGCTAACGCATCTGCTTTTTCGGAAAAACGTTTGCTCACAATTTCAGCATAAATCTCTAATCCAATGATATTTAAGCTTAATTTGTAAGTCGAGTGGTAATGACCCGGATTTCATTGATCTTTCTTGCCAATTGTTCAAAGTTTGGCCTTTCATCTTCCGGAAAAAATGCGTAATATACGCCGCCTTGCAGACACAGTATGGCCATTCTGACTTCATGCGTATTGGAAACCTCCAGCTGAGAAATCGACTGATTGCAGCACCGATGGCCGGGATTACCGACAGGCCATTCAGGACGCTGTGTCATGAAATGGGTGCAGGCATGGCGGTCTCTGAGATGTTGTCTTCGAACCCGGAAGTCTGGGCCAGCGACAAATCTCGTTTACGTATGGTGCACAGCGATGAGCCAGGCATTCGCGCCGTGCAAATCGCCGGTTGCGATCCCAGCGAAATGGCGCAAGCTGCACGGATTAATGTTGAGGCCGGTGCACAGGTTATCGACATTAATATGGGCTGCCCTGCCAAGAAGGTTAACCGCAAAATGGCGGGTTCAGCCTTGCTGCAATATCCCGCCGTGGTGGAGTCAATCCTCTCCGCAGTGGTCAATGCAGTGGATGTGCCGGTAACACTGAAAATTCGTACTGGCTGGGATCCTGAAAACAGGAACTGTGTCGCGATTGCCCAATTGGCTGAACGCTGTGGTATTCAGGCTCTGACGATACATGGCCGCACTCGTGCCTGCCTGTTCAACGGGGAAGCTGAATATGACAGCATTCGGACAGTTAAGCAGAGTGTTTCTATTCCGATTATCGCGAATGGAGACATAACTGACCCGCATAAAGCCAGAGCGGTGCTCGACTATACAGGGGCCGATGCTCTGATGATAGGACGCGCTGCTCAGGGAAGACCGTGGATCTTCCGGGAAATCCAGCATTATCTGGACACTGGGGAGCTGCTTGCCCCGCTGCCAATGGCAGAGGTCAAGCGCTTGCTTGTTTCGCATATACGTGAGCTGCACGACTTTTACGGTTCAGGCAAGGGATACCGTATAGCGCGAAAGCACGTCTCCTGGTATCTGCAGGAGCACGCCCCGAATGACCAGTTTCGGCGCACATTCAACGCCATTGAGGATGCCAGCGAACAGCTGGAGGCGTTGGAGGCATACTTCGAAAATCTTGCGTAACGAAATAAAGAGCTGAAAGAACTATGTTCGAACAACGCGTAAATTCTGACGTACTGACCGTTTCTACCGTTAACTCACAGGATCAGGTAACTCAAAAACCTTTGCGTGATTCGGTTAAACAGGCACTGAAGAACTATTTTGCTCAACTGAACGGTCAGGATGTCAGTGACCTGTATGAGCTGGTTTTGGCTGAAGTCGAGCAGCCTCTGTTGGACATGGTGATGCAGTATACCCGTGGCAACCAGACCCGTGCTGCCCTGATGATGGGTATCAACCGCGGTACGCTGCGTAAGAAATTGAAAAAATACGGCATGAACTGATTCTGGTTCTGTCTGTTAATTACGCCAGCCTTCGGGCTGGCGTTTTTATTTGTGCGCTGTTCCACAAAGCGTCGGGAAAACGAGTGAAACAGTTATCGTCAATATGGTAACTATAGTTGCAATCGCTGACGTGATATTTCACTGCCTCGCTTTCTTAACCTTCTCTTCTGACGCCTCCGGCCCGCCGCGTCTGTCCGCCAGCTATTCCCGGCCAGCACTGGCTTCTGTGATCCTGTACGCCTTTCAAAGCAAAGCCTCTTCTACGTACATTTCCGCCTGAGCGATGGCTCACATTGCTTCCATATAGTGAAACTAATTGCACTAAATGTGATCGGGTCGACTCGCATTGCTTCCTTTTGGTGCGCGATATTAGCGGAACTTTCAAATCACTTCCGATTATTAACCGTACTTTCATGAGAATTCAGGCTTCTGCAAACCTGGCATCAGCTTTGCAGAGTCGTGAATGGCTGACCGCCACAGACAGGAAAAACGCACTTTAAAGTGCGCAAACATAACAACATGATTCTCCTCCACACAGGATGCTTTATGAAAAAGATGATGCTCTCTACGCTGGTTGCTGCGGCCTCGCTGTTGGCCGTTGCTCAGCAGGCTCACGCCGGCACGACGCTGGATGCGATAAAGAAGAAAGGCTTTGTCCAATGCGGTATCAGTGATGGCTTACCTGGCTTCTCCTATGCAGATGCCAGCGGCAAATTTACCGGTATCGACGTTGACGTCTGCCGCGCGGCGGCCGCAGCCGTGTTTGGCGATGCGACCAAAGTGAAATATACCCCGCTGACAGCCAAAGAGCGTTTCACTGCGCTGCAATCCGGCGAAGTCGACATCCTGTCGCGCAATACCACCTGGACCTCCTCACGTGATGGCGGCATGGGTTTTCTGTTTGCGGGCGTCAACTATTACGACGGCATTGGCTTCCTGACTCACCAGAAAGCCGGGCTGAAAAGTGCTAAAGAGCTGGACGGTGCCACCGTCTGTATTCAGGCAGGTACCGATACCGAACTGAACGTGGCTGACTTCTTCAAAGCCAATAAGATGCAGTACACGCCGGTGACTTTTGACCGCTCTGACGAGTCCGCCAAGGCGCTGGACAGCGGTCGCTGCGATACGCTGGCCTCTGACCAGTCTCAGCTCTATGCGTTACGCATTAAACTGGGCAAACCTGATGAATTTATCGTGCTGCCGGAAGTGATCTCAAAAGAGCCGCTGGGCCCGGTAGTCCGTCGCGGTGATGATGACTGGTTCACCATCGTTAAATGGTCGCTCTACGCCATGCTGAACGCTGAAGAGATGGGCATTTCATCGAAAAATGTTGATCAGATGACCGCCAAACCAACCACGCCAGATATGGCACACCTGCTGGGTGCTGAAGGTGATTTTGGTAAGGATCTGAAGCTGGACAATAAGTGGGCCTACAACATCATCAAGCAAGTGGGCAACTATCAGGAAAGCTTTGATCGTAACGTCGGTAAAGACAGCGCCCTGAAGATCGCTCGCGGTCAGAATGCGTTGTGGAACCAGGGCGGCATTCAATACGCACCGCCAGTACGTTAAGTCTCCCTCGCCAATCGGGCACCGTATTCTGCGGTGCCCTACCCCAGCTTTCGTTACTGAGGTTTCAACATGTCACAACGCCCAACCGTGAAAAGGGATTTTTCATTCGGTAATCCCACGGTTCGCGCCTGGCTTTATCAGTTAATAGCGATAGTCGCGGTGCTTGGTGTGGTGGGTTATCTGGTTCATAACACCATTATTAACCTGGCTAACCGCGGTATCACCTCCGGGTTTGGATTTCTTGAGCGCACTGCCGGTTTCGGTATCGTTCAGCATTTGATTGATTACACCGAGGGAGATACCTACGCCCGCGTGTTTATGGTCGGATTAACCAACACCCTGCTGGTCTCTGCGCTCTGTATCGTTTTTGCTTCTATTCTCGGTTTCGCTATTGGTCTGGCGCGCCTTTCCGACAACTGGCTGCTGCGGAAACTCTCGAATATCTATATCGAAACCTTCCGTAATATTCCGCCGCTGCTGCAGATCTTCTTCTGGTACTTTGCGGTGTTACGCAATCTGCCGGGCCCGCGTCAGGCACTGAATGCCTTTGACCTGGCGTATGTCAGCAATCGTGGCTTATACGTCCCGTGGCCAACCTATGCGCCCGGTAGCTGGCCGTTTGTGATCGCGCTGCTGCTGGCGATAGCCGCCAGCTATGGGCTGTACCGCTTTAACCGTAAGCATCAGTTGAAAACCGGCCAGCTGCGTCGCTCGTGGCCGGCGGCTATCGTGATGCTGATTCTGTTCCCGCTGATTGCGCATCTTGGTTTTGGCGCGGCGACCCACTGGGACGTGCCACAGCTACGCGGTTTTAACTTCCGCGGAGGCTCGGTGATGATTCCTGAGCTGGCGGCGCTGACCCTGGCCTTGTCGATCTATACCTCGTCATTTATTGCTGAGGTGATTCGCTCAGGAATTCAGTCGGTGCCGTACGGGCAGCATGAGGCGGCCCGATCGCTGGGCCTGCCTAATCCGGTGACCCTGCGACAGGTGATTATCCCGCAGGCGATGCGTGTGATCATTCCTCCGCTGACCAGCCAGTATCTGAACATCGTGAAAAACTCCTCACTGGCTGCCGCCATCGGGTATCCCGATATGGTGTCGCTGTTTGCCGGGTCGGTACTCAATCAGACCGGACAGGCGATTGAGACCATTGCTATCACCATGGGCGTTTATCTGATTATCAGCCTGCTGATTTCACTGCTAATGAACCTCTACAACCGCAAAATCGCGCTGGTTGAGCGTTAAGAGAACGGGATGACTATGTCTGTTACTACACATGAAACGCCCCCCGTCCCGACGAATCTGGCGAGTCGCGCCTGGCGTTGGGCGCGTAAGAATTTATTCTCCAGCTGGTTTAATTCCCTGCTTACGCTGTTTTGCATCTGGGTCATCTCGCACGTGATTCCGCCTGCGCTGAACTGGCTGATCTTTCAGGCTAACTGGTTCGGTACTACCCGAGCCGACTGTACCAAAGAGGGTGCCTGTTGGGTGTTTATCCATGCCCGTTTCGGTCAGTTCATGTATGGACTCTATCCGCATGAACTGCGCTGGCGAATTAACCTGGCGCTGGTGATTGGGCTGCTGTCGATCGTTCCGATGTTTATTAAAAGCCTGCCGTATCGTGGACGCTACATCGCGCTCTGGGTGGTCGTTTATCCGGTGATTGTCTGGTTGCTGCTGTATGGCGGCTATCTGGGACTGGAGCGGGTCGAAACCCGTCAGTGGGGTGGATTAACCCTGACGCTAATTATCGCTTCGGTCGGGATTGCCGGCGCCCTGCCGCTGGGGATTTTACTGGCGCTGGGACGTCGTTCAAAGATGCCGGTGGTGCGTACGCTGTCGATTATCTTCATCGAGTTCTGGCGCGGCGTTCCCCTGATCACCGTGCTGTTTATGTCATCGGTGATGCTGCCGCTGTTTATGGCTGAAGGCACCACCATCGACAAACTGGTACGTGCGCTGGTTGGGGTGATTTTATTCCAGTCCGCCTATGTCGCTGAAGTGGTGCGGGGTGGTTTGCAGGCGCTGCCGAAAGGTCAGTATGAGGCCGCCGAGTCACTGGCGCTGGGCTACTGGAAGACGCAGATGCTGGTAATTCTGCCGCAGGCCCTCAAGATGACCATCCCGGGTCTGGTGAATACCATCATTGCGCTATTTAAAGATACCAGCCTGGTGATCATCATCGGCCTGTTCGATCTGTTCAGCAGCGTCCAGCAGGCTACCGTCGATCCGACGTGGCTGGGCATGTCGACCGAAGGTTATGTCTTTGCCGCGCTGGTCTATTGGATTTTCTGTTTTAGCATGTCGCGCTACAGCCAGTATCTGGAAAAGCGCTTTCACACCGGGCGTAAATCGCACTGAGGTTTTACATGACACACTCTATGACACACTCTTCCGACGCGTTGATGATTTCGCTTGAGAACGTGAACAAATGGTACGGGCAGTTTCACGTACTGAAAGACATCAACCTGCAGGTTAAACCCCGCGAGCGCATCGTGCTGTGTGGCCCATCGGGCTCCGGTAAATCGACCACTATTCGCTGCATAAACCATCTTGAAGAGCATCAGCAGGGACGCATTGTCGTCGATGGTATTCATCTGAATGATGATGTGCGCAACATTGAGCGGGTTCGTACCGAAGTAGGCATGGTGTTCCAGCACTTTAATCTGTTTCCGCATCTGACCGTGTTACAGAACTGTACGCTGGCCCCTTCCTGGGTCAGAAAGATCCCGAAGAAAGAGGCCGATGAGCTGGCGATGCATTATCTGCAGCGAGTGCGTATTGCCGAGCATGCGCACAAGTTTCCTGGCCAGCTCTCCGGTGGTCAGCAGCAGCGTGTAGCCATTGCCCGATCGCTCTGCATGAAGCCAAAAATTATGCTGTTCGATGAACCGACGTCAGCGCTCGATCCTGAGATGGTGAAGGAAGTGCTGGATACCATGATCGGCCTGGCTGAAGATGGTATGACGATGCTGTGCGTTACTCACGAAATGGGCTTTGCCCGCACCGTTGCCGACCGGGTGATCTTTATGGATCGGGGTGAGATCGTTGAAGTAGCGCCTCCGCAGGAGTTCTTCGCTCATCCTAAATCAGAACGTACCCGTGCCTTCCTGTCGCAGGTGATTCACTGATTTAGCGTGCAAGCTCTTATCACCCGGCCTGGTGCCGGGTTTTTTATTGCCGGCAAAACAGGCTCTTGCTGAATGCGGTGGTTAGCAGCGGGGAAAGAGGAGGAATTCTGGCGGTTGCCACAACGAAAAAAGCCCTTCGCATACGCGAAGGGCTTTCTCTTATTTGATGCCTGGCAGTTCCCTACTCTCGCATGGGGAGACCCCACACTACCATCGGCGCTACGGCGTTTCACTTCTGAGTTCGGCATGGGGTCAG
>NZ_JBNPYB010000014.1:0-195504 GCF_050432985.1 Pantoea sp. AN62 | reverse complement strand
AGCAGCTTCGAGGCGAAACTCGGGGCTAAAATTGCATCTGTTACGTCCGGTCATAATGTCACCTGTTTTGACTATGAGGTGATGATATCACCTCTATTCAGGTGGCCAAATTCAGTGTGCCACTACACAGTTACCTCTGTGCGTTCACAATGCGTCATGTGTATTGCGTCATAGCGTGCATGAAATGCGTTAATGGGAGGGCAGCACGTAGCGCAGCCTTGGGAGCAGCGTAGCGAAAACAACGTCAGTTGCTGGAGCGTAGGAATAGAGCACAGCGATATTCCGTCCTGTCATGGGAAGGAAAAGGGGCAAGAAGAAGGGGAGAGTGTACACAAAGGGGGATTGCACATGTGCAGAAAAGGCCATAAAGTAAAAGGGCTAACCTTTCGATTAACCCTTTGACCTATTAGAGTAATTTGGTCGGCACGAGAGGATTTGAACCTCCGACCCCGGACACCCCATGACCGTGCGCTACCAGGCTGCGCTACGTGCCGAACTCTGGACAATCAGTCTACTGGTTCTCGCCATGAATGCAAGACGCCAGCCAACTATTTGCCTCATTATTAATCAGTTAGCGATAAATCGCTTCTCTTCTGTCAGCACCTGTAACAGCAACGCCAGCTCCGGTTTATGATCTTTTAACGCCTTGCCCTGCGCATCATAGGCACGGTAGCTGCCGTTATTGTTCAACACCAGCGTCACCTGCGGCGTGGTAATCACCAGCTTGTTCTCTTCGCTGCTGGCAACCCAGTCGTGACGACGGCGTGCGGCAAACAGATCCTCACCCTGTGAATAGTTAACCGGGTTGGTGCGGACATGCAGCAGGCGCTGCATCAGCGTCGCCATCACATCCTGATGGTCAGAAAGACGATCCACCGTTTGCGCAGGGGTATCTGGCCAGTGAATCACCAGCGGCACCTGCAGGGTTTCGCGATTACTGGCGCTGTCAGGATTCCCTTCCAGCGCCAGTCCACGCTGGGCGGTAATCACCACCACGGTATTTTTCAGCAAATCACGCGCCTGCAGCGTGTTAAGCACCGCGCTAATCTGCTCATCAACCGCCGGTGCCTGACGCAGATAGCTGCGCTGACGTGCTTTCGCGTTGTCACCGGTGACGTTCGGGCCATTCAGCGCCACCCACGAGAACCACGGATTGCTGGCATCGTGCTGTCTGTCCAGCCAGTTCTGCCACTGGGTGACGGTGCTGGCATTCGGCTGACTGTTGCTGGCAGGCAACGAGTAGTCGGTCAGCAGCGCCTGGCGATAGAGTGGGGGATTAAACCCTTCTGACGAGAACAGGCCAAACTGATAGCCCTGGGTGCTGAGCGCACCAAGCAGGGCGGACGGCGTGCGGGACGCCAGTATTCCGTTCATGTAGCTGGAAGAGATACCGTAAAACAGGCCAAACAGCCCTTTTTCCGGCGTATCACCGGCGCTGTAGTGCTGGGTAAAGCGCACATTTTCACTGGCAAACTGATTCAGCTGCGGCAGTGCTTTTGCCAGCGTGGCATTGTTCAGGCCATCGATGGTCAGCACCAGCAGGTTATTGCGGGTCCCGGCGTCGCGGAAGGTAATCTCACTCAGCGGGTATTCAACCGACACCGCTTCCGGATCGCCTTGCTGCACCAGACGGCGCTGATACTCCTGCGCATCCAGTAAGCCGTGTCGCTCAAGGAAGCGACGGGCGGTCATCGGATAGGAGAGCGGCAGGTTAGCGCGCTGCATAGTAATCGGGCGATAGAAGTTGGCATCGGCCCAGATATACATCAGATGGCTGGCAAAGAAGGCGCTGATAAACAGCGCGGCAACCGGTTTACCAAATGAACGGCGATTGAGGCTGCGCAGCTTCTGCCAGCTCCAGGTGGCAAACAGCATCTGGACCAGGAAGATCAGTGGCACGCTGATAAACATCAGCTGCCAGTCACGTGCCATCTCGCTCTGGTCGGGGTTGATCACCAGCTCCCACACCACCGGATTGAGGTGCAGGTGGAAGCGGCTGAATACCGCACTGTCGACCATCACCAGCGTCAGCCCGGCGGTGGCGACCACCGCCGAGATCACCCGCAACAGCCGTTGCGACATCACCACAAAGGTTAGCGGGAAGATGATCAGCAGATAGGCGGCAAAAACGATAAAACTGAAGTGGCCAACCCAGCTGCTATAGGCGTAGATACGCCCCGCCAGCGAAGAAGGCCAGTCAGCGACCAACAGGTAGCGACTGCCTAAAATCAGCGCGAAAAGGATGTTAAACAGAGCAAACCAGTGCCCCCAACTGATCATCTGGGAGACTTTTTCGCGGTAGCGCTGCCGGTTGGTTACCATATTATGAGATCAAATCAGCAAATTAATGGGCGTTATCGTCACGTACCGACGCCTGCAAGGCATCAGCGAAAGATCGGGCCAGTGAACGACGTTGCGCAGGGGCGACATCGCTGTTTATCAGGTTGGTCACCATGTTTCCCAGTACCATCAGGGAGAGATCGGTCGGGGCTTTGTCCTTTTGCAGGATTTGGGCCATTTCCGCGAGGAGTTGTTCCACGCGTTCATCACTGTAACGGGAAGATTGTGGCATATCGTTATCTGAGCTCATTTCAAAAGGCGATATATTACCGGAACAGCGACCTTTTTTCCGCAATTTTATCGAAAGCGCACTGTTCGCTTTACGCATTGAGTTGAAAGCCGATGCCGGCGGTGTTTGAATACGCGCCTGTGCTAAAAGGAGAGTCTACCATGAGTCTGGATATCGACCAGATTGCCCTGCATCAGTTAATTAAACGCGATGAAAACCAGCTTGAACTGGTGCTACGTGATTCGCTGTTACCCGCCACCAATACGGTTAACGCCATGGTGGAGGAGCTGCACCGGGTTTACAGCGCGAAAAGCAAAGCCTATGGCCTGTTTACCCCAGAGAGTGAACTGGCGGACGCGCTGCGTAATTGTCGCCAGGGCAACGATGATTTTCTCGCTTTTAGCCGCGCGGCCACCGGTCGCCTGCGCGATGAGCTGGCAAAATATCCGTTTGCCGAAGGCGGTGTGGTGCTGTTTGTTCACTATCGCTATCTGGCCGTGGATTATCTGCTGATTGCGGTGCTCAACAGCCAGTCGAGCATGCGGGTTAACGAGCAGATGGACATCAGCAGTACCCATTATCTCGACATTAATCATGCCGATATTGTGGCGCGTATCGACCTGACCGAATGGGAAACTAACCCGGAATCAACCCGTTACCTGACCTTCCTGCGTGGCCGCGTCGGACGTAAAGTGGCTGACTTCTTTATGGATTTCCTCGGTGCTGAGGTGGGCTTAGACACCAAAGCGCAGAACCGCGGTCTGTTACAGGCGGTGGATGATTACTGCAGCGAGTCGAATCTCGATAAGCAGGAGCGTCAGAACTACCGTCAGCAGGTCTACAGCTACTGCAACGAGCAGTTGCAGGCGGGTGAAGAAATTGCGCTGGAAGATCTGTCGGGCGAGCTGCCGCCGCTGGGCGAAAAAACCTTCCAGGCATTTACCCAGGAACAGGGTTACGAGCTGGAAGAGAGCTTCCCGGCCGACCGCAGCACGCTGCGGCAGTTAACTAAATTTGCCGGCAGCGGCGGGGGACTGACGCTGAATTTTGATGCGATGCTGTTAGGTGAGCGCATTTTCTGGGATCCGGCAACAGACACCCTGACCATCAAAGGCACGCCGCCGAACCTGCGCGATCAGCTTCAGCGCCGGACCAGCAGCAAATAAAAAAGCCGGGCTGAGCCCGGCTTTACCTGCGCGCCACCGTTTTCACCTGGCCGCGCCAAAAGAAAAGGGCCGGTTTCGCAACCGGCCCTTCTGCTTTCAACGAAGCTCGCGATTAAGCGCGAACGAAGTCGATGTGAAACAGTTTTGGCTTGAACGGGTGACGCTGAACAGCCTGAACTTTCACTTTGGTTTCTTTACCGTCAACAGACAGGGTCAGCACTTCGTCGTAGAAACCTGGCTTAGCTTGCAGGTTCATTACGGAGTCGTGATCCAGGTCGATGGCAACAGCCGCTTCAGAACCACCGTAGATGATGGCCGGGAAACGGTTTGCTGTACGCAGGCGGCGGCTCGCACCCTTACCCTGCTCTTTACGTTCTACTGCATTGATAGTGAGCATTAATATATCTCTTTATTTAATTCCTGCTACAGGCGACCCAGTAACAGGCAGGTTATTCAATACCGCTGATGCACATGCAAAAGCGGGCGGCAGTATAGCCGTTATGCCAGGTGGTAGCAAACGATATACCCGCCAGCCGGGTTCGGTATCCGGTTAGCCGAACCCGATAGCACTCATTAGCGCAGCTCATTGGCGCGACGAAAGCGCCCCTGATAGTCAAACATCTTCTCGCGGATCTGCCAGAACTGGCCTTTGGCCCGCGCTACCACAAAATCGGGATGGCGCAGTAACGGCTGCAGCGCCAGCACGTCGGCCGCGGTTTGCCAGCCAAGCGGCACGCCCGGCGCACGCTGGTGTGGGCGCATAAACAGCTGTTCAAACGCCTTGCGCTGGGCTGGCGTCTGCAGGCGGAAACGTTCGCTGACGCTGGTGCCTTCCTCATCGTAATAGGTCGCTTTCAGCCATTCACCTTTGGCATCGCGGCCCTGTTCCAGCGTCATTCCGCCGCAGCGCAGCACCAGCGCATCTTTTAATTTCAGCGCGGCCTTCAGCATGTCGTCCGGATCGACCAGAATTTTGTCGCACTGGTGACAGCGCCGGGCGGCGATATCATTTTCTGCGCCGCAGTCGGGGCAGCTTTTGAAGCGGAAGCGGAAGTCGCACTGCTCGCGCTCACCGTCGTCATCTTCCAGCACGCCCTGACAGCGGCGGCCAAAATGCTCAATCACCATGCCGTCGGCGGTGGCTTTGCCCCAGAAGGTATTGGCAAAGCCGCAGGCGGGGCAGAACACCTGTACCGGCTGATTATCACTGGCACCTTTGGGCGCGCCCACTTCCGGGGTAAACAGGTCGTGCGGGTTACCGGCGTAATCAAGGATCAGGCAGTCGGTTTTGCCCGGCGACAGCCGCAGGCCGCGGCCCACAATCTGCTGATACAGGCTGACCGATTCGGTCGGGCGCAGAATGGCGATCAGATCAACGTGTGGCGCATCAAAACCGGTCGTCAACACCGCCACGTTAACCAGAAACTTCAGCTGCTGCGCCTTAAACGCCACAATCAGCGCATCGCGCTCTTTGGCCGGGGTCTCCGCTGATATCAGGGCGCTGTTGTCGGGTAACAGTTGCAGAATTTCACGTGCGTGCTCGACCGTAGAGGCAAATATCATCACGCCGTGTCGCTCTTCAGCGAACTCGACGATCTGACGGATGATATGCGGCGTAACGCGCTGCTGCTGTTTCAGTTCGCGGTTGAGATCGGCTTCACTGAACAGGCCGTTGGACTGTGCCGTCAGGCGGCTGAAATCATACTGCACCACCGGCATATCGAGCCGCTCCGGCGGCACCAGAAACTGATGTTTAATCATGTAGCGCAGCGGCAGCTCGTAAATACAGTCACGAAACAGCGCCTTTTCATCGCCGCGAACCATGCCGTGGTAGTGAAACTGGTAAATCCAGCCCTTACCGAGACGGAACGGGGTGGCGGTCAGGCCGAGCAACCGCAACTGCGGATTGTGCTGCCGCAGATGGTTAAAAATCTGCTGATACTGGCTCTCTTTGTCATCGCCAATGCGGTGGCACTCATCGACAATCACCAGCGAAAAGGCGCTGTCGAACTGGTCCAGGTTGCGGGCGACCGACTGCACGCTACCAAACACCACTTTGCGCTGACTCTCTTTTCGCTGCAGGCCGGCGGCAAAGATATCGGCTTCCAGCCCGTAGGCCTGATATTTACTGTGATTCTGCGCTACCAGTTCTTTCACGTGCGCCAGCACCAGCACCCGGCCGCGTGCCAGCCGGGCCAGCTCGGCAATCACCAGACTTTTTCCGGCACCGGTCGGCAGCACAATAACCGCAGGGTGGTGATGACGACGGAAATGCGCAACGGTGGCATTGACCGCGTCCTGTTGATAGGGGCGTAAGGTAAAAGACATGGCTATCACTTTTGGCAAACTGAGGGTAATTATGCCACGAAAGCGCGGTAAACGCGCTGTCAGGCGGGCGCGGATCACGCTATACTTCCCGTACATTTTCAACGGTTAACCAGGCCGTTTCAGGTTCCCTCCGCAGTAACAGGCAAAACGAATTCATGCGACTCGACAAATTCATCTCTCAGCAACTGGAAATCAGCCGTGCCATCGCCCATCGCGAGATCCGTGGCCAGCGTGTCACCGTCAACGGTGAAGTGGTGCGCGACACCGCCTTCAAACTGCTGCCCGACCACGAGGTCGAATATGACGGCAACGTACTGCAGATGCAGACCGGGCCACGCTACTTCATGCTGAATAAGCCGCAGGGTTACGTCTGTTCAACCGACGACCCCGATCATCCGACCATTATCTATTTTATCGAAGAGCCGATGGCATTCAAACTGCACGCCGCCGGTCGTCTCGACATTGATACCACCGGGCTGGTGCTGCTGACGGATGACGGCCAGTGGTCACACCGCATTACCTCGCCGCGCCATCACTGCGAAAAAACCTATCGGGTGACGCTGGAGTCGCCGGTCAGCGACGATACCGCCGCGCAGTTTACGGCCGGCGTGCAGCTGCACAATGAAAAAAGCCTGACTAAACCGGCGCAGCTGGAGGTGATTACCCCAACAGAGGTACTGCTGACCCTGAGCGAAGGGCGTTACCATCAGGTGAAACGGATGTTTGCTGCCGTCGGTAATCGGGTCGTGGGCCTGCATCGCGAGCGAATCGGTGATATTTCGCTGGATACAGATCTGGAACCGGGTGAATACCGGCCGTTGACCGCCGAAGAGATCGCCAGTATCGGCGTGCCGAAAGAGCTGCAGGCAAAATAACAGAGCAGGCTGACTGCAAGCGCGCAGCGGCCGATCGGTTTAATCAGCAAGGGCAGGAGAGGCTGTGCGCAAGGAAAAGAATTCGCCGGTAGGATTGGTGGTAATCCTCGGTCTGTTAGCGATGTTGATGCCACTGTCGATTGACATGTATCTGCCGGCGATGCCGCAAATTGCGCGTGAGTTTGGCGTTTCTGCCGGCAGCGTGCAGATGACGCTCAACCTCTACATCCTCGGGTTCGCCATCGGCCAGTTGATTTACGGCCCGCTGGCCGACAGCTACGGCCGCAAGCCGGTGATTGCCCTCGGCACGCTGATTTTTGCCGTTGCTGCCGCAGCGTGTGCGCTGTCGCAGACCATCGATCAGCTTATCGCCATGCGTTTTCTGCATGGATTATCGGCCGCCGCCGCCAGCGTGGTGATCAATGCCCTGATGCGTGACAGTTACTCGAAAGAGGATTTCTCGCGCATGATGTCGTTCGTGATGCTGATTACCACCATTGCGCCGCTGCTGGCTCCGATTATTGGCGGCTGGCTGCTGTTGATCTGGAACTGGCACGCCATTTTCTGGGCGCTGTCGGCGGCGGCGGTGGTCACCACCGTGCTGGTTACCACGCAGATTCGGGAAACCCTGAAACCCGAGCAGCGACAGCGTTTCCATCTGCGCACCACGCTGGGAAATTTCGTGATCCTGTTCCGGCACAAACGCGCCTTCAGCTACATGCTGTCGAGCGGATTTTCGTTTGCCGGGCTGTTTACCTTTCTCAACGCCGGCCCCTTTGTCTATATCGAGCTGAACCACGTTTCACCGCAAAACTTTGGCTATTACTTCGGCCTTAACGTGGTGTTTCTGTTCATCTTAACCCTGATTAACAGCCGGGCAGTGCGCCGTTTTGGCCCGGTGGCGATGTTCCGTCTGGGTCTGTTGATTCAGTTCTGCATGGGCATCTGGCTGCTGATCGTCAGCGCCTTTGATCTCGGCTTTTTGCCGCTGGTGATGGGAGTGGCGATGTTTATCGGCTGCGTGTCGATGGTCTCATCGAACGCGATGGCGGTAATCCTTGATGAGTTCCCGCATATGGCGGGTACCGCCTCCTCGCTGGCCGGCACGCTGCGCTTCGGCGTGGGTGCGTTTGTCGGCGCGCTGCTGTCGCTGGTCAGTTTTAACAGTGCCTGGCCGATGGTTGGCACTATTGCCCTGTGCGCCACGCTCTCTCTGCTGCTGTTCTTCTACGCTTCCCGTCCCCGTCACGCCACACATTAAGCGCGTTCAATCGATCAGGCCGTCCCGGTTATCCCGCACGGCCCGATCTGTTGCGCCACTTTGTTTCTATATTGTGAAAATATTTAGCTAATAAAGTAACCACATTGCGTCTAAAATGATTGTTAAGTGCTGCCGAACGCGGTACATATAGCCTGAATTGCGATACCACTCGCAAAAAATAAATTCAGCGATTCGCTTTAGTGGGAAATGAGAAGCCGGGCCTTGACGTCCGGACACTGATGCTGGCAAAGCGGGCGTCAGCCACTGAGGGGATGGCGAAGTAAAACTCCTGGGGACATTGATAATTATGCTGCAACTTTCGATTGTGCATCGCTTACCACAGCGCTTTCGCTGGACCAGCGATCATCACAGTGCCATCGAAGCGGATGACACCACGCTGGACGATCAGGATTTTATCGCGCTGCGGTTAATCAGCCACGACGGCATTCCGGCCTGGGAGATCCTGCAGCAGCTGAAAGAGGTGCTGGCTGACATCCAGGTCGACTGTAAAGTCGCCGAGTGCGAAGGGCAGCCTTGCCTGTTTATCCAGCGCCGCGACGAAAGTGCCACCAACTGCTGCCTGAAAAATCAGGGCGTGGCGATTGCCGAAACCTTTATCCCTCGCTAAGTTGCGCTGAGCGCAGCAGTTCGCGGGTGTATTCCGCCGCGGGCGAGGCAAACAGCGTTTCACACTCTCCCTGTTCCACCACTTCCCCCTGACGCAGCACGATAAGCTGGTGGCACAGGGCGCGCACCACCTCAAGATCGTGACTGATAAACAGATAGCTCAGCTGACGCTGCTGCTGTAACCGACGCAACAGCGTCAGGATCTGTTTCTGTACCGTGCGATCCAGCGACGAAGTCGGCTCATCCAGCACCAGCATCTCCGGTTCAAGGATCAGCGCCCGGGCGATGGCGATGCGTTGCCGCTGACCGCCGGAGAATTCAGCCGGATAACGATGACGGCTCTCCACATCCAGCCCAACCTCCTGCATCACCGCGATAACCCGCTGTTCCTGCTGTTGTGCCGTCAGCTCGGGCTGATGCACCGCCAGCCCTTCGGCGATAATCTGTTGCACCGTCATCCGCGGATTGAGCGAAGAGTTCGGATCCTGAAACACCACCTGAATGCGCCGACGCAGCGGCAGCAATTGCCGCCGTGACAGTTGATGCAGCGGCTGGTCGTCAAACCAGACCTCGCCGCCGGCCTCAATCAGCCGCAGCAGCGCCAGGCCGGTGGTGCTTTTACCTGAACCGGATTCGCCCACCAGCCCGAGACTTTCGCCGCGCCGCAGCGTAAAGCTCAGCGCAGAGAGCGCCCGTTTTTCACCCACCTGGCGGCGGAACAGGCCACGGCGCAACGGGAAGCTGACCCGAAGCTGATCGACCCGCAGGATCACCGGCGCATCGGCGGGCAGCGGCAATGGCCTGCCTTCCGGCTCTGCCGCCAGCAGCTGTTGGGTGTAGGGATGCTGCGGCTGACTGAGCAGCGTCCGACAGCGATTCTGCTCAACCACCTTTCCCTGACGCATCACGCTGACGCTATCCGCCAGCTGACGCACAATATTCAGGTTATGAGTGATAAACAGCATCCCCATATTGAATTCGCGTTGCAGCTCGCGCAGCAGGGTCAGAATCTGTGCCTGCACCGTCACATCCAGCGCGGTGGTCGGCTCATCAGCTATCAGCAGCGCTGGCCGGGTTAACAGCGCCATAGCGATCATCACCCGCTGACGTTCGCCGCCCGACAGCTGATGCGGAAAATCGTGCAGCCGGGCGGCGGGCTGGCGGATCCCGACCCGATCCAGCACGCTGAGAATTTCGCCGCGCGCTGCCGCAGGCCGCATACCGCGATGCAGCGACAGCACTTCGTACAGCTGCTTCTCCACGGTATGCAGCGGGTTCAGCGACACCATCGGCTCCTGAAAGATCATCGCGATCTGATTGCCGCGAATGCCGCGCAGCCGCTGCTCACTGGCGCGCAACAGATCCTCACCGTTGAACAGGATCTCCCCACCTGGCCAGGCGACCGTCGAGGGAGGCAGCAGCCGCATCACTGACAGGGCGGTGACACTTTTGCCGGAACCCGATTCGCCCACCAGCGCCAGCGTTTCACCGGCCTCAACGCGTAATGAAACCTCATCCACCACCCGATGCAGCTGCTCGCCCTGACGAAAGGCGACCGAAAGATGGTTGATAGCAAGCAGTGGCGCAGCCATTCAGACTCCTTTGCCCGGATCGAAGGCGTCACGTACCGCTTCGCCGATAAAAATCAGCAGCGATAACAGGATCGCCAGTGAGAAAAAGCCCGCCAGGCCGAGCCACGGCGCCTGCAGATTATTTTTACCCTGCAGCAGCAGTTCCCCCAGCGACGGCGAACCGAGCGGCAAGCCGAAGCCGAGGAAATCGAGCGAGGTCAGCGTGGTAATCGATCCACACAAAATAAACGGCAGAAAGGTCAGGGTGGCCACCATCGCATTCGGCAGCATGTGGCGCAGCATAATCCGGCTGTCACTGACGCCCAGCGCCTGTGCCGCACGGATATAGTCGAAGTTGCGGGTGCGCAGGAACTCGGCCCGCACCACGCTGACCAGGCTCATCCAGCCAAAGGTCACCGTCACCAGCAGCAGCCACCAGAAACCAGGCTGAATCACGCTGGAGAGCAAAATCAGCAGAAACAGCGACGGCATGCCGGACCAGACTTCAATCAGCCGTTGTCCAATCAGATCAACCCTGCCGCCGAAATAGCCCTGCACCGCGCCGACCACCATGCCGATCACGCTGGAAAACAGCGTCAGCAGCAGGCCAAATAGCAGTGAAATACGCGTGCCGTACAGCAGGCGCGCCATCACATCACCGCCGGTTGCGTCGGTGCCCAGCCAGTTCTGCGCCGAAGGCGGGGAAGGGAAGGGCACCTGGGTAGCAAAATTGATGGTGCTGTCACTGAAGCGGATCGGCGCCCAGATCGCCCAGCCTTGCTGATCTATCCGCTGCCGCAACCAGGGGTCCTGATAATCGGCGGCGGTTGCCAGCACGCCGCCGTAATCGGTCTCGCTGTAGTTAAACAGCACCGGCAAATACCAGCGCTGCTGATAATGCACCAGCAGCGGCTTGTCGTTGGCGATCAGCTCGGCAGCCAGCGACAGCAGGAAAATAAACAGGAAGATCCACAGCGACCAGTAACCGCGTCGGTTATGGCGAAAGCGCTGCCAGCGCTGCTGATTCAGGGGAGATAAGCGCATCAGCGGCCCTCGAAATCAATACGGGGATCGACCAGCGTATAGGTTAAGTCGCTGAGAACATTCATCAACAGGCCGATCAGGGTGAAAATATAGAGCGTACCAAACATCACCGGGTAGTCGCGCTGCAGGGTCGCGTCATAGCCGAGCAATCCGAGGCCGTTAAGTGAAAATATCACTTCGATCAGCACTGAACTGGTGAAGAACATGCTGATAAAGGTGGCGGGGAAGCTGGCAATCACCAGCAGCATCGCGTTGCGGAACACGTGATGATACAGAATGCGGCGCTCCGGCACCCCTTTGGCGCGGGCGGTGACCACGTACAGTTTACGGATCTCATCCAGAAAGGCGTTTTTTGTCAGCATGGTCAGGGTAGCAAAGCCGCCAATCACCGTTGCCAGCACCGGCAGTGCGATGTGCCAGAAATAGTCGAGCACCTGGCCGTACCAGGGCAGGCTGTCATGCTGCGGTGAGGTGAGGCCGCGCAGCGGGAACCAGTCGAGATAGCTGCCGCCGGCAAACAGCACGATTAACATGATGCCGAACAGAAAGGCCGGAATCGAGTAGCCAATAATGATGAAGGTGCTGCTCCAGATATCAAAAGCGCTGCCGTTGCGTACCGCTTTACGGATGCCGAGCGGGATCGACACCAGATAGATAATCAGCGTGCTCCACAGACCCAGACTGATCGACACCGGTAAACTCTCTTTAACCAGCTGAAGCACCGAGGCGCTGCGGAACAGGCTGTCGCCAAAATCAAAGCGGGCATAGTCCCACAGCATTTCGCCATAGCGTTGCCAGATCGGCTTATCAAAACCGTAGCGCTGCTTAATCTCCGCAATCACTTCGGGATCCAGCCCGCGCGCGCCGCGATACTGATTATCCGCCGGGTTAAGTGCATTCAGGCTGGCGCGGGACGCCGCGCTGTCGGCACCGCCGCCCGCCAGACCCGTGGTCTGACCGAACTGGATATTGGCCAGCGCCTGATCGACCGGACCGCCCGGTGCAATCTGTACGATAAAAAAGTTAAGGGTGATGATCGCCCACAGAGTGGGAATAATCAGCAACAGCCTGCGCAGAAAGTAAGTTGCCAACGGTCCACTCCTTAGCGTTTGCTGGCCGGCAGCCGGGCAGCTTTGTTCACGTCATACCACCAGTTTTCCAGCCCGAGGCTGTAAGCCGGTTTGCCGGCCGGATGGGAAAACTTATCCCAGTACGCCAGCCGTTGCTCTGCGTTGTACCACATCGGAATCATATAGGCATTCCACAGCAGAATGCGATCCAGTACCTGTGCCAGCGGCCGAAGGGCAGGGAGATCGCCCTGATGTGCCACAATCTGTTTGACGAAATGGTCGACCAGCGGATCTTTAACCCGCGCGGTATTCCACGACGAGGCGATGTAGTCCGACTGCCAGTAAATCTGCAGGCTGGAGGAAGGGATCGGCATAGCAGAATAGGCGGTGGCGATCATGTCATAGTCGCCCTCACGCAGCCGCCGCAGATACTGTGAACTGTCCACCTGGCGCAGAGTCAGGGTGATACCGAGCCGCGCCAGATTGTGCTGCAGCGGAAGCGCCCATTCCGTACTGGTACCGCTGCGTAACAGCAGTTCGACGCTAAACGGCTGACCGGTTTTCTGGTTCACCAATCGGCGATGGTTAATCTGCCAGCCCGCCTGTTTCAGCAAGGCAAACGCCTGAAGCAGACGGGCGCGATCGTAACCGCTGCCGTCGGTAACGGGCGGGTGATAAGGCTGGGTGAACAGTTCAGGCGGCAACTGCGCCCGCCACGGAGCCAGCAATGCCTGCTGCTGCGCATCGGGCAAACCGCTGGCGGCAAACCCGGTATTCTGGAAATAGCTGCTGGCGCGCTGATAAGCACCATAGAACAGCGCCTTGTTCATCCACTCAAAATCAAACGCCAGCGTCAGCGCCTGTCGGACCCGGCGATCGTGAAACAGCGGTTTTTGATTGTTAAACGCCAGCCAGCGGGTATCAATCGCGGCCTGATTGGGCAACGTCTCTTTCACTATGCTGCGATCGTCGAAATGGCGGCCGCGATACTGGGTGGCCCATTTTTTGGCGGAGGTTTCCTCCCGTAAATCGAACGCGCCCGCTTTAAAAGCCTCAAACGCCACGTTGTCATCCAGATAATAGTCGTAGCGGATACGATCAAAATTAAACCGTCCGCGGTTAACCGGCAGATCGGCTGCCCAGTAATCTTTTACCCGGCTGTATTCAATGAACTGGCCGAGCTTCCATTTAGTGATGCGATAAGGGCCGCTCGACAGCGGCGGCGAACTCAGGGGTTCGTTGAACTTCTTATCGTGCCAGAATTTTTCAGCCAGCACCGGCAGCGTCAGTAATCCCAGCATCCGATCTTTGTCCGGCTGCTGCGCATCAATTCGCACCGTCAGCCGATCCAGCGCTTTTACGGTCACGCCGCGATAGGCGACGCGAAACTGCGGCACCCCTTCAGTCATAAATTTGCCAAAGGAAAAGGCCACGTCCTGAGCGGTGATTGGGCTGCCATCCTGGAAGCGGGCCTGCGGTTTAAGGCGGACTTCGATCCAGCTAAAGTCGCTGGCGTAGCGGGCAGAGTGGGCAATCAGCGGATAGTAGCTGCCGGGCTCATCATCCGAGCTGGTATAGAGCCCGTCATACAAGGCTTCAGTGTAGATGCCCGGATTACCGCGAGAGGCATAGCGGTTAAAGTTGTCGTAGGTACCGACCACCGCCATGGTGATGCTGCCGCCTTTGGGTGCCTGCGGATCGGCATAATCATAATGGCTGAAGTCCGGCGGATATTTCGCTTCGCCGGCCTGCGTAAAGGCAAAGCTCTGTTGAATGCTGGCGGCCAGCAGCGGGCCGCTCAGGACGCCGCACAGCAATAATAATCCAGCACGAAGCAGCACCACGTTTACGCTCTCCTGTGATTTTTTCGATTCCGCGCGTCAGGCATTGTGACGCTGAAAATAGTCTATCAGCGTTTCAGGACGCAGCGGACGGCTAAAAATGTAACCCTGCAGATGCGTCACGCCACGATTGATCAGCCAGGCGGCCTGCTCTCCGGTTTCGACGCCTTCCGCCACGCTTTTCAGATTGAGCTTTTTCGCCAGCTGCAACACCGTATCCAGCACCGGTGAGGTCAGGGTATCGGTCCCGATGCTCTGCACAAAACCGCGATCGATTTTAAGGTAATCAAACGCGTAGCGCTCCAGATAGATCAGCGCGCTGTGTCCGGTGCCGAAATCATCAATCGCAATATTAATCTGCTGCTGATGCAGCCAGTCAAACAGTTCGCCGACATTCTCATCGCGCACCATCGCACGCTCGGTGATTTCAAATACGTAAGTGAAGTGGGCCGCCGGCATGGTGTCGAGCCAGCGCAGCACGTCCTGACGAAAACAGCTATCCGCCAGGTGCAGCGGAGAAATATTCAGGCTGAGGCTGGCATGGCGGGGAATGGTGTGACAGAGCAGGTGGGCATCACGCGCCACCAGCTGGAACAGATGGCGGGTCAGCGGAATAATCAGGTTTTGCGCTTCGGCGTAGCTGATAAATACATCCGGCGGGATCGGCCCCTCGGTCGGGTGAGTCCAGCGCAGTAGCGCTTCCATGCCGTAGGGCTGACCATCATGTGAGGTCACCAGCGGCTGATACTCAATATGAAACTCGCCACGCTTCATCCCCTGTATCAGATCTTTTCCGGGGCGCTGATAGGCTGACAGCAGCAGCCAGCAGCCGCCGGTCACCAGCAGGGAGAGCAGCAGGCTGCTTAACAGAATATTTTGATAATCGCTGAGCGACAGGGTCGAGCCATATAACACAAACTGCAGCGGGTAACCGGCCAGGGACTGCTTCAGTAATGGCGGTGGCAGCCCGTGGTTTTCCACCACGCCGGGCTGCCAGCTGGTTAACGCCGTGCGCTGCGCCACCAGCGCCATGCCGGTAATCTCCGGCTGGCGCGACGCCAGCAACAGATAGGGATTCAGTGTGATATTGAGGGTGGCGAACACCCCGGACTGAACGCTGCCGGGATTCCTGATCCACAGCGCCAGCGCCGGTTTATTGGGCTGCAGCGGCGTGCCGCGCATCAGTTGCAGATCGATGTCGCGCGTCGTATCACTCTGCGGCGCAATAACGCTGAGCGGCAGGCTAAAGCTGCCGGTGGCAGAGGAGCAAAACGCGTTACCGTCATTAATCAGCAGAATGGCGCGCAGATTACCGGCAAAAGCGGCGCGTGAGGTCAGTTCACGGTTGATGGTCTGGCAGGGAGTTTGCGTAAACGGAAGCAGAGGGCTGAGCGTGCTGTTAATCAGAGAAGAGAGCGTTTGCTGCAGGGCCGTTCGACTATTCTCTACTAATTGCTGGTGCTGTCGATCGCGCTTATGCCAGAGATGGTTAAACGACAGCGCTGTAAAGAGTAAAAAGAACAGGCAGCCGACCATCGCGCTACTCCATGCGATTCGACGAGGATAGGTTGCATGGCGCATCAGCGCCCCCGACAGTGGCATGAGGTGCTTCCTCTGATAAAATTATTATTATGTTATTGCGCACGACTGCTTCGGTGTAAGCGACCGAGAATATAACGAGAAGGCGGGGAATGTCTCGTTATTCTTCTGAAAGGCAATGGTTTTTAAGCCATCAGTCTGAGGCGGGCAATGGCAACAGACGAAAAAAAACGCTGCGTAAGCAGCGTTTCATATTCTCTGGCTGAGAAGGAGATCAAAGGCGGTAATCAGGTCGGGTTACGACTTAATACGCGTCGCCCTTCACGATAACGCTTTTTCCAGTAATCGTCGTTCAGGTTGGAGATCATCACACCACTGCTGGTGGAAGCGTGAACGAAGTTATCATTACCGAGATAGATGCCAACATGACGGCCAGTGGAGCCGGCGCGGAACAGTACCAGATCGCCAGGACGCAGTTTAGTGCGTGAAATCTCTTTACCGGTGCCCTGCTGCTCTGAGGTAGAACGCGGCAGTTCTAAGCCAAATTGATCGCGGAAGGTGCGTTGTACAAAGGCGGAACAATCGATACCGCGTTTGGTATCGCCACCCAGGCGATAGCGCACGCCTTTCCAGACAGCGTATTGATCCATGATGCGTGACTTAACGTCAACATTACGCACCATTTCTTCAAACTCATCCTGAGACGCCTGAAGTAAAAAACCATTGTGGTTGTTAACTTCATGATTCTCGTTATTCGCGTTTTGACCGTTATGGGTACTGCTACAAGCTGAGAGGAGAGTTGCCAGTGCCACTGCAGGCACGATTCGCCAGATATATCTCAGTATTGGTTGAGACTTGACCATTATTCGGGTTTTCCTTCGATGTCCTTACGACAAGATTGTCGCCAGCCAGATGACAAAACAGGGAGATTAATAAGCGAAACAGACTAAGACAATTCCTTAATTACTAAAATGTGTTAATGGACACATTTTTACTGTAAAAAAAAGCGAATTTGCTGCTGCTGTTACCCCACAGCGACTGAGGTTAACCGATTACAGACGCCGTGGCGAGTGCTTTCCGTTAAATTCTTATAGGTTTTTCTGATGTGAAATCAAACCTTAACACACTGACTACTTTAGCAACAATTGTGGGGAAATGATGGTGAGAGCAGGGGGTGAAAAGGGCGCTAATTCCGCCTATAGCCTGCTGTTTGGGAATTTTCTTTATGGACAATCAGAAGTGGCGGTTATTTAACCAATCAAGCCGGTCATAACCTTTTCTTTTAATGAATTTAATTAGCATGCTAATAATGTACTGGCTTTTTTTATAAGCGCGGGCGGTTAAGAATAACGCCATTATTACGCCCGCGCTTATCATTCAGCTTAGCGGCTTATATTTGCCCGGTAATTTGCGATAAAACCAATTTACCAGCGCATCACTGGCCGGGGTTAATAACCACCAGCTTAATCCGACTAATACTACCGACAGTGAACCCACGGCAATATCGGTGAACCAGTGCGCGCCAGCCATAACGCGAGGCAGCGAGAAAATAACCACAATCGCCGCCGCAATTAAAAAACGACCGAAGCCAAAATAACGCCAGATAAAGCAGGCGAAGATCATCAGCATCATGCCGTGGTCGCCAGGGAAACTGTCTTTCGATGCATCCTTAGCCGGAATACCGGTCAGCTCACTGACCCGATGTACGTTTTCGAAGAACAGCGTCGGGCTGGAGTGTTTCACCGGCAGCAGGTGACCGAGCTGGTTAAGGACCACCGCGGTTAATAGCATGGTGATGCCGATAGCCAGCATACGACGCCGCGCCTGCGGGGTTTCACCGCGCCAGATCGACAGATAGAGCAGGCCCATCGCCAGCAGCGACACGGCATCAAAGCCACGATAGTTGGTGATCGCCACCAGCAGCGCAAAGCCGGAGTGAATGATCATCTGACTATTAAAGCCAAAGAAAATCGCTTTATCGATACCGAACCAGAAACCATGTTCAGGCGGCAGATACCACGACAGGAATAGCACCACACCCAATGCATTAAGCAGCAGGATGGTAATAAGGCGAGTTACGCGCATAGTTAAACTCATGATTAAAAAAATAACCGCCGACAATACCCTTGTCAGCGTAAACGGCACTTCAACAACGCCGATTGTAGTCTATTCCAGTCAGCCTGCTGCGAATCAATGATCTCAATACGGCTGTCGGCGGGCGGCTGCGATCGCGTTTCAATTTGCAGATCGTCGCCCTGACGATTAATCGTCAGCGATCCTGCCTCAATATGCATTACCCCTTTAATTCGATCGCCCGGCGCCTGGCGCACCCATTCCAACAGCGCCGCCCGGTCAAACTGCGTTTCGGCGTCGAACAGCCAGCCACAGGCGCTGTAGTCCTGTCCCTGATTCAGCGCCCGACGCCAGCGTGCCGGATGATCAAGCCGCATGACCGCTACGCCACTGGTCGGTACGGCGGCTGGGTGATGATGCTGTGGCACCGGCAGCTCACGCGGCTGACCGCGCGGCGTATCGAGCAGCGCCAGCGGAATCTGACCAAATTCGGTGGCGATAAAAGGACGCTGATCCAGCGCATCACGCTGCCAGTCCGCCAGGCGCTGATGATCTTCCGGCTGCCAGCGATCCTGCTTGTTGCCGATAATAATGTCAGCCGCCGCCAGCTGATCGCGGAAATTTTCATTGGCGACGACCCGCGGATCGGCAAGCTGGCGCGCATCCAGCAGGGTGAGGGTGGCGTTGAGTTGTAGCCAGGCGTAGTAGGTCGGCGAACTTAACAGCTGCAGCAACTGGCGCGGATGGCCCAGCCCGGTCGGCTCAATCAGCAGCCGATCGGGCTTGTTCTGCAACAGCCGGTTCAGCCCGATCTGCATCGGCAGGCCATTGACGCAGCACATGCAGCCGCCGGGGATCTCTTTCAGGATGGCACCGCGATCGGCCAGCAGCGCGCCATCGACCCCAATCTCACCAAATTCATTCACCAGCACCGCCCACTGTTCGTTAGCGGGCTTTGCGGCCAGCAGATGGCATAACAGCGTAGTTTTGCCGCTGCCCAGAAATCCGGTTATCAGATTTACCCGCGTCATCAATCAGGCTCCTGTCAGTATTTGCCGTGGAAGATGTTACTTTATAACAGTCAGCGCCACGGCAACGTTCAGGAAGTGCGGTTAGTCGGCACGGCCCATATAACGGCGTTCAGCGACATGAATGCGGATGCGGTCGCCGTTACTGAGGTACTCAGGTACCTGAACCACCAGGCCGGTACTCATGCCAGCCGGTTTGGTACGGGCGCTGGCCGAGGCACCTTTGATGCCAGGCGACGTATCGACAATTTCCATGTCGACGGTCTGTGGCAGCTCCAGCGCCAGCACCTGTCCTTCCATCGTCAGCACCTGAATGCCCGGAATGCCGCCTTCAGGAATGAACAGCAGTTCCTCTTCGATCTGCTCTTTTTTGAAGCTGTAAGGGGTGTAATCTTCGTCATCCATAAAGACATACTCGTCACCGTCTATATAAGAAAAGGTGACGCTGCGGCGGCTGAGCGAAATCGCATCAATAATCTCATCGCCCTTGAAGCGTTCTTCGACCTTCATACCGGTGCGTACATCGGTGAAGCGCATCTTATACAGGGTGGCGGCACCGCGTGCGCTTGGGCTCTGGACATCAATATCTTTAACCAGCAGCAGTTTTCCGTTGTGGGTAACGGCCATTCCTTTTTTGATTTCATTCGCTTTTGGCATTGCTGTTCTCGCTATCTCTGAAGTGAAGTGCGCGCCACGTTACTCGCGCCGGTGAAAACTGGCAATATGGCGAGAATGAAATTTTAGCCCGGGCGGCGGCAGACGTGGTAATTGTGGCGGCGGACTGCTATTGTCGCCGCGACTTTCTCTGCTGGAGCGCAGCATGCAATGCCGTAGCCACTGCGGTGCCTGTTGTACGGCGCCCTCCATCTCTTCGCCGATTCCCGGCATGCCCAACGGCAAACCCGCCAACACGCCCTGCGTTCAGCTCGACGACGCCTTACGCTGCAAACTGTTTGGCTCTGACCTGCGTCCCGCGGTCTGTGCCGGCCTGCAGCCGTCGCACAGCATGTGCGGCGATTCGCGCCAGCAGGCGATGATCTATCTGTTGCAGCTGGAAGCGGACACCGCGCCCTGACGCGCTGACGTTGCTGAAATGCTGACTAAGTTTATCCCAGGCTTACAGCAACCGCGTCAGCTGGCAGGCAGCAAAATCTTAAAACGTCGATGAAATGTGCGTAACATCAAAAATCTGCTACGCCGTTTGCGCATTTTCTTGCCTGCTGAAAGGTGCTGTACCACAATCCTTGAAACGTTTCAGCGGTGACCACGCCACCTGTTTTGCGACAGATGGCGTAATAATTTCCCCACTGGCTGAAACGATTCAATCTCAGCAAGCGAGGAGAATTATGTTCCAGCTCGAATTGCAGGCCATCCATACCGGAGCCAGCGCCCAGAACAAAGAAGAGGCCATTCGCCAGGTTGCCGCAGCGCTGACCGCTGCCGGTAATGTGTCCGAAGGCTACGTCAACGGTATGCTGGCGCGTGAGCAGCAAACCTCCACCTTTCTTGGCAACGGCATCGCGATTCCGCACGGCACCACCGATACCCGCGATCTGGTGCTGAAAACCGGCGTCCAGGTGTTCCAGTTTCCACAGGGCATCAGCTGGGGTGACGATCAGACTGCCTATGTGGCGATCGGGATTGCCGCCAAATCGGATGAGCATCTGGCGCTGCTGCGTCAGTTAACCCACGTTCTGAGCGATGACAGCATCGCTGAACAGCTTAAAACCGCCTCTGCTGAAGATCTCCGTGCGTTGCTGATGGGCGAGAAACAGGCCGCCGAATTCAGCTTCGACACCTCATTAATTACCCTGAATGTCGCCGCCAGCGACCTGATCACCTTACAGGCGATGAACGCCGGTCGGCTGCAGTCGGCGGGCGTGGTTGATGCCAGCTACGTCGCTGACGTGGTCTCTAACGCGCCGCTGAGTCTCGGGCAGGGGATCTGGCTGAGCGACAGCAGCCTCGGCAACCTGCGCAGCGGCGTCGCCGTTAGCCGGGCGGCCCATCCGTTTGACCATCAGGGCGAATCCGCTGCGCTGTTAATCAGCGTCGCCGCCGTCGATGAACGTCCGCTGGAGGTGCTGGGTTACCTCAGCGCCCTGTTGCAGCAAGGCAAAGCAGACCGTCTGCTGAAAGCCGATGCCGCAGGCGTCTATGCGCTGCTCACCAGTGAAGTTGACGAGCAGGCCGAGGTGCTGACCGCCGAGTTCACCATCCGTAACGAACACGGTCTGCATGCCCGTCCGGGCACCGCGCTGGTCAGCGTGATCAAGCAGTTCAACAGCGACATTACCGTCACCAACCTCGATGGCAGCGGCAAACCCGCTAACGGCCGCAGCCTGATGAAAGTGGTGGCACTCGGCGTGAAGAAAGGCCATCGCCTGCGCTTTACCGCCAGCGGTGAAGATGCACAACAGGCGCTGAATGCCATAGAAGAAGCAATCACCAGCGGACTTGGCGAGGGGGCAGCATGAGCAGACGTGTCGCGACTATCACGCTGAATCCGGCGTATGACCTGGTGGGCTATACCCCTGAAATTGAACGCGGCGAAGTCAATCTGGTGAAAACCACCGGTCTGCACGCGGCGGGCAAAGGTATTAACGTTGCGAAAGTGCTGAAGGATCTGGGTATTGACGTCACCGTCGGCGGCTTCCTCGGCAAAGAGAACCAGGATGGCTTTCAACAGCTGTTCAGCGAGTTGGGCATCGCTAACCGTTTTCAGGTGGTGCCGGGCCGTACCCGAATCAACGTCAAACTGACTGAGCAGACCGGCGATGTCACTGACCTGAACTTCTCTGGTTTTCAGGTCAACGGTCAGGACTGGGATCGCTTTACCAGCGACTCACTCACCTGGCTGGGCCAGTTCGATATGGTCTGCGTCAGCGGCAGCCTGCCGGAAGGCGTCGATCCTGACGCCTTTACCCGCTGGATGACCGAGCTGCGAACCCATTGTCCGTGCATTATTTTTGACAGCAGCCGCGACGCGCTGGTGGCCGGGCTGAAAGCCGCGCCCTGGCTGGTTAAACCCAACCGTCGTGAACTGGAAATCTGGGCCGGTCGCAAACTGCCGACCCTGCAGGATGTGATTGATGCTGCGCACCAGCTGCGTGAGCAGGGCATCGCCCACGTGGTGATCTCGCTGGGTGCTGAAGGTGCGCTGTGGGTCAACGCCTCAGGTGAATGGATTGCCAAACCGCCGGTGTGCGAAGTGGTCAGCACCGTGGGTGCCGGCGACTCGATGGTCGGCGGGCTGATTTATGGCCTGTTAATGCGTGAATCCAGTGAACACACGCTGCGTCTTGCCACGGCAGTGGCGGCAATGGCCGTCAGCCAGAGCAACGTTGGCGTTTCCGATCGTACCCAGTTGGCCGCAATGATGGCGCGCGTCGACTTACAACCCGTTAACTGACAGCAGGAGAGCGATAATGAAAACGCTGCTGATAAAAGATCCTTCATTGGGACTGGCTTCCGCTTATATGGCGCAACAGCGCCTGGCTGCCGCCGCTGCGGCGGCTGGCCTGACGCTGACTGATCATCCCGCCGAGGCCGAGCAGGTCATCGTGCTGGGGAAAAACGTACCGGACGACGCGGCGCTGAATGGCAAACCGCTGTGGCAGGGCGATGTTCAGCTGGCGATCCGTGAGCCAGAAACCTTCCTCAACCGCGCCAAAGCCGAGGCTAAACCGTGGCAGGCCGCCGTGCCGGTTGCGGCACCAGCAGGTGCGCCTGCGGCAGCTCAGGCTGGCGCGCAGAAACGTGTGGTTGCGGTTACCGCCTGTCCGACCGGCGTGGCGCATACCTTTATGGCCGCAGAGGCGATTCAGGCTGAAGCGACCCGTCGCGGCTGGTGGGTAAAAGTTGAAACCCGCGGTTCTGTCGGTGCCGGTAACGCCATCACCCCTGAAGAAGTGGCAGCTGCCGATCTGGTGATCGTGGCGGCTGATATCGAAGTCGACCTGGCGAAATTCGCCGGTAAGCCGATGTACCGCACCTCAACCGGCCTGGCGCTGAAGAAAACCGCTCAGGAGCTGGATAAAGCGGTTGCCGAAGCGAAACCGTATAAAGCAGCGGGTGGACAGAGCAGCGACAACCAGAATGAGAAGAAAGAGGGCGCAGGCGCTTATCGTCACCTGCTGACCGGTGTTTCTTACATGCTGCCGATGGTGGTAGCGGGCGGTCTGAGTATCGCGCTCTCCTTTGCCTTTGGTATCACCGCATTTAAAGAGCAGGGCACGCTGGCTGCCGCGCTGATGCAAATCGGGGGTGGCAGCGCCTTTGCGCTGATGGTGCCGGTACTGGCGGGCTTTATCGCCTTCTCGATTGCTGACCGTCCGGGTCTGACCCCAGGCCTGATTGGCGGCATGATCGCCACCAGCATTAACGCCGGTTTCCTCGGCGGGATCATCGCTGGTTTCATCGCCGGTTATGCTGCGAAGCTGATCAGCGGCAAAGTGAAACTGCCGCAGAGTATGGAAGCGCTGAAGCCGATACTGATCATTCCGCTGTTTGCCAGTTTGATCACCGGCCTGCTGATGATTTATGTAGTGGGTAAACCGGTTGCCGGCATCATGAACGGTCTGACGCACTGGCTGGCGAACATGGGTACCGCTAATGCGGTGCTGCTGGGCGCGATTCTGGGCGGCATGATGTGTACCGATATGGGCGGCCCGGTCAATAAGGTGGCTTACGCATTCGGTGTCGGTTTGCTGAGTTCACAGACTTATGCGCCGATGGCGGCGATTATGGCGGCCGGTATGGTGCCGCCGCTGGCGATGGGTCTGGCGACGCTGGTTGCCCGTCGTAAATTCAACAAAGGTCAGCAGGAAGGGGGCAAAGCGGCGCTGGTACTGGGCCTGTGCTTCATCTCTGAAGGTGCGATTCCGTTCGCGGCCCGTGACCCGATGCGCGTTCTGCCTTGCTGCATCATCGGCGGCGCGACCACCGGCGCTATCTCAATGGCGGTGGGGGCCAAACTGATGGCACCACACGGTGGACTGTTTGTCCTGCTGATCCCGGGTGCGATTACGCCGGTGGTCGGTTATCTGGTGGCGATTGTGGTCGGTACGGCGATTGCCGGTCTGAGCTATGCGGTACTGAAACGTCCGGAAGAGCAGCTGGCGAAAGCCTGATTTGCTGACGTTAAATAAACAGGGAGCCATCTGGCTCCCTGTTTGCTTTTTCAGACGGTGAATAATGTTAAAGCGATGGATGAATACGCCTGGAGTAAAGCGTTGCGCCGCCGGGATAAAACGCCGGGAGCGTTTTTTGAACAACGTAAAGCGTTGGCCCGGATACTGGCCTGGTTCAGGCAGTATAGCGTCGCATAGC
Source organism: Pantoea sp. AN62 (assembly GCF_050432985.1). Taxonomy (NCBI): domain Bacteria; kingdom Pseudomonadati; phylum Pseudomonadota; class Gammaproteobacteria; order Enterobacterales; family Erwiniaceae; genus Pantoea; species Pantoea sp. AN62. The sequence continues at coordinate 171,181 of NZ_JBNPYB010000014.1, read as the reverse complement.
AATAAGCAAAAAAGGGGCGCCTGCGCGACTGATGTTCGGCAATTAAGGTTAAATTTGCAAAGGCTGTCGCGGTCAAACGTGGCAGCTTTTTTTCTACGCGAGCATGCCGGAGTGCGGGCCTGAGCACCTCTGCTACTGCCGGGCAGTCCTCGCGCCGCTGCGCGGTACCTTCGGCTTTGACGTCGTGCCGACGAACCGTTCGGGGATCGGCCTTCCCTGGCCGGCCCCGAACTCTCCACGCTTCCCGGCGTGGAGTTCTGGCCCGGCGTCACGCCTCAGCGCTGCGGATAGCCCTTTCAGCAGCAGGGCGCTCAGGCCTCTACTCTCGTGCCCTTTTAAGCAGGCTGGGTTCGGGCAGGGGCAGACAATCCGCAGCGCTGAACAGAATGAGTCGGCCAGGAGAGCCCGCAGGACGCGGGCGAAAGGCGGGGCGGCACAGGATGTGCCATCCCCGGCGGTCCGTCAGGCAGAGGAATGAAGTGAATGGACCGCGCAGAGGCGCGAGGACCGCCAGCCCCTGCCTGCACCAGACTGCGTTATCACCGGTCCCTTAACCGATCGGCATTAAGCCAGCAGGCTCCCTTTTTTATCCCTGCTGTTCTGACTTCAGCCAGGCAATCTCATCTTTCCAGATATCCGGGTTGATGGTTTCGAGAATCAACGGAATCCCGTCAAAACGCGCATCCTTCATCATCCAGCTAAATACGGTTTTGCCGATGTTGCCTTCACCAAGGCTGTGATGGCGGTCGACACGGCTGCCAAAAGTGCTTTTCGCATCGTTGAGGTGCATGCCGCGCAGATAGCGAAAGCCGACAATGCGCTCCAATTCAGCAAAGGTGGCGACGCAGTCCGCTTCGGTACGCAGATCATAGCCGCCGGCAAAGGCGTGGCAGGTATCCAGACAGACGCCGACGCGGCTCTTATCCTCAACCTGGTCGATAATTTCCGCCAGATGCTCAAAGCGGAAACCGAGGTTGCTACCCTGACCAGCGGTATTTTCAATCACCGCTGTGACGTTACGGCTCTGGTCGAGGGCGATATTGATCGATTCGGCGATGCGTTTCAGGCAGGCCTGCTCATCGATCTGATGCAGGTGGCTGCCCGGATGGAAGTTCAGCAGCGTCAGGCCGAGCTGATCGGCGCGTTGCAGCTCATCAATAAAGGCGGCACGGGATTTTTCCAGCGCCTCGGCCACCGGGTGGCCGAGGTTGATCAGAAAACTGTCGTGCGGCAGGATCTGCTGCGAGCTGAAGTGATATTTCTCGCAGGCGGCGCGAAAGGCATCAATCACCTCAGTGGAAAGCGGGGCGGCTTTCCACTGCCGTTGATTTTTAGTAAACAAGGCGAAGGCGGTGGCGTCTATTTCATGGGCGCGAATGACTGCCTGATCCACACCACCTGCCGCACTGACGTGTGCGCCGATATATTTCATGCCGTTCTCCTGAAGGGGCTATGCACTGACGAGCAGGCATGATACCCGATGCGGTTAGCCCATGAAATGTTGCACCAGCAGATTGATGGCACCGCCACCGACGATCAGCCAGACAGCGACCATGGCACCCAGCAGCAGCGGTTTCACGCCCGCTTCACGTAACGCGCTGAAACGGGTAGTTAATCCCAGCGCAGCCATCGCCATCGCCAGCAGCAAGCCAGCCAGTTGATTCAGCATCGCTACCAGGCCAGCGGGGAGCAGGTGCACCGAGTTAAACAGCGCGACGGCAATGAACAGCAGCGCGAACCACGGGAAGGTCACCGGACGCGATGCGGTCGCCGCCGGGCTCTGGCGGCGCAGCACGCCACTGAGACACAGCAGGAACGGGGCCAGCATCATCACCCGCAGCATTTTGGCAATCACCGCGCTGTTCTCGGCATCCGGACCGATACTGTGTCCGGCCGCGACCACCTGAGCCACTTCATGAATGGTCGAGCCGGTAAATACGCCGAACTGCGCCTGATCAACACCAGGCAGCAGGCTATGCACCAGCGGCCACAGCAGCGGATAGCTAAAAATCGCCAGGGTACCAAACAGCACTACCGTCGCGATGGCGACCGCGACTTTTGACGGTGCCGCTTTGACCACCGGTTCGGTCGCCAGTACCGCCGCCGCGCCACAGATGCTGCTACCGGCACCAATCAGCCAGACGGTATCGCGATCCAGCTTCAGCAGGCGCATCCCCAGCAGGCAGGTAATAAAGAAGGTGCTGCTCAGGGTCAGCGCATCAATCAGGATACCGCTGACGCCGACGTCAGCAATCTGTTGCAGCGTAATGCGGAAGCCGAACAGAATTACCCCCAGCCGCAGCAGTTTCTGCTTGGCCAGCACCACCCCGGTGTCACAGCGTGCGGCCAGCGGCGCGTAGACGCTGTTGCCGATGATGATGCCCAGCACAATTGCCAGCGTCAGCGATCCCAGCCCCCACGAGGCAATCGCCGGCTGGCCAGCCAGCCAGCTGGCCGCAGCGGCAATCAGCGCGGTCAGTAGCAAACCAGGCAGCCAGCGCGGAATCGGATTGTGGGTTTTAGTCATGCTCAGATCAGCCATAGTGGTCCCTCCCTCTGATTGAGACCCGATCATGGCGCTGACTGGCTTAAAAGTGAAATTGATAATATATTTATAATTGACCAGAATAAACGATAAGGCGGCAATCATGCTATTTTCGCGTCTGCGCCGATGGGCGACGCTGATCAAACGGGACGTGGTGGTGCTGTGGTTTGCCTTTCGCGATCCGCGTACCCCGTGGTGGAACAAACTGGCGATGCTGGGACTGGTTGCCTATGGCATCAGCCCGATCGATCTTATTCCGGATGTGATCCCGTTTGTCGGATTACTGGATGATGCGGTGATTATTCCCTCCGGGGTAATGATTCTGCTGCGCCTGCTGCCGCGTGAGGTGCGTATCAGCAGCAGCCAGCGGGCGCAAACCCAGCGTTCGCGCGGCAAAAAGATTGCTGGCGGGATTGCGCTGATTGCGCTGATCTGGCTGGCGGTGGTGATCTATCTCATCAGGCAATAAATGACTTAAGGAGTGCCGATGCACATTACGTTGCGGCAGATAGAAGTGTTCACGGAAGTGTTAAAAAGCGGATCGACCACCCAGGCATCGCAACTGCTGGCGCTATCGCAGTCGGCGGTCAGCGCCGCGCTGGCCGATCTGGAAAACCAGCTCGGGGTACAGCTGTTTGATCGGGTAGGCAAGCGGCTGGTGCTGAATGAGCATGGGCGATTGCTCTATCCGCGCGCGGTGGGTCTGCTGGAGCAGGCGGGTGAAATTGAGCAGCTGTTCAAAGAGGACAACGGGGCGATTCGCATCTTTGCCAGCAGCACCATCGGCAACTATCTGCTGCCCGGCATGATGGCGGCCTACCGGCGTGATTTTCCCGGTTTGCCGCTGGAGCTGAGCGTTGGCAACAGTCAGGATGTGATCAATGCGGTATCCGATTTCCGGGTTGATGTCGGGCTGATTGAAGGGCCCTGCCACATGACCGAACTGGTGAGCGAACCGTGGCTGGAGGATGAGCTGGTGGTGTTTGCCGCACCGGATGCGGCGATTCTGCAACAGCCGGTGACGCTGGAAACGCTGGCGGCAGCGCCGTGGATCCTGCGTGAACGCGGCTCCGGCACCCGTGAAATTGTGGATTATCTGCTGCTGTCGCATCTGCCGACCTTTCAGCTGGGCATGGAGCTGGGCAACTCCGAGGCGATCAAACATGCGGTGCGCCACGGAATGGGCATCAGCTGCCTGTCACGACGGGTGATTAGCGATCTGCTGGACGCCGGCACGCTGGTCGAACTGGCGCTGCCGCTGCCGCGTCTGACCCGCACTCTGTACCGCATTCACCACCGGCAAAAACATATCTCGAAGGCACTGACACGTTTTTTATCCTATTGTCGCGAGTGATTACTAATAATTCTGGCGCGATCATGAACGTAACTTATAACAGCGCGGCATTCGCTATACAGCGCAGGCTTAGCTGCTACAATCGCGCCTCATTTTTACCCAGCGTAGCGTTTACACATGCATAATGACTCAAATACAACACAACAACCTGCGTTACGACGTGCGTTAAAAGCGCGTCATCTGACGATGATCGCCATTGGCGGTTCAATCGGTACCGGCCTGTTTGTCGCGTCCGGCGCGACCATTGCTCAGGCAGGTCCTGGCGGCGCGCTGCTCTCCTATATCCTGATCGGACTGATGGTCTATTTTCTGATGACCAGCCTCGGTGAACTGGCGGCATTTATGCCGGTATCAGGTTCGTTCGCCACCTACGGCGCAAAGTACGTTGAAGAGGGCTTTGGTTTCGCGCTCGGCTGGAACTACTGGTACAACTGGGCGGTGACCATTGCGGTTGACCTGGTCGCCTCGCAACTGGTGATGAACTACTGGTTCCCCGACACGCCTGGCTGGATCTGGAGTGCGCTGTTCCTCTGCCTGATGTTCCTGATGAACTACATCTCGGTGAAGGGCTTTGGCGAGGCGGAATACTGGTTCTCGCTGATCAAAGTAGCGACCGTGATCATCTTTATCGTGGTGGGCGTGCTGATGATCACCGGCATCATGCGCGGTGCAGAGCACGCAGGCTGGCAGAACTGGCAGGTCGGTGACGCACCGTTTGCCGGCGGCTTTGCGGCGATGATTGGCGTGGCGATGATTGTCGGATTCTCCTTCCAGGGCACCGAGCTGATCGGTATCGCGGCGGGCGAATCTGAAGATCCGGCCAAAAACATCCCGCGGGCGGTGCGGCAGATTTTCTGGCGTATCCTGCTGTTCTATGTGTTCGCCATTCTGATTATCAGCCTGATCCTGCCGTATACCGATCCGCAGCTGCTGCACAATGATATCAACGATATCAGCGTCAGCCCGTTCACTCTGGTGTTCCGTAATGCCGGTCTGCTGTCGGCGGCGGCGGTGATGAATGCGGTGATCCTGACGGCGGTGCTGTCAGCCGGTAACTCCGGCATGTATGCCTCCACCCGCATGCTCTACAACCTGGCGAGCGAAGGCAAAGCGCCGCGGATTTTTGCCCGGCTGTCAAAAGGCGGCGTGCCGCGCAATGCACTGTGGGCCACCACCGTGGTGGCGGGGCTGTGCTTCCTGACCTCAAAATTTGGCAACCAGGAAGTGTATCTCTGGCTGCTGAACACCTCGGGCATGACCGGCTTTATCGCCTGGCTCGGTATTGCCATCAGCCATTACCGCTTCCGTCGCGGCTATGTGGCGCAAGGGCATGACGTGAACGCGCTGCCTTACCGTTCCGGCTTCTTCCCGCTGGGTCCGATCTTCGCCTTTGTGCTCTGCCTGATCATTACCCTCGGTCAGAACTACCAGGCGTTCCTCAATGACCGCATCGACTGGTACGGCGTGGCGGCGACCTACATCGGTATTCCGCTGTTCCTGATTATCTGGTTCGGTTACAAGCTGACGCGCGGCAGCCGTTTTGTGAAGTACAGCGAAATGGAATTCCCGATCCATAAAGATTAATGCTGCGCTGAAGCGTGGTGCCTTCCGTCGTTTTGGATGACCGCAGTAAAACGTAAAGCGACGGGAGCATACGCCTGTAGCAAAGCAGCGCGGGCCAGGGACAAAAACGCAACGCGTTGGCCCGGCTACCGGCGCACCTCAGGGATGAGGTGCGTAATCGCGCGCGCTGAGCCTGCCACGGATGGCGCTTTTGCGTCTTTGCGAAAGGCGTATTTTCCCTGAGTCAGTATCCTGCCTGTTAGCGCGCTTTTTTCTGCTTTTTTCACGCCTCGCTTATTCTCACGAATTGATAATTATTATCACCTGCACTATTGTGGCTGCGTTTTCTGACCGGATAGTCACAACAGGGTTAAACATGACGACAGAATCTTCGCTGCTGACAGGCACTGAATCGCCTGAACACAGCGTGCAAAACTATCATCAGGTACTGCGGCGTCGCATGATGTGGATTGGCGTGCTGCTGCTGGCGATTCTCGCCTCTCTGATCCTCGACTTCACCCTCGGTCCGGCGGGCCTGTCACTGCAAACGCTGTGGAACACCCTGCTTAGCCCGGAGAGCGTCGATGCCGGAACCCGGGTTATCGTCTGGGACATTCGTCTGCCGTATGCGCTGATGGCGATCGTGGTCGGCCTGTCACTCGGCCTGGCAGGGGCAGAAATGCAGACCATCCTGAATAACCCGCTTGCCAGCCCGTTTACCCTTGGCGTCTCGTCTGCGGCAGCCTTTGGCGCCGCGCTGGCAATCATTCTCGGCATCGGCATTCCCGGCGTCCCGGATCAGTGGCTGATTTCCGCCAACGCCTTCGTGTTTGCGCTGTTTGCCGCCCTGATGCTGGATGCGGTGACCCGCTGGACGCAGGTGTCGTCAGCCGGTGTGGTGCTGTTCGGTATCGCGCTGGTATTCACCTTTAATGCGCTGGTCTCGATGATGCAGTTTATCGCCAGCGAAGATACGCTGCAGGGTCTGGTGTTCTGGACCATGGGCAGCCTGGCGCGTGCCTCGTGGGAGAAACTGGGCGTGCTGACCGTGGCGCTGGCCATCCTGCTGCCGTTTTCGCTGCTGAGCAGCTGGAAGCTGACGGCGCTGCGCTTAGGCGAAGACCGCGCGGTGAGCTTTGGCATTGACGTGCGCCGCCTGCGGCTGGCGACCTTATTGCGCATCAGTATTCTCTCTGCGCTGGCGGTGGCCTTTGTCGGCCCGATCGGCTTTATTGGCCTGGTGGCACCGCATATCGCCCGTATGATGTTCGGTGAGGATCACCGCTTTTATCTGCCGGCCAGTGCGCTGGTGGGGGCGCTGGTGCTGTCGCTGGCGTCAGTCGCCTCGAAGAACCTGATCCCCGGCGTGATCATTCCGGTCGGCATTGTCACTTCGCTGATTGGCGTGCCGTTCTTCCTGAGTATTATTTTGCGTCATCGGGGGACAGTCTGATGCAACAGGGTCTGACCTTACGCGGTTTTAGCGCCGGTTATCCTAAACACAAGGTGATTGAAAACCTGAATATCGCGCCGCTGCCGCGCGGTGAGATTACCGTGCTGCTCGGGCCAAACGGCTGCGGCAAATCGACCCTGCTGCGGGCGCTGGCCGGCCTGAATAAAGGCCGTGGCGAAATGTGGCTCAACGGCGAAAACCTGATGACCCAGCCGTTTGCACAGCGGGCAAAGCATGTGGTCTATCTGCCGCAGTCGCTGCCGGCCGGGGTGCATCTGCACGTGCTGGAGTCGATTATTGTGGCGCAACGCGCCTCCGGTGGCCTGCACAGCGCTAACAGCGAAGCGGAAGTGATGCATCTGCTGCAACAGCTGGGGATTGCCCATCTGGCGATGCGCTACCTCGATCAGCTGTCGGGCGGGCAGAAGCAGCTGGTCGGGCTGGCGCAGTCACTGATCCGTCGCCCCTCGCTACTGCTGCTGGATGAACCGCTTAGCGCGCTCGATCTGAATTACCAGTTCCACGTGATGGATCTGGTGCGGCGCGAAACCGCACTGCGCAACATGGTCACGGTGGTGGTGGTGCACGACATCAATATCGCGCTGCGTCACGCTCAGCATGCGTTAATGCTGAAACAGGGCAGCCTGGTCGCCGAAGGTCAGCCGGATCGGGTGATTACAGCGGCCACGCTGGCTCAGGTGTATGGCGTTGAAGGACGGATTGAGCACTGTAGTCGCGGAATGCCGCAGGTGATGATCGACGGACTGGTGCACGACGCGCTGGTGTAATCAGGTGCGAGAGGGCGGTCAGCAGCAAGGGAGAAGCACCTCATCCTCCCGGCGCGGGAAGATGAGGTGAAGATTAGCGAGCCAGCAGATGCTGCGCGTGGAAGCGCAGGTGATCTTCAACAAAACTGGCGATAAAGAAGTAGCTGTGATCGTAACCCGGCTGAATACGCAGGGTCAGCGGGAAGCCCGTCTCCTGCGCCACCGACTCCAGCCGCTCCGGCTGCAGCTGATCGGCTAAGAACTGATCGCTGTCGCCCTGATCGATCAGCATCGGCAGCCGATGCGAGACCTGCGCCATCAGCTGACAGCTGTCATATTCACGCCAGGCGGCGCGATCGTCGCCCAGATAAGCCTGAAACGCTTTCTGTCCCCACGGCACATCCATCGGATTCACAATCGGCGCAAAGGCGGATGCCGAGGCAAAGCGGCCGCCCAGACGCAGCGCCAGCATCAGCGCGCCATGTCCACCCATCGAATGACCCATAATCGACTGACGCTCGCTGACCTTGAAGTTATCAGCGATCAGCGTCGGCAGCTCACTGCTCAGATAATCGAACATGCGAAAATGGCTGGCCCACGGTTGCTGTGTGGCGTTGAGATAAAAGCCCGCGCCCTGACCGAGATCGTAGCCCTCATCATTCGCCACCCGATCGCCGCGCGGGCTGGTATCCGGCATGATCAGCACCAGGCCCAGTTCGGCGGCAACCCGCTGCGCCCCGGCTTTGGTGGTGAAGTTCTCATCATTGCAGGTCAGCCCTGCCAGAAACCAGACCACCGGCGGTGGCGCATCGCCGTGCGGGGTCGGCAGATAGATGCTGAACGTCATCGGGCAGTTCAGCACCGCCGACTGATGACGCCAGCGCTGCTGCCAGCCGCCAAAAATGCGATGTTCTTCCAGAAGCTCCAGAGTGGATGCCATAACGCCTCCTGATTACTTGTTAAAGTGCACTACCGAGCGGATCGATTTTCCTTCGTGCATCAAATCAAAGGCGTCGTTAATCTGTTCCAGCGGCATGGTGTGGGTGATGAAATCATTCAGCGCAAACTTGCCGTCGAGATAATCCTGCACGATGCCGGGCAGCTGTGAACGGCCTTTAACGCCGCCAAACGCCGAACCGCGCCAGACGCGACCGGTCACCAGCTGGAAAGGACGGGTCGAGATCTCTTCGCCCGCGCCGGCCACGCCGATAATCACGGATTCGCCCCAGCCCTTGTGGCAACACTCCAGCGCGGAGCGCATCACGTTGACGTTACCGATACATTCAAACGAATAATCGACGCCGCCATCGGTCAGCTCGACGATCACTTCCTGAATCGGCTTATCGTAATCTTTCGGGTAAATCAGATCGGTGGCACCCAGCTTGCGCGCCAGATCGAACTTACTGGTGTTGATGTCGATGGCAATGATGCGACCGGCTTTCGCCATTTTGGCACCGATGACCGCAGACAGGCCAATGCCGCCGAGACCGAAGATCGCCACGGTATCGCCTTCCTTCACTTTGGCGGTATTCATCACCGCGCCCATGCCGGTGGTAACGCCACAGCCCAGCAGGCAGACTTCTTCCAGCGGCGCTTCTTTGCTGATTTTCGCCAGTGAAATTTCCGGGATCACCGTGTATTCAGAGAACGTGGAGGTGCCCATATAGTGGAAAATCGGCTTACCGTCTTTATAGAAGCGGGTGGTGCCGTCGGGCATCAGACCTTTGCCCTGGGTAGTACGAATCGCCTGGCAGAGGTTGGTTTTGCCAGACAGGCAATATTTACATTTGCCACACTCCGGCGTGTAGAGCGGAATCACATGGTCGCCGACTTCGACGCTGGTGACGCCTTCGCCGACGGCTTCAACAATGCCACCACCTTCATGGCCGAGGATCGCCGGGAAAACGCCCTCAGGATCGGTGCCGGACAGGGTATAGGCATCGGTATGGCAAACGCCGGTCGCCACGATACGTACCAGCACTTCACCTTTCTGCGGCGGCATTAAATCCACTTCTTCAATTTTCAGCGGTTCGCCAGCAGCCCAGGCAACAGCGGCACGGGTTTTGATCATATTCATGCAATCCCTCTTCCAGTCAGATTGTGACGCGCAGGGGCGTCCGGTTGGTGGTGATGATTCAGAGCCTGGCCCGCCAGGCTATTTTATTTGCCAGTCTGAACACGGGCAGTGCTCACAATCCTCACGTACTCCGTGTACGCTCCGGTTGTTCCGCGCTGTCCGTATTCAGACTGCCTGCAACAATTACGCCTGGCTCACCAGGCTATTTTATTTGCCAGCCTGAACCCGGGCAGTGCTCACAATCCTCACGTACTCCGTGTACGCTCCGGTTGTTCCGCGCTGTCCGTATTCAGACTGACTGCAACAATTACGCCTGGCTTACCAGGATCTTAAACATAGCGCGGAACGCTTATTTCGCCGCCGCTAAGGGGTGAATCAGCTCGTCGTTGAGCGGACGATCGTCAAATTGTTCAATGATCAGGTACTTCAGGGCTTCAACGTTCGGGGTGAACGCGTCGCGTCGCCACATCAGCCAGGTTGCCGTATCGCGGTAGCCCGGCGGCAGCGTGTGCGCCTGCACCCGTGAGCGGTCCGGCATCTGCTTCAGCACCGAGGCCGGGATCATCGCTACCCCCGCGCCGCCCGCCACGCAGGCCAGCATGGCGTGATAGGACTGAATCTCCATCACATTATCGGGCGCGGTCTGGCTGTCGCGATACCAGGTCTCCAGCTTCACCCGATAGGAGCAGCTGTTGCGAAAGGCAAACAGCGTGTCACCCTGCACGTCGCGTGCGCTGTTAATCGGCGCGTGATCGAGACCGGTAATCAGCACCATCTCCTCGCGAAAGGCGATACAACCGTTGAGATCGTCATGCGAAACCGGACCGTCAACCAGCGCTGCCGCTAAGGTGCCTTCACGCACCCGATCGATAATCTCGCCAGAAGTGCCGGTGATCAGCGACAGCGCCACTTTCGGAAACCGCTGGTGATAGGCTGCCAGCAGGCCGGGCAGCCGCGTGGCGGCAGTGCTCTCCATGGAGCCGAGCGCGAAGTTACCGGCCGGTTCGCCGGTGCGGGACATGCTCATCGCTTCGTCGCTCAGCGCCAGGATACGTTGCGCATAATTGAGGAAATTATGACCCATTGGCGACAGGCGAATGCGTTGCTTCTCACGAATAAACAGATCAACGCCTAACTCTTCTTCCAGTTGACGCAGCCGCGTGGTCAGATTAGAGGGCACGCGATGCAGCTGTTCTGCCGCGCGCGCCAGCGAACCGCTTTCGGCGACGGAACAGAACATACGTAGCTGAACTAAATCCATATCTTCTCTTCCCGTAAACAACTTGGTTAATATTATTCACTTTCCGTGAGTTTAAACATCCTGCATGCTGTAAGCAAGTCAGAAAAGATCCCAGGCCATCACGACAGGAGTTCAGCAATGGCGGTACGCGTCGCGCTTAGCGCATTTTTAACCTTATTTGTGGCGATGGGCATCGGGCGATTCGCCTTTACGCCACAGGTACCGCTGATGATTCAGGAGCACCAGCTGACGCTGACCAGTGCCAGCCTGGTGGCGGCGTTAAACTACCTCGGTTACCTGTGTGGTTCCTTCGATGCGATGCGCGCACACCGCCGGGTAGAACTGCGGTTACTGGCTGGCGTCTGGGGAGCGGTGATCCTGACGCTGCTCTCGGCCTGCGTCAGCGGTCCCTGGCTGCATGGGGCGATTCGCTTCCTGATTGGCTGGGCCAGCGGCTGGGCGATGGTGCTGGTGGCCGCCTGGAGCAATGAGCAGCTGCACCGGCATGGCCGGGCCGGCTTATCGGCGGCGGTGTTTGCCGGTCCCGGCTGCGGTATTTTTGTCAGCGGGCTACTGGCAGTGGTACTACACAGCTTCCAGGTATCAGCGTCGCTGGCATGGGCCGCTTACGGCGTGCTGGCGCTGCTGCTGATTGCGCTGATTAGCCGTAATCTGCCGCGTCGGGGCGAATTGCATCGTCCGGATCAGGCACCTGAACCGCTGGTGCTGAACCGCAATCTGAAACGGCTGGTGCTGAGCTACAGCCTGGCGGGCTTCGGTTACATTTTGCCTGCCACCTTTCTGTCGCAGATGGCGGCGGCACGCTTTCCTGATGGGGCATTCGCGCAGTTCGTCTGGCCGATATTCGGCGGAGCGGCGATGGTCGGGATTGTGATTGGTATTATGACGCGGCGCTGGGGCAGCAGCCATGCACGGCTGGCGCTGGTGCTGTGGGCGCAGGCGCTGGGCGTACTGGCGGCAGCGCTGTTGCCGGGCTTCAGTGGCTTGTTGATCGGCGCGCTGCTGGTCGGTGGTGGCTTTCTCAGCGTGGTGCAGCTGTCGCTGCTCTATGCACGTGAACTGGCGCCGCAGCATTTGCGTTACATGGCCGGTTTACTGACCACCGGTTATGCGGTCGGGCAGCTGGTCGGCCCGCTGCTGTCGTTTCTGTCCACTGCGCTGCTGCACCGGCTGGAACCGGCGTTGTGGGTAGCCGGAGCCAGTCTGGTATGGGCCGGCCTGCTGGTCTGGCGACGTGCAGCCTGATGCGGGTTGATCACCAATCTGATTGATTGCTGGATTCCCCGCAAAGAAAGTTTCACAATACGCGCTCAGTAACAGGGCCCGCTGGCATTAACCGGCGGGCGCAACACCAGCCGGAGAAGAGTACGATGAGCACCTTAAGTCAGGAAGCTGCCCTGGTCCATGAAGCGCTGTTAGCGCGTGGCCTGGAAACGCCGTTACGTGCACCGACGCGCGACCTCGATGACGAAACGCGTAAAAGCCTGATTGCAGGCCACATGACCGAAATTATGCAGCTGCTGAATCTCGATCTGCAGGATGACAGCCTGATCGAAACCCCGCACCGCATTGCCAAAATGTACGTTGATGAGGTGTTCTCCGGTCTCGACTACGCCAACTTCCCAAAAATCACCGTCATTGAAAACAAAATGAAGGTTGATGAGATGGTGACCGTGCGTGATATCACCCTGACCAGCACCTGTGAGCATCACTTCGTGATCATCGACGGCAAAGCGACCGTCGCTTACATCCCGAAAGATACGGTGATTGGTCTGTCGAAGATTAACCGCATCGTGCAGTTCTTTGCCCAGCGCCCGCAGGTGCAGGAGCGTCTGACGCAGCAGGTACTGGTCGCGCTGCAAACGCTGCTGGGTACCAACAACGTCGCGGTATCGATTGACGCGGTGCACTACTGCGTAAAAGCGCGCGGCGTCAAAGATGCCACCAGCGCCACCACGACCACCTCGCTGGGTGGTCTGTTCAAGTCCAGTCAAAACACCCGCCAGGAATTTCTGCGCGCGGTACGCCATAGTTGAGTCAACGGCGGGCGCACTCAGCGGCCCGCATCGTCAATTCAGGGTGCCGCATGCAACGCTATCTTGCGCTGGATTTCATACGTGGATGTGCCATTCTCGGCATCCTGCTGCTTAATATTGTCGGTTTCGGTCTGCCGTCAGCCGCCTACCTGAATCCTGCCTGGCAGGGCAGCGTCACGCTGTCCGACGCCTGGACATGGGCGGTTTCTGACGCGCTGGCTCAACTCAAATTCCTGACCCTATTTGCGCTGCTGTTTGGTGCGGGCCTGCAAATGCAGCTGCCGCGCGGCAGTCGCTGGCTGACGGCACGCCTGACGCTGCTGGTATTTATCGGTTTCCTGCACGGCGTGTTGCTGTGGGAAGGCGATATCCTGCTGGATTACGGCATCATCGGCCTGGTGGTGTGGCGGGTGTTGCGGGATGTGCCTTCGACCCGCAGCCTGATGAACACCGGTATTCTGCTCTATCTGGTGGGCTGTGGCGTATTGCTGGTATTCGGATCGATTTCCGATCATCAGGCGACCCGATCCTGGCTGCCGGGCGCGGCCGATCTGCAATATGAACAATACTGGAAACTGACCGGCGGCTGGGAAGCGGTGAGTAACCGGCTCGACCATCTCTCGTCAGGTCTGATGGCGCTGGCAGCGCAGTACGGCTGGCAGCTGGCCGGCCTGATGATGATTGGCGGCGCACTGCTACGCAGCGGCTGGCTGACGGGCGAATTTTCAGCGCAGCATTACCGTCAGGCGGCAGCGCTGCTGCTGACAATGGGGCTGTCGATTGCGGTGGCCGGGGTCGCGGCGCAATGGCTGTTACATTGGGAGTTTCGCTGGACCGGCTTTTATCTGCAAACCCCGCGCGATTTGGCCAGCCCGCTGATCAGCCTGGGCTATGCCGCGCTTTGTCTCGGTTACTGGTCGCGGATTAGTCGCTGGCGTATTAGCTATGCGATTCAGTGCGTTGGCCGCATGGCGTTAACCAATTACCTGCTACAGACCCTGATCTGTACCACGCTGTTCTATCGCTTTGGGCTGTTCATGCACTTCACTCGCCTGCAGCTGGTGATGATGGTACCCGCGGTATGGCTGATTAACATTCTGTTTTCACTCATCTGGTTACATTACTTTGCCCAGGGTCCGCTGGAGTGGCTATGGCGGCGCCTGACGCTGCTGGCCGCCGGTAAACCAGCGGTTACTGACAACGCCAGATAATGACCGCCATCACAAAGGTTGCAGAATTGTATGTAACCGTTTTCATTGATGTGACGCAATTCACGCTGCCTGCCTCCCGCCCCTGACAAAATAGCGCCGGTGTTCAACCCGGCGTGATGCCTTATTCTTCCTCTGTGGAACTGCTGCATGATAACGATTCGTGATGTTGCCCGTCAGGCTGGCGTGTCGGTGGCGACCGTCTCGCGCGTACTCAATAACAGTAGCGCCGTCACCTCTGATACCCGTGACGCCGTGTTACAGGCCGTTGATGCACTGGGATATCGTCCAAACGCCAATGCCCAGGCGCTGGCCACCCAGGTCAGCGATACCATCGGCGTGGTGGTGATGGATGTCTCCGATCCCTTCTTCGGCGCGCTGGTCAAAGCGGTCGATACCGTGGCGCAGCGCGTGCACAAGCATGTGTTAATCAGCAACTCCTGGCATCAGGAAGAAAAAGAGCGCCACGCGATTGAGGTATTGATCCGCCAGCGTTGCAGTGCGCTGGTGGTGCACGCGAAAACGCTTTCAGACCAGGAGCTGGCTGAGTTTATGCAACATGTACCGGGCATGGTGGTAATCAACCGTATAGTACCGGGCTTTGAACATCGCAGCGTCAGCCTCGACAACGTTACCGGCGCGCTGATGGCTTCAAGAACCCTGTTACAACAGGGACATAGCCGGATCGGCTACCTCTGTTCCAGCCACCCGATTGAAGATGTCGCCCAGCGCCGCGAAGGCTGGCTGCAGGCGATGGCGGAGCAGGGCATGCGGCCTCAGGAGAGCTGGATCGCCAGCGCCGAGCCAGATATGCAGGGCGGTGAAGCCGCCATGGTTGAACTGCTGGGACGCAACCTCAATCTGAGCGCGGTGTTTGCCTATAACGACGGCATGGCAGCGGGCGCACTCACTGCGTTGAAAGACAACGGCATTCAGGTTCCACAGCATTTTTCTGTCATTGGCTTTGATGACATCCCGATTTCACGTTACACCGATCCACAACTGACCACCGTTCGCTATCCCATTGTTTCTATGGCAAAACTGGCGACAGAGCTGGCGTTGCAGGGCGCGGCAGGGCTGCTGGATGACACCGCAACGCACATCTTTATGCCGACGCTGGTGCGCCGTCATTCAGTGGCGCAACGGCAAAATGTGGAGTCCGTCACTAATTCAGGCGATTCAGCCATGTAACCGTTTTCAATCTGTGATTACATTCACAGTTAATTAACATTGCCCTCACTATGATGGCAACGTCTTACCGGACTGAAACATTATGTAACGCCCGCTTAACCGCATCAGGCACCGTCTCAGTCGCTGGATGAAATGGTTCACAACATATTTATATTCACGGAAGCGTTTGCGTACAGGGAAGTCAGATTTTGGACGGCGGTCCAGCGGCTTAGCGTAACGTTGTGTCTATTCCGCGTCGCCGATCAGTTTTACCGATTGTTCTCCCGCCTCTGAAGCGCGGCAGAGCTAAAAAGACCCTGCATAAAAAAACCGGAGATACCATGAATAAGAAGGTTTTCACGCTCACAGCACTGGTTGCCAGCATGATGTTTGGTGCAACCGCTCACGCAGCTGACACCCGTATCGGCGTGACCATTTATAAATATGATGACAACTTCATGTCGATGGTACGCAAAGACATCGAGAAAGAAGCGAAAACCATCGGTGGCGTTCAGCTGCTGATGAATGACTCGCAGAATGACCAGTCTAAACAGAACGACCAGATCGACGTGCTGATGGCGAAAGGCGTGAAAGCGCTGGCGATTAACCTGGTTGACCCGGCTGCAGCAGCGGTAGTGGTAGACAAAGCGCGCGCAAATGATGTGCCGGTCGTGTTCTTCAACAAAGAGCCGAACGCCAAAGTACTGGCCGGTTATGACAAAGCCTATTATGTCGGTACCGATTCTAAAGAGTCCGGCATCATCCAGGGTCAGCTGATTGAGAAGCACTGGAAAGCGACCCCGGCCTGGGATCTGAACAAAGATGGTCAGATTCAGTTCCTGCTACTGAAAGGCGAGCCGGGCCACCCGGACGCTGAAGCGCGTACCAAATATGTTATCGATACCCTGAACAAAGATGGCCTGAAAACTCAGCAGTTAGCGATGGACACAGCGATGTGGGATACCGCGCAGGCGAAAGACAAGATGGATGCCTGGCTGTCAGGCCCGAACGCCAAAAAAATCGAAGTGGTCATTGCCAACAACGATGCGATGGCGATGGGTGCGGTTGAAGCGCTGAAAGCGCACAACATGAGCTCCATCCCGGTGTTCGGCGTCGATGCACTGCCAGAAGCGCTGGCGCTGGTGAAATCGGGCGCACTGGCCGGTACCGTGCTGAACGATGCGGAAAACCAGGCGAAAGCGACGCTGGATATGGCGAAAAACCTGGCTGACGGCAAAGCCGCCACCGAAGGTACTAACTTCAAGATGGTCGACAAAATCGTCCGCGTACCTTACGTACCGGTTGATAAAGAAAACCTCTCACAGTTCCAGAAATAATATCGATTACGGGCGCGGCGAGTGTCGCGCCTTTTTTACGTCACCACCGTTTTTTAGCCAGGTAAATTATGGCCAGTGATAATACGACCGCGCAGCGAGAATATCTGCTGGAAATGACCAATGTCAGTAAATCATTTCCCGGCGTTAAAGCGTTAGATAATGTGAATTTAAAAGTGCGGCCTCACTCTGTTCATGCATTAATGGGCGAGAACGGCGCCGGTAAATCCACTTTATTAAAATGTCTGTTTGGTATTTATAAGAAAGATACCGGCAGTATTTTGTTTCAGGGTAAAGAGATCGATTATAAAAGCTCCAAAGAGGCGCTGGAAAATGGCGTGTCGATGGTGCATCAGGAATTAAACCTGGTATTGCAGCGTACCGTGATGGACAACATGTGGCTGGGGCGTTATCCCCGTAAAGGCTTCTTTGTCGATCAGGATAAAATGTATAACGACACCAAGGCGATCTTTGACGAGCTGGATATCGATATCGATCCCCGCGACAAAGTGGCGCATCTTTCCGTGTCGCAAATGCAGATGATTGAAATTGCCAAAGCGTTCTCTTATGACGCGAAAATTGTGATTATGGATGAGCCAACCTCCTCGTTAACCGAGAAAGAGGTTAATCATCTGTTCACTATTATTCGTAAACTGAAAGATCGCGGCTGCGGTATTGTGTATATTTCGCACAAGATGGAAGAGATTTTCCAGCTGTGTGACGAAATTACCATTCTGCGTGACGGACAGTGGATCACTACTCAGCCGCTGGACGGGCTGGATATGGACAAGATCATCTCGATGATGGTCGGCCGTTCACTGAACCAGCGTTTTCCGGACCGCACCAACGTGCCGGGTGAAACCATTCTTGAGGTGCGTAACCTGACGTCATTGCGTCAGCCATCGATTCGCGACATCTCGTTTGATCTGCGTAAAGGGGAGATTCTCGGCATTGCCGGGCTGGTGGGTGCCAAACGTACCGATATCGTCGAAACGCTGTTTGGCATTCGCGAAAAATCGGGCGGCACCATTAAACTGCACGGTAAACCGATTAATAATCACAGCGCCAACGAAGCCATTAACCACGGTTTTGCGCTGGTAACGGAAGAACGTCGTTCGACCGGGATTTATGCTTTTCTGGATATTGGTTTTAACTCGCTTATTTCCAATATTAAAAAATATAAAAACAGTATGGGGCTGCTGGATAATAAACGCATGAAGAGTGATACCCAATGGGTTATCGATTCAATGCGGGTAAAAACGCCAGGCCATCATACGCAGATTGGTTCGCTTTCGGGTGGTAACCAGCAAAAAGTGATTATTGGTCGCTGGTTATTGACCCAGCCTGAAATCCTGATGCTTGATGAACCGACACGCGGGATTGACGTCGGGGCAAAATTCGAAATTTACCAGCTGATTGCTGAGCTGGCGAAAAGAGAAAAGGGCATCATTATTATCTCTTCCGAAATGCCGGAGCTGTTAGGCATTACCGACCGTATTCTGGTGATGAGTAATGGTCTGGTAGCCGGCATTGTTGATACCAAAACCACCACGCAGAACGAAATATTGCGTTTAGCGTCATTACACCTTTAATGAAGCAAGGGCTGTTAACATGAAAGCGACTACAAAAAAGAATGCGCTAACCTGGTTAAAAGAGGGCGGCATTTATGTCGTTCTGCTGGTATTGCTGGCTATTATTATTTTCCAGGACCCCTCATTTTTAAGTTTAATGAACCTGAGTAACATTCTGACCCAATCTTCGGTGCGCATTATTATTGCACTGGGTGTGGCGGGGCTGATTGTTACCCAGGGTACTGACCTGTCGGCCGGTCGTCAGGTCGGTCTGGCAGCGGTGGTCGCGGCCACGCTGCTGCAGGCGATGGACAACGCTAACAAGGTGTTCCCGACGCTGGATACGGTGCCAATTCCACTGGTGATCCTCACCGTCTGCATCATCGGCGGCGTGATTGGTCTGGTGAACGGCGTGATCATTGCTTACCTCAAGGTGACGCCATTTATCACCACTCTGGGCACCATGATCATCGTCTACGGCATCAACTCGCTCTATTACGATTTCGTTGGCGCATCACCGATTGCCGGTTTTGATACCGGTTTCTCGAAATTCGCTCAGGGCTTTTTACGCTTCGGTGACTTCAAGCTCTCTTTCATCACCTTCTACGCGGTGATTGCGATTGTGTTTGTCTGGGTGCTGTGGAACAAAACCCGCTTCGGTAAAAACATTTTTGCTATCGGTGGTAACCCGGAAGCGGCGAAAGTGTCCGGCGTTAACGTGCCACTGAACCTGATCATGATCTATGCGCTGTCTGGTGTGTTCTACGCCTTCGGCGGGATGCTGGAAGCGGGTCGTATCGGCTCGGCAACCAACAACCTCGGCTTTATGTATGAGCTGGATGCGATTGCTGCCTGTGTGGTCGGCGGCGTCTCCTTCGCCGGCGGTGTCGGTAGCGTGGCGGGCGTGGTGACCGGTGTACTGATCTTCACCGTAATCAACTACGGCCTGACCTATATCGGCGTCAACCCTTACTGGCAGTACATCATCAAAGGCGGCATCATCATCTTCGCCGTGGCGCTCGACTCGCTGAAATATTCGCGCAAAAAATAATGTGCAGGCGATAACGTCACAAAAAAGAGCGACCTTCGGGTCGCTTTTTTTTATGGGAAAAAGTGCTGGCGTTGTTGCGTCTTAGCGGCAGGCGTATGCTGCCTGAAGCCTGCTCAGCGGTGAGACCGGGGCTGCTCAGGGAACAAGGGCAAATCTGAAATTGGATCAGGTCTGTCAGCCGTCTGAAGCGACTTTCTGAGCGTCTGAAACTGCTCCCTGAGCCAGGCACGTGACTACCAGACCACAGCATTGGAGTAACAAGTGTCAGCACAGCATAAACAAGCCCGCAGTGCGTGAGCTATTTACGCAGCTTCTGCTCCAGCTCCAGCAGCTGTTCCGGCGTGACCGCCGGATAACTTTGTGCATCCTCCGGCACTTCACGCACCGCCGGAATCGGCACCAGCGGCCCAAGGAAGCGTGGCTCTCGCTTCAGCAGGAACAGGTCAGCCAGCGCGCCCAGCCGCGCACCGACCTCACGGAAACGCACGCTGAGCATGTTTTTCGGCGAAGGCACGGCATAGCACTGCGCCTGAATGCCGAGCTGCAGGGCAATAAACAGCGCCCGCTCACAGTGGAAGCGTTGGGTGATGATAATGAAGTCGTTGGTATCGAACACCTTGCGGGTGCGAACAATCGAATCCAGCGTCCGGAAACCGGCATAGTCCAGCACAATATCCGCCGGATCGACGCCTGCCTTGATTAAATCGCGACGCATGGTCATCGGTTCGTTGTAGCTTTGCAGCGCATTGTCACCGCTCAGCAGCAGGTAGTTCACTTTGCCGCTGTTATAGGCGTTGAGCGCGCCCTGCATCCGATAGAGGTAATACTGATTGATCACCCCGGTACGATAATATTTAGCGGTGCCCAGCACCACACCCACCTGGCGGTGCGGCAGCGAAGAGACATTCTCGTAGATAAAGGGCGCAGTTTTCCAACTGATCCAGCGATCAAGGCCAAGCGCCGTCGCCACCATCAGCAGGATGATGAAAAGCAGTCCAATGAAAACGCGTTTCAGCATGCGCCTGGAGACTCGATGTCAGAAATTTGAGATGGCACAAGGCTACTTGAGCCGCCGCAGCGAAGCAAGTTAGTGCCGGTTGGCTGGTCTCTTTTTGAGCATTGCCGGACCAGAATCGGTCCGGCAGCGCACAATTAGATCGAGGTACGACGATAATGACGGTATTGCGGCAGCCAGAAGTTGTTGGCAATCGCCTGCGACAGCACATCTTCGGAGGTGACGACGGCGACACCCGCCAGCTGCGCCGCTTTGCCGACTTCCATGGCGATGATTTTCGACACGCCCTGGATATCTTTGATTTCCGGCAGTACCGGACCTTCACCATCATTCACCAGCGGCGAGCAGTCGGCCAGCGCCCGGCTGGCGGTCATCAGCATGGTGTCGGTGACGCGGCTGGCGCCTGACGCGATAACACCCAGACCAATTCCCGGGAAGATGTAGGAGTTGTTGCACTGGGCGATCGGGTAGGTTTTACCGTTCCAGCTGACCGGCGAGAACGGACTGCCGGTAGCCACCAGCGCTGCACCGTCGGTCCAGGCAATGATATCGGCTGGCGTGGCTTCAACGCGTGACGTCGGGTTCGACAGCGGCATCACTATCGGGCGTTTGCAGTGTTTGTGCATCTCGCGGATGATCTCTTCGGTGAACAGCCCTGGCTGACCCGATACCCCAATCAGAATATCCGGATGGGCGTTGCGCACCACGTCGAGCAGCGAAATCGCGTCACTGGTGACATCCCAGTGCTGAAGGTTTTCGCTCTTCTGCACCAGTCTGCTCTGGAAGTCGAGCAGGTTAGGCAGCTTGTCGGTCAGCAGACCAAAGCGATCCACCATCATCACCCGGCTGCGCGCTTCTTCATCGCTCAGGCCTTCCGATTTCATCTGGGCAATAATCTGTTCGGCGATGCCACAGCCGGCGGAACCGGCACCGAGGAATACCACCTTCTGTTCGCACAGGCGGCTACCGGCTGCGCGGCTGGCGGCGATCAGCGTACCCACGGTAACCGCGGCGGTACCCTGAATGTCGTCGTTAAAGCAGCAGACTTCATCGCGGTAGCGGTTTAGCAACGGCATGGCGTTCTTCTGGGCGAAGTCTTCGAACTGCAACAGCACTTTCGGCCAGCGACGTTTAACCGCCTGAATAAAGTCATTAACGAAAGCGTCGTACTCTTCGCCGGTAATACGCGGATGACGCCAGCCCATGTAGAGCGGATCGTTCAGCAGCTGCTGATTATTGGTACCGACATCCAGCACCACCGGCAGGGTATAAGCCGGACTGATACCGCCACAGGCGGTGTAGAGCGACAGCTTACCGATCGGGATGCCCATGCCGCCGATGCCCTGGTCACCCAGACCCAGGATGCGCTCGCCATCGGTGACGACAATGACCTTCACGTTCTGTTTGGTGGCGTTCTGCAGCATATCTTCGATGCGGTCGCGGTTCGGGTAAGAGATAAACACCCCGCGTGCCCGGCGATAGATTTCAGAGAAGTGTTCACAGGCGGCGCCGACGGTTGGGGTGTAAATGATCGGCATCATCTCTTCGAGATGGTTGTCCAGCAGGCGATAAAACAGCGTTTCGTTGGTGTCCTGGATGTTACGCAGGTAGACGTGCTTATCGTTATTGTTTTTGAAGTCCTGGAACTGACGCCAGGCACGCTGCGCCTGTTCTTCAATCGACTCTACCGCTTCCGGCAGCAGACCATTGAGATTAAATTCGTTACGTTCTTCGATGCTAAAGGCACTGCCTTTGTTGAGGAGGGGAAATTCCAGCAAAATCGGGCCAGCGTAAGGGATGTAGAGCGGACGTTTACTTTCGTAGTCGAGTTCCATGCAGTGATGCTCCGGTTGCAGTGTTGTCTGGCGTCACGCCGGAAAGGTAGCGCCAGTTTACTTACCCGTTATAGCTCAGGCTGCAGGAGCAGTGCAGCGGCAGGTCTCCGCTGCGAATCATTCACGTACTTGCTGCCATCCTGCAACCCGAATTATTCAGAGTAATTTGTCATGACGTGAATTCTGGCGCCAGATCCTATGAAATTTCCCGCAGAAGTACAGCATTTGTTCATAAAAGGTCACAAAACTGTGGCCTTTCTGACAGTGGGTTATGCTTTGTGCAATCTCACCGACAGCAGCTCACTGCAACCAAAAGTCTGTAAGGTTGCCTGCGTGGCGGCAAACTGGCTCAGCGTGGCATTTTCTACTTCTGCCAGCACCGCTCTTTTTATCTGACCACTGTGCCCGCCCTGCATATTCAGCAGCACCAGCGCGGCCTGAAGCGGCGGAAAGCTGGGGTTAAACGCGGCATTCTCAGCATAGCGACCGGTCACAATGGTGCCGGACTCGGTTTCCAGCGCTACGCCGCTGTGTGACTGGCTGTACGGCGCGTGGCTGGCATTGGC
Organism: Pantoea sp. AN62; assembly: GCF_050432985.1. NCBI lineage: Bacteria > Pseudomonadati > Pseudomonadota > Gammaproteobacteria > Enterobacterales > Erwiniaceae > Pantoea > Pantoea sp. AN62. Next base: position 148,375 of record NZ_JBNPYB010000014.1, on the reverse strand, counting down.
GGCGGCCACGGCGGCCTGCACCAGCGCATCTCCCTCAGCGCTGTAACCGTGGTCGACCGCATCCATCAGCAGGGTTGTGATGTCGAGATCGCGCGGGCCAAAGGAGTCTGGCAGATAATCGGCCAGGGTACTGATGGCGCGCTGCGGCAGCGAAATACGAATCCCGGTACCGCTGTTGAGTTCATTCATAAACTGACGGCAATGGCCGCACGGGGTGTAGTTAACCGTGATGGTTTCCAGCCGGCGTTCGCCGCGCAGCCAGGCGTGGGTAATCGCGCTCTGCTCAGCGTGCACCGTCTGTTGCAGTGGGGTGCCGACAAATTCCATGTTGGCGCCGAAGTACCAGTTACCACTGGTGCCGCGGGCGATCGCCCCGACATTAAAGTGCGACACCGTGGCCACCGCACAGGCTGCTGCCAGCGGCAGCAGCGCCAGCGCCAGCGCATCGGCGTCCATCTGAGTCTGTTGCTGCAGCGATGCGATCTGGTCGGCGCGCAGCACTGCCTGAAAGTCAGGCGCGTCCAGCAGCGGAGCCAGCGCGGTTTGCAGAGTTGACGGCAACGCCTCGAAGGCGGAGAGGAAACGTGAATGCATGAGAGCCTCATTAAATTCAGCAGGACGATATGCCAGTCACCGGTTTATATGTGATCCCCGTCGCTCTGACAATGCAACCTGCGTTGCATGTTTCAACTTTGCGAGATCTATCGCAAAGTTTTAGCCAAACCAGTGCAGCAGTAGCGGAAAAATAAACGGTGCCAGCAAAGAAGTAATGATGCCGCAAATCACCAGCGCCAGTGAACTGAACGCCCCTTCCTGATAATCGACTTCAGCCGCCCGGGCGGTTCCGAGGGCATGGGAGGCGTTACCGATGGCCAGACCGCGCGCCGCTTTCGATTTGACGCCCAGCAGGTTCAGCAGCATATGCCCAAACACCGCCCCCAGCACGCCGGCGATCAGTACACAGATGGCGCTGATCGCCGGGATGCCGTGCAGCGATCCGGAGACCGCCATTGCGATGGGCGTGGTGACTGATTTGGGAATAATGGTGGCGGCAATTTCTGGCGTGGCGCCCAGCCACAGGGCGATAGCGGTGCCCGATATCATGGCGGTCAGGCTCCCGATAAAGCAGACCCCAATGATCGACTTCCAGCGGGCGCGAATCTGATGCATCTGCTCGTACAGCGGCAGCGCCAGGGCGACCACCGCCGGTTGCAGCAGCTGGTTAAGAATCTGACTGCCGGCAAAGTAGCGCGAGTAGGGCAACTGCAGCAGCAGCAGGATCGGGATGATAATCGCCATCGCCACCAGCAGTGGATTGAGCAGCGAGATTTTCAGGGTCAGCGCCAGCTTGCGCGCCAGAAAGAACGCCGCCAGGGTCAGCGGCAGAGACCACCAGATATCACTCATCGTTTGGCTCCCGGAGCGGACGACGGCTGTGCAACTGGTGGGCGCTGACGCCGACCACCGCCAGCACCACAAAGGTACTGACGACGCAGGAGATGACGATCGGACCAAACTGGGCGCTGAGAATATCGGTATGGCTCATGACGCCAACGCTAATTGGCACAAACAGCAGCGCCATATAGCGGATGATCAGATGGCAGCCCGGTTTCACCCAGTTGACCGGCAGGATTTGCGACGCCAGCAGGGCAAACAGAATCAGCATCCCGAGAATACTGCCAGGAATAGTGATCGGCAGCAGCGAGGCGATGCCGTTGCCACTGTATAAGCAGAGATAAATGATGATAAAGGCACGAAGGTAGCGCCCGCAGACAGACAGCACGGTGAGCATGACAGGCTCCTGTTTTCACTGTTGTTCATCATACGCATTAACCGCTTAGCGTGCTAGCGATCACATAAAAGCCCGACAGACCGATTCCCGGATCAGCAGGTTTAGCGGGACATCAGCAAAGCAGGGGGAAGCGGCGCGGGGGAAAACGTGACGGCTGAAATCGCAGAGATAAAGCAGAATCTCCCCTTACACCGGCAACCTGGCGTAAGGGGAGTGAAGCGTGAGGGATTATTTAACCGGCATGCCCGGTACCGCACCGCTGTCTACCGACAGTACAAACAGATCTTTACCGCCCGGTCCCGCCGACAGCACCATCCCTTCGGAGATGCCAAAACGCATTTTACGCGGTGCCAGGTTAGCAACGATGATGGTCATCTTGCCGACCAGCACGGACGGATCGGGATAGGCCGCACGAATGCCGGAGAAGATCTGACGCTTCTCGCCACCCAGGTCGAGTTGCAGACGCAACAGCTTGTCTGAGCCATCGACCAGCTCCGCCTGCTCAATCAGCGCTACCCGCATATCGACTTTGGCGAAATCGTCGATGGTAATGGTGTCACCAACCGGCGCATCCGCCAGCGGACCGCTAACCGCCGGGGCGCTGGCCGCTGCGGCATCCTCTTTCGACGCCTCAATCAGGCCTTCGACCTTCGCCATTTCAATCCGGCTGTAGAGCGCTTTAAACGGCGCAACCTGATGATCCAGCAGCGGCTGTGGAATCGCATCCCAGCTCAGTTCGCAGTTAAGGAAGCCTTCTGCGCGCGCGCTCAGCGACGGCAGCACCGGCTTCAGCCAGGTCATCAGCACGCGGAACAGGTTAATCCCCATTGAGCAGATTGCCTGCAGATCGGCGTCACGGCCTTCCTGCTTCGCGACTACCCATGGTGCCTGCTCATCAACGTAGCGGTTTGCCAGGTCGGCCAGCGCCATAATTTCACGGATTGCGCGGCTGTATTCGCGGCTCGCCCAGGCTTCACCGATCTTCTCTGACGCATCAACAAAGGTCTGATAGAGCGCCGGATCGGCCAGTTCAGCCGCCAGCTTGCCGTCAAAGCGTTTGGTGATAAAGCCGGCGTTACGTGATGCCAGGTTAACCACTTTATTGACGATGTCAGCGTTGACGCGCTGAACGAAATCTTCCAGGTTCAGGTCGATGTCGTCGATGCGCGAAGAGAGTTTTGCCGCGTAATAGTAACGCAGGCTGTCAGCGTCCAGATGCTGCAGCCAGGTGCTGGCTTTAATAAAGGTGCCGCGTGATTTCGACATCTTGGCACCATTGACCGTCACATAACCGTGGACAAACAGGTTGTTCGGTTTGCGGAAGTCGCTGCCTTCCAGCATCGCCGGCCAGAACAGGCTGTGGAAGTAGACGATATCTTTACCGATAAAGTGATACAGCTCGGTGGTGGAATCTTTACGCCAGAATTCGTCGAAGTCGATATCGCCACGCTTGTCGCACAGGTTCTTGAACGAGCCCATATAGCCAATAGGCGCATCCAGCCAGACGTAAAAATATTTGCCTGGCGCATCCGGGATTTCAAAACCGAAATAGGGCGCGTCACGTGAGATATCCCACTGCTGCAGGCCTGATTCGAACCACTCCTGCATCTTGTTAGCGACCTGATCCTGCAACGCACCGGAACGGGTCCAGGCCTGCAGCATGGCGCTGAACGATGGCAGATCAAAGAAGAAGTGTTCCGAGTCGCGCAGCACTGGCGTCGCACCGGAGACCACCGACTTCGGATCAATCAGTTCGGTCGGGCTGTACGTCGCGCCGCAGACTTCACAGTTATCACCGTACTGATCGGCAGACTTACATTTCGGGCAGGTGCCTTTAACAAAACGGTCCGGCAGGAACATCCCTTTTTCCGGATCGTAGAGCTGAGAAATAGTGCGGTTCTTAATAAAACCGTTCTCTTTCAGGCGACCGTAAATCAGCGCCGACAGCTGGCGGTTCTCATCACCGTGGGTCGAGTGATAGTTGTCATAGCTGACGTTGAAACCGGCAAAATCGGCTTCATGCTCTTGTTTCATTTCAGCAATCATCTGCTCTGGCGCAATGCCCAGCTGCTGTGCTTTCAGCATAATCGGCGTGCCGTGCGCGTCATCAGCGCAGATGAAGTAAACCTGATTGCCACGCATTCGCTGGTAACGCACCCAAATGTCTGCCTGGATATGCTCGAGCATATGGCCGAGATGGATTGATCCGTTCGCGTAAGGCAGCGCGCAGGTTACCAGAATTTTTTTAGCGACTTGAGTCATAGTTTGCGTAGCTTTCTGTTGATTGAAAAAACGGGCTTAGATGGTAACCGAAGGCTCCGCTGGCGTAAACACAAGGGATTCGCCACCGGCAGTCGCCGCGAAACAGTGGCCATCTGATATCATTGAAAATACATCGCTGAAGCACAGCGTAAGAACAGCATAAAAAAGGAGTGGGGGATGACAGTACAATCCCGGGAACCGCATACGCCTGAAGCCCTGCGCGCCATCGTGGTCGGCGTACTGAGAGGCTTTGAGCATCCGACGCTGCAACAGAATCTCACTGCGCTGAAAGCGTTGCATCACGTGGCACAGCTGGACGGTAAGCTGCATATCGAACTGATCATGCCGTTCGTCTGGGCCAGCGCCTTTGAAGAACTGAAAGCGCAGACCAGCGCTGAGCTGCTGCGCCTGACCGGCACGCGCGCGATTGACTGGCGTTTAAGCCATGATATCGCCACCCTGAAGCGGGTGAAAAACCAGCCTGGCGTTAACGGCGTGAAAAATATTATCGCCGTCAGCTCCGGTAAAGGCGGCGTGGGCAAATCCAGTACCGCCGTCAATATGGCGCTGGCGCTGGCCGCAGAGGGCGCGCGCGTCGGCATCCTCGACGCCGATATCTATGGCCCGTCGGTGCCCAACATGCTGGGCACCGAACATGAACGTCCTACCTCGCCCGATGGGACCCATATGGCACCGATTATGGCGCACGGGCTGGCCACTAACTCGATTGGCTATCTGGTGACTGACGATAACGCCATGGTGTGGCGCGGGCCGATGGCCAGCAAAGCGCTGATGCAACTGCTGAACGAGACGATGTGGCCGGAGCTGGATTATCTGGTGCTGGATATGCCGCCGGGCACCGGCGATATCCAGCTGACGCTGGCGCAGAATGTTCCGGTGACCGGCGCGCTGGTGGTCACCACGCCGCAGGATATTGCGCTGATCGACGCCCGCAAAGGCATCGTGATGTTTGAAAAAGTCAGCGTGCCGGTGCTGGGCGTAGTCGAGAACATGAGCCTGCACATCTGCAGCCAGTGCGGCTTCCACGAACCGATTTTCGGCACTGGCGGGGCGCAAAAGCTGGTGGCTGATTACCACACGCAGCTGCTGGCCCAGTTGCCGTTGCACATTAACCTGCGTGAAGATCTGGATGCGGGCCAGCCGACGGTAATCCGCCGGCCGGACAGTGAATTCACCGCGCTCTACCGCCAGCTTGCCGGACGGGTCGCCGCCCAGCTTTACTGGCAGGGCGAGGTCATTCCTGGCGACATCGCCTTCCGCGCACTTTAAGCCCGACCCGACCCGCTGGTGTATTCAGACGCCAGCGGGTAGTGCATCAGCACATAGCCTCCCTGTTCCCCTTCGCCCTGCGCAATCATCTTCCAGCCATGCTTCAGATAAAATGCCTGCGCCGCTTTGTTCATCGTCAGACATTTCAGCGCGCCGGTCGAGGTGAAGCGCGCCTGAACCGCTTCCAGCAAGGCACTGCCTGCACCGCGGCCCTGCCAGTCGGGGTCGACATACAGGCTATGCAGGAAATTATCATTCTCCAGCAGGCCGGCAAATCCGACGCGCTGCCCGTCACAGTCGGCTACCAGTACGGTTTCACCGAGGATAACGCCATCAAAATCTTCCAGCTGCCAGTCGCTGCCATCCAGCCAGCGCCAGTTATGCCGCCGCGCCGCCAGAAACAGTGTACGCAAAAAAGGCCGATCGGCTTCAGTAAACGGACGAATCTCCACAAGTCAGCTCCCTTTATCTCTGGTCTTACAAAGCTAGCAGCGATTGGCCGAAAAGATTTGAAAAGTATAAAGCGGGTTAATTGTCCCGACATTCCCTGTACACTGCCTCGCGGGCCAGAGAGCATCCCGCTTTCCGCGTTTGATAGCTTTCGTTTATTTGATTGATAACGACTGCATATTAGATGTTGGCCCGAAAATTCTGTAACGTACATCACATAATTCAACGGAGGCCATCAGATGTCTATTATCAATACCAAAATCAAGCCGTTCAAAAACGCAGCATTCAAAAACGGCGAGTTCATCGACGTAACCGAGAAAGACGTTGAAGGTAAATGGAGTGTGTTCTTCTTCTACCCGGCTGACTTCACTTTCGTTTGCCCGACCGAACTGGGCGACGTGGCCGATCACTACGAAGAGTTCCAGAAACTGGGCGTAGATATCTACTCCGTTTCAACTGACACCCACTTTACCCACAAAGCCTGGCACGGTTCTTCAGACACCATCGCCAAGATCCAGTACGCAATGATCGGCGACCCGACTGGCGCGCTGACCCGTAACTTCGAAATCATGCGTGAAGCGGAAGGCCTGGCTGACCGTGGTACTTTCATCGTTGACCCGGAAGGTATCATCCAGGCGATCGAAATCACTGCTGAAGGTATCGGCCGTGACGCCTCTGACCTGCTGCGTAAAGTGAAAGCGGCACAGTACGTTGCTTCTCACCCAGGCGAAGTGTGCCCGGCGAAATGGAAAGAAGGTGATGCAACACTGGCTCCATCTCTGGACCTGGTTGGCAAAATCTAATCCCGCTTCGGCCTTTCGATCTTTCTCTCATCGGGTGCCACGGCACCCGATTTTTTGACCAGGATATCACTATGCTCGACACAAATTTGAAGACGCAACTCAAGGCCTACCTTGAGAAATTAACCAAACCTGTTGAGTTGATTGCCACTCTGGACGAGGGTGCCAAATCAACCGAGATCCGTGAGCTGTTGGTCGACATCGCAGGCTTGTCTGATAAAGTCAGCTTCCGCGAAGAGAACGATCGTCAGGTCCGCAAGCCGTCGTTTTTAATCACTAACCCAGGCTCGAACAGCGGTCCGCGTTTTGCCGGTTCGCCACTGGGTCACGAATTTACCTCACTGGTGCTGGCGCTGTTGCAGACCGGTGGGCATCCGTCAAAAGAAGCGCAAAGCCTGCTGGATCAGGTTGCCGCGCTGGATGGCGATTTCCATTTCGAAACCTACTATTCGCTGTCATGCCATAACTGCCCTGACGTGGTACAGGCGCTGAACCTGATGGCGGTGCTGAATCCACGCATCAGCCACACCGCGATTGACGGTGGCCTGTTCCAGAATGAAATTCAGGAACGCAACGTGATGGGCGTGCCGGCGGTTTACCTCAACGGTAAAGAGTTTGGTCAGGGCCGCATGAGCCTGGCGGAAATCGTCAGCAAAGTTGACACTAACGCCGATAAACGTGCCGCAGAAGAGCTGAACAAGCGTGACGCATACGACGTGCTGATTATCGGTAGCGGCCCGGCGGGCGCAGCAGCAGCCATCTATTCTGCCCGTAAAGGCATTCGCACCGGTCTGATGGGCGAGCGTTTTGGCGGTCAGGTGCTGGACACCGTTGATATCGAAAACTATATTTCTGTGCCGAAAACCGAAGGGGCAAAACTGGCGGGCTCACTGCGCGCTCACGTCGATGATTACAATGTCGATGTGATTGAGAGCCAGAGCGCGATCAAGCTGATCCCGGCGGCTGCTGTGGGTGGCCTGCATGCGGTTGAAACTGCCTCCGGCGCGGTACTGAAGTCACGCAGCATCATCCTGGCAACTGGCGCACGCTGGCGTAACATGGGTGTGCCGGGCGAAGAAGAGTACCGCACCAAAGGCGTCACCTACTGCCCACACTGTGATGGCCCGCTGTTTAAAGGCAAGCGCACCGCAGTGATCGGCGGCGGTAACTCCGGCGTTGAAGCGGCGATTGACCTGGCCGGTATCGTTGAACATGTGACGCTGCTGGAGTTTGCCGGTGAAATGCGCGCTGATCAGGTGCTGCAGGATAAACTGCGCAGCCTGAAAAACGTGGATGTCATCCTGAATGCCCAGACCACCGAAGTGAAAGGTGACGGCAGCAAGGTAACCGGTCTGCAGTATATCGACCGTACCAGCCAGACTACACACGAACTGGCGCTGTCCGGCATTTTCGTTCAGATCGGTCTGCTGCCTAACACCCCATGGCTGGAAGGCGCGGTTGAGCGCAACAAAATGGGCGAAATCATCATTGATGCCAAGTGCGAAACCAGCCTGAAAGGCGTGTTCGCGGCGGGTGACTGCACCACGGTTCCGTACAAGCAGATCATCATCGCCAGCGGCGAGGGTGCGAAAGCCTCACTGAGCGCCTTTGATTACCTGATTCGTACTAAAGCGGCTGAATAAGTTTTGCGATAGCCACGCAACAGCCCCTCGACTGATGTTGAGGGGCTTTTTTTTAATATCCCGCCAGTGTCATCAGCATCATCCACAGCGGCGTCGTCACCGCAGCAAACAGCGTCGAAAACAGCATGCTGGCGGCAGCCGGGCCGGTAATCACATTAAACTTCTGCGACATCAGGTAGACGTTGACCCCGACCGCCATCGATCCCAGCAGCACCACCACTTTACTCTCCAGCGGCGGCAGGCCGGTCAGCCAGGCGATGGCCCACACCGTCATCGGTTGCAGCACCAGCTTGAGCAGGCAGAGGGTATAACTCTCTTTCAGTCCTTCCCGCACCCGGTAATGGGCGAGGCTCATGCCAAGGGTAACCAGCGACAGCGGGGCGGCGATCGATCCCAGCATCCGCAGCGGTTCAGCAGCCAGCAGCGGCAGCGGACGCTGCAAAAAACTCCAGCCGGTACCGCTGAGAATGCCAATAATCAGCGGGTTCTTCAGCACGCCGATCGCGGTGCGCCCCAGCCCCTGCAGCGAAAAGCTGCCCTGTTTCGCCCACTCAACCGAGACCGTCAGCAGGGTCCAGAGGATCAGGCTGTTAAACACCAGTACCAGCGCCACCGAGGGCAGGGACGCGGGCCCCAGCAGTACCGTCGCCACCGGAATGCCGAGCATCACGTTGTTGGAAAAGATGCCGCCCAGCGCGAAGACCGAGCCAGCAACGCCATCCAGCTTAAACAGCTTTTTGGCCACTATCCGGCCGACGATAAACACCAGCAGGCAGCTGCCAAAGAAGGCCAGCAGCAGCAGCGCATCAACCGGCGGGCTTTGATAAAAATGGCTCATCACGCCAAACAGCATGCAGGGCAGCGCGACGTTGAACACGAAGCGGTTCATCCCTTCGCTGATGCTGGCAGGCCATTTACCCAGTCGCGTCAGGCCGTAGCCCAGCAGGATCAGAATAAACAGCGGTGCGGACAGATAGATTTGATGGCTTAAGCTTTCAAACAACAGTGGCATAGAGAGAGTCTGGTCAGACGATGATTAATTACCAGACTAACAAATTGCTAACTAACTGTTAACTTTAACGGTGTCTGAACCGCTCGCCGTCAGGACAGTTATCCCAGCCAGCGGCGCGCATGTTGATCGCTGATATCCCGGTAATAGACACGATGAATTATTTTGCCGCAGCGCAGACAGCGGGCGGAAATATAGGTGGAAAGATAATGTCTGCCATTTGGCGCGATAGCACCGTGACGTTCGATAGTAATGTCCTGCCATCGATGGCGGTGAGGAATAAGCGCTGACAATCGCATCATACATCCTGAATAGTATGAAGTTCCGCTCCTGGAGTAGTTTAACTCCATGAAATGAGGTGTTTTTTTCGGCGATGCTGTAAGCAGGCTTATTATTATGGCTGGCTACCGTTTAAGGGTGGAAACCGATGCCGCGATCGGCAGCACCTGATCTCTGGCTTAAATGGCTACCTCGAAAGGGGTAGTTTTATGGCCCGCAGCATTAAGCCTGTTTTTGCTGCGGCGAGAATTGATCAGGATCATGTGAAGTGTCACCAGCGCGAGGATGGCTGACGCAGCTCTGGCTTGCTTTCGCGACGCCACCTCCTTATGCTGCAGGCTGTAACACGACTCGGGGTGCCGCTTTCCGTCAGGAAAGGGCTGAGAAAAACCCGCTGACCTGAACTGGATAATGCCAGCGTAGGGAAGTCTGATGCCTGACCGCATTCGCCTTCTTATTCGCCGGTTGGGAGCTATGATGACAGATCAATCTCAACGCCTTTCTGCTGCGCAATTCGCGCCCATTCTGCACCGTTTCCGCCGTCAGTCACCGCTGGTGCACTGCATGACTAACGACGTGGTACAAAACTTCACCGCCAATGTGCTGCTGTCGCTCAACGCTTCACCGGCGATGGTGATTGATGCGGAGGAAGCCGCGCAGTTCAGCGGCTTTGCCGATGCCTTACTGATTAACGTCGGGACGCTGACCGCTGAGCGCCAGCAGGCGATGCAGGCGGCGGTCACGGCCGCCAGGCAGGCGGGAACGCCCTGGACACTGGACCCGGTGGCGGTCGGAGCGCTGACGCTGCGCACCACCTTCTGCCAGCGGCTGCTGAGCCAGCAGCCAGCGGTGATCCGCGGTAACGCCTCAGAGATCCTGGCGCTGGCGCAACAGGCCAGCGGCGGACGCGGAGTGGATAGCCTGCATCAGGCGGATGCAGCGCTGGAGGCCGCCCGGCAGCTGGCCCGCGACTATCAGACGCTGGTGATTGTGACCGGCGAAGTAGACTACGCCACCGACGGTCAGCGCACCTTTGCCATTCGCGGCGGCAGCCCGTTAATGACGCGGGTGGTCGGTACCGGCTGTGCGCTGTCGGCGGTGGTGGCTGGCTTCAGCAGTCTGAGCGGCGATCGGCTGCTCAACGTCGCCAGTGCCTGTCAGGTGATGGCGCGGGCCGGTGAACAGGCGGCGGCAAGCTCAGCCGGCCCCGGCAGTTTTGCCACGGCGTTTCTTGATGCGCTCTGGACGCTGGAGGTGGACCATGAAACGCATTAATGCACTGACCATCGCCGGGACCGATCCCAGCGGCGGGGCAGGGATCCAGGCCGATCTGAAAACCTTTTCCGCGCTGGGCGCGTATGGCACCAGCGTGATCACCGCGCTGGTGGCGCAAAATACCCATGGCGTCCAGTCGGTCTACCGAATCGATGCTGACTTTGTGGCCGCCCAGCTTGATTCGGTGCTGGACGATGTGCGTATCGACAGCGCGAAAATTGGCATGTTGTCGGAAACCGCCATCGTCGGGCAGGTTGCGGCACGGCTGAGACGTAGCGCAATTCCTTTCGTGGTGCTGGATACGGTGATGGTGGCGAAAAGCGGCGATCCGCTGTTATCCGCCGATGCGATTGTCAGCGTCCGCGAACTGCTGTTACCACAGGTGTCGCTGATTACGCCGAATCTGCCGGAAGCAGCAGCGTTGCTGGGGTGCGCGGTGGCGGAGAGCGAAGCGCAGATGCGGGCGCAGGGCGAGGCGTTGCTGGCGGCGGGATGTCAGGCGGTATTGATCAAGGGCGGTCACCTGACGGCTGATAACAGCCCGGACTGGCTGATCACCCCTTCGGGCCAGCAGCGGTTCAGCACGCCGCGGGTTAATACCCGTCATACTCACGGCACCGGCTGCACGCTGTCAGCGGCGCTGGCGGCTTTGCGTCCGCGTCACGCCGACTGGGCTGATACGATCACCGAAGCGAAAGCCTGGCTGCAGCAGGCGTTGTTACAGGCGGATTCACTGGAGGTCGGTACGGGAATCGGGCCGGTGCACCATTTTCATCAGTGGTGGTAGCGGTGGATGTGCCATCCCGCGCTGAGGCGGCGGGACGGCACCGTTGCCGGGTCAGGGTGCTTCAAACCATGCGCTGTTGCGCTCGGCAATAGGGGTAATTGAGAAAATCATCTCCTGCAAATGACGGCGCATCGCGGCTTCGGCGGCGTCTGCGTCGTGATGTTTCAACGCTGCAAAAATCTCCTCATGCTGCTGAATCAGGCTTTCCGGCGGTGAAACCTCACTCAGGGTCAGAAAACGAACCCGGTCCATCGCCGCTTTAATGTTCTCGACGGTTTCCCACGCCAGCTTGCAATCAATACTTTCGGCAATCAGCCGGTGAAACTCATCATCCAGGCTGAGAAACGCCTGGCTGTCATGCCGCTCAGCCGCCATGCGTTGCAGCTGCAGGTTGTGTTCCAGCATCATCAGCGCCGGGTCGCCAATCTCCAGCGCCGCACGGCGCACCACGGAAACCTCCACCGCTTCACGGATGAAGCGGCCGTCCGCCACCCGTTTGGCGGAAATTTTACGCACAAAGGTGCCGCGTTGCGGCAATACCTGTACCAGTCCGGCTTCGGCCAGCTTGATGAACGCTTCGCGCACCGGCTGGCGTGAGACGTTAAAACGCGCAGAGACCTCTTTTTCCGACAGCAGCGAACCCGGCTGAATCACACAGGTCACGATATCTTTGCGCAAAAACCGGTAAATCTGCTGATTCACCGGTTCGCTGGTGGTAATGGTATAGGCGATCGACATGCAGCAATATCCATATTACGGCTGGCTGGTGCCAGCCCGAAGGGAAAGGGTCAGTCTAATCAGCACGCTGCGTCTGCGCCAGTGCTTTGTCATCATCGCATCAGGCGCGCGTCATGTACTGCTGCACCGTCGCACGCGCACCCTGGGTAGTCAGCTGCTGATAACAGGCGGTCAGCCGGGCGACCAGATCGGCGTTGTCTGCCAGATCGTGGCCGAAGATCTGGCGCAGGCCGAGTAGCGCACGCACGCGCGCTTCACCTTCTTCGCAGCTGGCCACGCATTCTGCCAGCGTCGTCTTCAGCGGATCGCGAACCTCAATCGGCTGACCCTGTTCGTCGGTCCCCCCGACATAGCGCATCCAGCCAGCCACGCCGAGCAGCAGCAGTTCACAGCGGCTGTTATTACTCAGATGCCAGCGCAGACTGTCCAGCAGGCGCTGCGGTAATTTTTGCGATCCGTCAGTGGCGATTTGCCAGGTACGATGTTTGATGGCGCGGTTTTCGTAGCGGGCGATCAGCGAATCGGCATAGGCTTCAAGGTCCACGCCCTGAGTGCGTAAGGTGGGTGCCTGCTCATCGACCATCAGTGAACGGGCAGCGGCGCGGAAGTGCGGATCGGCCATGCAATCGCTGATGTGCTGATAGCCGGCAAGGTAGCCAAGGTAGGCGAGAAACGAGTGGCTGCCATTCAGCATGCGCAGTTTCATCTCTTCATACGGCAATACGTCGCTGACCAGTTCTGCTCCCGCCTTTTCCCACGCCGGACGACCGCTGACAAAATTATCTTCGATGACCCACTGAAAGAACGGTTCCGCTTCAACCGCTACCGGGTCACGGGAGCCGAGCCGCCCGGCCAGCGCGTCAAACGCCGCCTCCGTCATCGCCGGCACAATCCGGTCAACCATGGTTGAGGGAAAGGTCACCTGCTGCTGAATATACTCCGCCAGCGCCGCATCCTGCCGTTGTGCCAGCTGCACAATCACGTTGCGGGTGACGTGGCCGTTCTCCGGCATGTTATCGCACGACATCACGCTGAAGGGCGGCAGGCCGAGCTGCCGACGGCGATTAATGGCGGCCAGAATCAGGCCTGGCAACGAACGCGGCGTCTGCGGATTGTCGAGGTCATGCACGATATCGGGATGATCCGGGTTCAGATTGCCGCTGGCTGGCTGATGGCAATAGCCTTTCTCGGTCACGGTCATCGAAACAATTGCCACCTCGGGCTGACACATGGCGTTGATCACCGCCTCAATGCCGTCGCCTTTGCCGTGCAGCGCCGCAGTAATCACGCCGATCACCCGGGTCTGCAGCGAATCATTCGCCATTTCGGTCAGGGTATAGAGCAACTGCTGTTCACGCAGCGCCTGAATCAGTTCGCCGCTGTTGAGGTTAACTTCGCAGTAACCCCAGTCACTGCCGTGTTCGGCGGCCAGCTTATCGCTGCACAGCGCCTGATGCGCGCGGTGAAAGGCACCAAAGCCGATATGTACCATACGGGTTTTAAGCTGGGCCCGGTCATAGGCAGGGCGCTGGATCTCAGCGGGCAGGCGATCGATCTGTAACATAGTCCGTCCTTATGGCAAACGGGGCGCGAGGCGCCCCGAAATCAGTGATCATGTTGCGTGATGAGGATTACACCGAAACTGGCTTATCCTGGGTCTTCGGGCTGCGGATCACAAACAGCACCAGGAAGGCACCCAGCGCAGCGACAGCGCCGGCCAGCACAAAGGCGCTGTCAAACTTACCGGTATGCTGGACGATAAAGCCGGTCACAATCGGTCCGATGATGCCGGAAAGGCTGCCGACCAGGTGGATAAAGCCGCTGATGCTGCCGACACGACTCTTGTGCACCACATCCTGAATAATCGCCCAGTAGATCGCGCCGGTAATGTAGAGGAAGAAGATCGATACCGACATCATCATCACCGCAGGAACCACCTCTTTTATCGTACCTGCCAGCGCCACACAAATTGCCGCCGCCAGCAGTGAGACCACCAGCACAATTTTACGTGACAACAACAGTTTGCCGGTGATGTTGAAGATTTTATCGGAGATCCAGCCGCCCAGCGCCAGGCCGACGAAACCCACAATCCACGGGATCATGGTGGTAATGCTCATCGACTTAATATCCAGACCATGGGCCTGCACCAGATAGGCCGGGAACCAGCTCAGGAAGAAGAACAGGATGTAGTTGTAGCAGAAGAAGGCAAAGGCGGTCACCAGGATGATTGGCTGACGCAGGTAGTAGCCAAACGGATGGGCAGTTTCTGACAGATCGGCTTCATCGTTAGGGTTAGCCGCTTTCAGGCGTTCAATTAAGAGACGTTCCTCTTCGCTGACCCGTTTGCTTTTCGCCGGGTTGTCCGCGGCAAAGAACAGCCAGAAGGTCATCCACACCAGACCGATGCAGCAGACGATGATGAAGGCCGGACGCCAGCCGTACGCCAGCGCCAGATAACCGATGATCGGACCGGCAACCGCGCCACCCAGTGGCGAACCGGCGCTGAGTAAGCCCATCGCGGTGGCTGCCTGTTTTTTGGGAAACCAGCCGTTGATCGCTTTATTCGCCGAGGCGCAGATCGGGCCTTCAGCCATGCCGAACAGCACGCGCAGGATCAGCAGCGACCAGAAACCGGTCGCCAGCGCAGTCATGCCGCAGAAGATAGACCAGGCACCTACCGCGACGGCCAGCACGATTTTCGGGCCAAACCGGTCAGTGGCGAGACCGCCGACGAAGTTAAACAGCGCGTAACCGAAGAAGAAGCTGCCAAAGATCATGCCGAACTGCTCAGCATTGATTGCCAGATCTTTTTCCACCAGCGGCACCGTCAGTGACAGGGCAACACGATCGAGGTAATTGATCATGTAAACCAGGAACAACAGCAAAACGAGGGTCCAGCGCAGATTCTTGAACATAAAAACTCCGTGATCTGTTTTCTCTTTGTAATAAGCCGGCGGGTACGCACCGGCTGAGGACACCTGGTGTTCAGTGGGCATTAACCCATTTGAAGGATCACTTTGCAGCAGGTGCGCGGATCTTTTTCGAACAGCGTCATGGCGCGTTCAATCTCCTGCAACGGGAAATAGTGGGTGACCAGCTTCTCTGGCTGGATTAACCCTTTTTCCATCCAGTCAATCACCTGCGGAAAGCGGTGGCTGTTGAGACGTGAGGTAAACAGCGACAACTCTTTACTGGTGAGACTTTGCTGGGTAATGCTGCAGGGTTCGCCGGAAAAGCCCAGCAGACCGATGCGCGCCGCCGGAGAGGCGAGGGCGGCCGCTTCTGCCAGAATGGTGGGATGGCAGGCCGCGTCGATAATCAGCGTCGGCTGAATGCCTTCCAGCTGCGCCGCCAGCGGGATCTCGCTGTTGTTAAACAGCCGATCGGCACCGTTCTGCTGCGCCAGCTCCAGCCGTTCCGGCAGACGATCCACCACCATCACCTCTCTGACGTTGTAAACGCCCTTCAGTACCTGGATGGCGGTCAGTCCCATCGGACCGGCCCCGTAAATCAGCGCCACATCCTGCGGTTGCGGCTGCAGGAAAGCGGTGATGTTAGCCGCGATGGTGAACGGCTCGACCAGGCTGGCCAGCCGGTCGGGGATCGCATCCGGCAGATGATAAGCGTTGCTGGCCGGCGCCAGCGCATATTCGCTAAAGCCGCCGTCGCGATGCACGCCAATCACCTGCAGTGAGGTACAGACGTTGGGGCGACCCACCGAGCAGGGGTAGCAGTGACCGCAGCTGACCACCGGATCGACCGCCACGCGCTCGCCCAGCCGGGCCGGATCGACGCCTTCACCCAGCGCATCAATCACGCCGAAAAACTCATGACCAATCACCCGCGGATATTTAGCGAACGGGTTGTGGCCGTGCCAGATATGCACATCAGAACCGCAGATGCTGGCATAGGCCACTTTGACCCGGACTTCACCGGCCGTCGGTTGCGGCAGAGGACGTTCAGCCAGCATCAGCTCGCCCGGTTGTTCAATCACCACACTTTTCATCAGGCTCTCCTTACCAGTTCCACAGCGTACCGTCTTCCAGACGGGCCACCGGCAGATAGGCGGGTTCATAGGGATATTTCGCAGCCAGCTTCTCGTTGAACTCAATGCCCAGACCCGGTTTATCGCCAGGATGCATGTAGCCCTGATCGAAGGTCCAGTTCGCCTCGAACAGCTCCATCATCTGCTCAGAGAAGCCCATGTACTCCTG
Source organism: Pantoea sp. AN62 (assembly GCF_050432985.1). Classification (NCBI taxonomy): domain Bacteria; kingdom Pseudomonadati; phylum Pseudomonadota; class Gammaproteobacteria; order Enterobacterales; family Erwiniaceae; genus Pantoea; species Pantoea sp. AN62. Next base: position 131,836 of record NZ_JBNPYB010000014.1, on the reverse strand, counting down.
CACACCGAAGTTCGGTACCCAGAGATCGAAGTGCAGCGCCGCCGCCATGCAGATTGGCGAGAGATCGGACGGACCGTGTGAACCGGTGCGCACCTGGTAAAGTGAGGCGAAATCTGCGATGCGGCGCATGCCGGTAATGCCGCCCGCATGGGTGATGGTGGTGCGGATATAGTCAATCAGCTGCTCTTCAATCAGCTGCTTACAGTCCCAGATGCTGTTAAACACTTCACCGACCGCAATTGGCGTCACGGTGTGCTGACGGATCAGGCGGAAGCACTCCTGGTTCTCAGCCGGCGTCGGATCTTCCATCCAGAACAGGCGATAATCTTCCACGCTCTTACCGAAACGCGCCGCTTCAATCGGCGTCAGGCGATGGTGCATGTCGTGCAGCAGATGTTCATCGAAGCCAAATTTGTCGCGGATCGCTGCGAACAGTTTTGGCGTGAAATCGAGGTATTTCTCGGTGGACCAGAGCTGCTCTTCCGGCCAGTTGCCTTTGGTCGCCGGCTCGTAGGCCAGACCTTTGCCTTTGGCCATGCCGTAGGTGGTTTTCATGCCTGGCACGCCGCACTGGGCGCGAATCGCCTTGAATCCCAGCTCTTTGTGCTTCGCGTAGTCGTCCATCACTTCATCAATCGAATGACCGGTGGTGTGGCAATAGACCATAACGCCGGTGCGCGATGCGCCGCCCAGCAGCTGGTAAACCGGCATGTTGGCGGCTTTGCCTTTGATATCCCACAGCGCCATATCCACCGCCGAAATGGCTGACATGGTGACCGGACCGCGACGCCAGTAAGCGCCTTTATAGAAGTACTGCCAGATATCTTCGATTTGATGCGCATCGCGGCCAATCAGCTGCGGGCAAACGTGATCTTTCAGGTAGGAGGCGACCGGTAATTCGCGGCCATTCAGCGTGGCATCACCAATCCCGGTCAGGCCCTGATCGGTGGTGATTTTGACGGTGACAAAGTTTCTGCCTGCGCAGGTAACAAATACTTCAGCGTTAACAATTTTCATCCTGGTAGCCTTCAGTCAGTATTCAATGATGAAAAAATACGCGCTTTAATACTACCATACAAGTTGGCCGGGCAGAGTTGTGAAGGCAATCACAAAGCATTTACATTTGCCCAAAAAAAGGGGCTTTCCGCCCCCTTGTCTGCGTATCAGGCCAGCAGAGGACACTGCGGCGGCAGGCGACAGCTCAGCGCGCCCGCCAGCACTTCAATCACGAACTCGCGCCCGGACAGCGGTTCGCCATCAAGGTTAAAGGTCATTTCATGCGGCGAACGGATGGTCAGCGACTCCAGCTGGGTCGTGACGATACCCGGATTGTCATCATCACCAGTCAGCGAATGCAGCAGGGTAGGCAGCAACTCCTGCGCGGTAACGATGCTGACATCCAGCCGGCCATCATTGATCAGCGCCGACGGACAGAGGCGCTGTCCGCCGCCCGCCTGACGGCCATTGCCGATACCGATCACCAGCGCATCGCCCTGCCACTGAAAGTCAGGTCCGCTGATTTCACAGGTATCGGGCTTCAGGGTATCCATCCGCATCAGACCGTGAATAAAGTAGGAAACGCCACCGAGGGCGGACTTGAGCTTTTCCGGCGTTTCAGTGGTGATACGGGTGCCAAAACCGCCGGTCGCCATATTAATGAAGTAGTGAGTCTGATTAACCCGTGCCAGATCGATGGTGCTGGCTTTGCCCTGGATCGCCAGCCGCAGCGCCGGTTCCATCTCTTCGGGAATGCCGACGCTGGTGGCGAAATCGTTGGCGGTGCCGAGCGGCAGAATGCCCAGTACCGGACGATGGTCTGCCTCAGACGCCGCCAGCGCGGTGGCGATTTCATTGATGGTGCCGTCACCGCCGCCCGCGACCACGGTCTCTGCCTGCAGCGCAATCGCCTCTTTGACGTAGCGGTCGCCGTCCCCTTTTTCAAAGGTCACGCGCACTGCGATATCAAAGCCTTCTTCACGCAGCGAGCCGATCGCGGCACGCAGATCGCCATTGCCTGCGCCTTTTCCATTCAGGATCAGCAGCGTAAGCGATTTTTTATCCATTATCTGTTCCTTGAAGATCACCAGAGTGAGAGGGGGGTTATAACACAGCTGACAGCTGAAAATTATTGGCGAAAGTGAGAAAAAAGAAAACCCGCACGGGGGAGCCGGGCGGGTGAATGAGGTGGTTCCAGTAATAACCTGCTGATTATTGTTACTCGTTAGCAGCAGGCGGGACTATAAGGCAGTGGCGCGCAGGGGTCTGTGATCCTGTTCTAACTTCGTCAAAATGTTTCAGATGGTAAACGATTTGCATGCGGATCGCGGGTGTCCTGACCGTGATCGAAGTTGCGCAGCAGCAGGCCGAAACGCAAATCAACCTCCTCCGGCACCCGCAGCCAGACGCGGTGGCCGTCGCCCGGCGCAACGTCAATTGCCTCGCCGCGGCCGTTTTGCAGCGCATCGAGCTGGCACAACAGATTCCCGGCGGGCGTCATGATCTCCAGCGTATCGTGCAGCATAAACTTGTTTTTCACCGCCACTTCCGCCCAGGCATCCCGTCGTTCGCCGGTGAATTCACCGACAAACTGCTGACGATCGGAGACCGAAAAGCCCTGCTGATAGTTCTGGTAGCTGTCGTGGGTATGGCGACGCAAAAAGCCTTCGGTATAGCCACGGTGCGCCAGCCCTTCCAGCGTCTCCAGCAGTGAGGGATCGAAAGGTTTACCGGCGGCGGCATCGTCAATCGCCCGGCGATAGACCTGAGCGGTGCGGGCGCAGTAATAGTAGGACTTGGTGCGGCCTTCAATCTTCAGCGAATGAACGCCCATCTGACTGAGACGCTCGACGTGTGCCACCGCGCGCAGGTCTTTGGAGTTCATGATATAGGTGCCGTGCTCATCCTCGAAGGCGCTCATCACTTCGCCCGGTTTCATCTTCTCTTCCAGCAGAAAGACTTTATCCGTCGGCTGACCTACGCCGAGGGTTGGCGTCACATCCTGCACCGGGATCGGCTGGTGAATACCGACGATGTTACCCACATCATCCTGCTGGCCTTCAGCCACCTTATACTCCCAGCGGCAGGCGTTGGGGCAGGTACCCTGATTGGGATCGCGCTTATTCATGTAGCCGGAGAGCAGGCAGCGACCGGAATAGGCCATGCAGAGCGCGCCGTGGACAAACACCTCCAGTTCCATCTCCGGCACCTGCTGACGGATTTCGGCAATCTCCTCCAGCGACAGTTCACGAGAGAGAATCACCCGGCTCAGCCCCATCTGCTGCCAGAATTTTACCGTCGCCCAGTTAACCGCATTGGCCTGCACCGACAGATGAATCGGCATCTGTGGAAAGGCCTCCCGCACCAGCATGATCAGGCCCGGATCGGACATGATCAGTGCATCGGGCTGCATCGCCACCACCGGGGTTAAATCACGAATAAAGGTTTTCAGCTTGGCGTTATGCGGGGCAATGTTGACCACCACATAAAACTTTTTGCCCAGCGCATGCGCTTCATCGATCCCTTTGGCGAGATTTTCATGGGTGAATTCGTTGTTGCGCACCCGCAGGCTGTAGCGCGGCTGGCCAGCGTAGACCGCATCGGCACCGTAGGCGAAGGCGTAACGCATGTTTTTCAGCGTGCCGGCAGGGGAAAGCAGTTCGGGTTTCATCGGGTTCTCACTGATGTCAGGTCAGTATGCCGCCTCAGGCGACAGCGGCAGGGCCGGTTGATGGCCCTGCTAAAGGTGCGGAATTGTAGGCAGGGAGAAAACGGAAGTAAATTGATCGGGATCAAACTAGATCAAATGACAGACGTCAGCTTCCCAGCGATAACCCATTCCGTAGACGGCGCGGATAAAGGGTTGTTCACTGTCGAGGCTCTCCAGCTTGCGGCGCAGGTTTTTAATGTGGCTGTCGATGGTCCGATCGGTCACTACCCGATAGTCGTCATACAGATGGTTGAGCAGCTGTTCGCGCGAAAAGACTTTGCCCGGCTCCAGCGACAGGGTTTTCAGCAGGCGAAATTCCGCCGGCGTCAGATCCAGCGGCCGGTCGCGCCAGCTGGCCACGAAACGGCCCTCATCAACCGTCAGCAGAGAGCTGTCCGGCACCGCTTCCGTGGCGCGTTTAACCCGTCGCAGAATAGTTTTCACCCGCGCCACCACTTCGCGCGGGCTGAACGGCTTGCAGATATAGTCATCTGCACCGATCTCCAGCCCGAGCAGCCGATCAATCTCTTCAGTACGGGCGGTAACCATGATGATCGGCAGTTCAGAATGACGGCGGATCTCGCGGCACAGCGTCAGCCCGTCGGTGCCGGGCAGCATTAAATCCAGCAGCATCAGATCGGGCGGCGACTGGCGAACGTAGTCCAGTACCGCATTGCCATCGGCAATATGGTGAGTGCGATAGTTAGAGGCGTGCAGATAATCGATCATTAACTGCGCCAGTTTGGGTTCGTCTTCGACCACCAGAATCAGCGGGTCGTGGTTTTCCTGGCTCATAAGCGCTTACACAGAGGGAACGTAGCGCAAGTGTAGCGCGATTTTCAGTCCACCTAAATCAGAGTGCTCTGCAGCGATGCGCCCGCCGTGTGCGTCAACGATGTTTTTACAGATCGCCAGCCCCAGTCCCGACCCGCCGCTGGCGCGGTTACGTGACCCTTCGGTGCGGAAGAAGCGTTCAAAAATCTGGCTCTGATGTTCACCGTCAACGCCAGGCGCGCTGTCTTCCAGATCGATGCGCCAGTAAGGGGCTTCATACCAGAGTTTAACCTCGACCCGGCCACCGCTGTCGGTATAACGCAGGCTGTTTTCCAGCAGGTTGGTGAACAGTTGCATCAGCCGGTCAGGGTCGCCAAAGAACGGCGCTTCATCCGGTAAGTTGAGTTTCAGGCTTAAGCCGTAGGCGCGATAGCGTTCAGCAAAGCTGCCGGCGGTCACCTCCAGCAACTGCACCAGATCGGTCGCCTGCTTGCGGTAGGCGAGGGCGCCCTCATCAGAGAGTGACAGCTGATGCAGATCGTCCACCAGCTTGGTCAGCACCACCACTTCGCTCTGCAGCGAGGCGATCGCTTCCGGCGTCAGTTTACGCACGCCATCCTGCATCGCCTCCAGCTCGCCGCGCAGAATAGCCAGCGGGGTGCGCAGCTCGTGCGAGATGTCCGCCATAAACGCGCGGCGCATGCTTTCATTCTTTTCCAGCGAACTGGCCAGACGGTTGAAGTCACCGGCCAGCTGGCCGAGTTCATCCTGACTGCCCACCTCAACCCGGGTCGCAAAATTACCGGCCGCCAGGTGATGGGTGCCGTCAACCAGCCGTTTGACCGGTGCCAGCAGGCCGCGCGCCATCAGCCAGGTGACCAGCGCGGCCAGCAACGTCGACAGCGCGACGATATACCAGCTGGTACGCCGCTGCTGTTGATCAAAGTTGATGTCGGTGCTGCGCGTCAGCCGCTCCGGCGGCGATCCGATCACCCAGCCAACTACTTTGCCGGTGCTGGTAGTGATATTACGCCGCGACCCCTCGGGCGGAACCGGTGAGCGCGGGCCGACCATCACTTTATATTGCTGATCGAGGATCCAGAACTGGGTGCGCCAGCCGTGCGGCGGTAGCTGATTATTGCTGTCGGGATTCTGCTCCAGCGATCGCAGAATATTGAATACCAGCCGATCGTTGTGGCGCAGGAAATCCCAGTTGCCGTGCTGCTGATACTGATCGGCCAGCGCGTCACTCAGCAGGCTTAACCGCTGCTCGTTGCCGCGTTTAATATAGTCAACAAAGCCGTGCTCGAAGCTCAGACGGACGCCCCAGTGCATGGTGATCAATACCAGCATGCAGGTCGAGAAGATCGCCATAAACAGTTTGGCGCCAATGCCAAGGCGCAGGTTAACCCTCATGACTTTCTCCGGCGTCGTAAGTCGACGTTTTTACTTACCTGCTGCGGAACACGCCAGAACACCAGCGCGGGCAGGATAATGATCAGCGACATGCACAGATAGGCATAAATAAACATCTGGTGTTCCGCACTGCTGTCGCTGGCGGCATCCTGGGCAAACGCACCCAGCAGTAAGCCCGCCAGCGTCACGCCGATACTCATCGACAGCTGCATAATCATCGACAGCAGGCTATTGCCGCTGGAGGCGAGTTCATCGGGCAACTCTTTCAGCGTCAGGGTATTCATTGAGGAGAAGCGAATGGCGTTGACCATCCCCTGCAGAAACAGCACCAGCGGCAGCAGCCAGACCCAGCCCATGATCGCCACCAGCGGGAACAGCAGCACCACCAGCGCCAGTGCAATGGTCGAAACCACCAGCACGTTGCGATAGCCAAACAGGTTAACGATGCGCACCACAATGCGCTTCATCCCCATGTTGCCGAGCACCATCGGGATCATCATCAGCCCGGCGTGAAACGGACTGTAGCCCATGCCGACCTGCAGGAAAATCGGCGTCATAAACGGCAGCATGCCGCTGCCGATGCGGCCGGTAAAGCTGCCGAGCAGGCCAATCGAATAGATGCGGTTATCAAACAGCTTCAGGCTGAACAGCGCATTGTCATTGCTGCGCGCATGCATCAGATAGAACAGCAGCGAGAACATGCCGATCAGGATCATCGCCCCGAGCAGCAACGGTGAACCGCCACTGCTGCGCTGACCATCCAGCGCCAGGGTTAAGGTCGCCATGCCAGCCGCCAGCAGGATAAAGCCGGTGAAGTCGAATCGTCGGGTCTGCATCGCGTAGTCAGGCATCAGCATCAGGGTCGCGACGGCACCGGCAATGCCGACCGGAATATTGATCAGGAAAATCCAGTGCCAGCTGGCGTACTCCACCAGCACGCCGCCCAGCGCCGGACCCAGCAGCGGCCCGATCTGCCCCGGCAGCGTGACAAAGGTCATCGCCGACATGTACTGCTCGCGCGGCACGATTTTCATCACCGTCAGGCGACCGACCGGCACCATCATCGCGCCGCCAATGCCCTGCACTACCCGCGACAGCACCAGCTGGTCGAGGGTGGTAGAGAGCGCGCACAGCAGCGATCCGAGGCTGAACAACACAATCGCGCTAAAGAAGATGTTACGCACGCCGAAGCGATCTGCCAGCCAGCCGCTGACCGGCAGCATGACCGCCACCGTCAGCACGTAATAGACAATCACCGAGTGCATATGCAGCGGACTGACGCCTAAATCGTGCGCCATCGCCGGTATAGCGGTGTTGACAATGGTGGTATCCAGCGTCTGCATAAAGAAGCCGATGGCGACTATCCATAATTGCCAGCGGACGTTTGCGCTCTGTGTACTCATCATTCAGTCCCGAAATCGCGTCGCTTCGTTCTTCACCTCGCGCGACGCTGCGGCGTCGCACACCCCGTTATTGCTGTTGCGCCAGCGCCAGCGGACGCTTTTTACGCCGTAGTTTATCCATCATCAGGTAGACCACCGGCGTGGTGTAGAGCGTCAGCAACTGGCTCATCACCAGACCGCCGGCGATGGTAATGCCGAGCGGCTGTCGCAGTTCCGCGCCGTCACCGCTGGTCAGCACCAGCGGCAGCGCGCCAAACAGCGCCGCCAGCGTGGTCATCAGAATCGGCCGGAAGCGCAGCAGGCAGGCCTGAAAAATCGCCTCGCGCGCGCTGAGCTGGCCGTTGCGTTGTGCCTCAAGGGCAAAATCTACCATCATGATAGCGTTCTTTTTCACGATGCCGATCAGCAGCAGAATTCCGATCAGCGCAATCAGGCTGAACGGCGTATCGAACAATTCCAGCGCCAGCAGTGCGCCAACCCCGGCCGACGGCAGCGTCGACAGAATGGTGAGCGGATGGACATAGCTCTCATACAGCATCCCCAGCACGATATAGACCGCGCCAATGGCCGCCAGCATCAGCCACAGCTGGCTGCTCTGCGACTGCTGGAATACCTGCGCTGTACCGGCAAAACTGCCGCGTACGCTGGAAGGCACCCCGAGCGAGGTCATGGTGCGCTCAATTGCCTCGGATGCCTGCGACAGCGACACGCCTTCCGGCAGGTTAAACGAGATGGTCGAGGCGGCAGAAAGCCCTTCATGATTGACCGACAGCGGGGCGTTGGCGGGCTGCCAGTGCGCAAACCACGACAGTGGAATTGCTTTGCCTTCGCTGTTGATAACAAACATCTGCGACAGGGCGCTGATATCCTGGGTATAGCGTGGATCGACCTCCATCACCACCTTGTACTGGTTAAGCGGTTGATAAATAGTAGAGATCTGGCGCTGACCAAAGGCGTTATTCAGCAAGGCATTCGCTTCAGCGACGTTAATACCGAGTCGCGCCATACTTTCACGATCGTAGGTCAGGGCCATTTCGCTGCCTTTATCCTGCTGATCGGAGTTGACGTCCGCCAGCTGCGGCAGGGCGGCGAACGCCTGACGGATTTTCGGCTCCCAGCTGCGCAGGTCGTCGAGATTGTCCGACAGCAGCGAGTACTGATAACCGGCATTCGATTCACGGCCGCCGACCCGCAGATCCTGCACCGCATTCAGGTAGAGGTTAGCACCCGGCTCTTTTGCCAGTTTAACCCGCAGCCGGGCGATGACCGCCTGCGCGTTCTCTTTGCGCTCTGACAGCGGTTTCAGCGAGATAAACATCGAGCCGCTGTTGGTGCGCATCCCACCGGTAAAGCCGACCACGCTCTCTACCGCCGGATCGGCACCGACGATCTCCATAAAATCCTGCAGCTTACTGCGCATCGCCTGGAACGAAATGCTCTGGTCGGCCGAGATAAAACCGGAGAGCCGGCCGGTGTCCTGCTCCGGCATAAAGGTTTTCGGGATGCTGATAAACAGCCAGACGGTGAGGGCGATGGTGGCGAAAAACAGCAGCAGCACCCAGCGGGCATGGTTCAGCACCACATTGAGCGAGCGGCCATAGCCCTGCTGAATCGCCAGCAGCAGCCGGCCCGATCCATGCCGACGGGGCTGGCTGCCGGGTGCCGACGGTTTCAGCAGATATGCACACATCATCGGCGTCAGGGTTACTGAGATAAACAGCGAGATCACAATCGCCACCGACAGGGTGATGGCAAACTCGGAGAAGAAGCGGCCAATCAGCCCGCCGATCATCAGCAGCGGCAGGAAGACCGCGATCAGTGACAGACTCATCGACAGTACGGTAAAGCCGACTTCACGTACCCCTTTCAGCGCTGCGGGCAACGGCTTCATGCCCGCCTCGACGTGGCGGGCGATGTTCTCCAGCACCACAATCGCATCATCGACCACAAAGCCGGTGGCGATGGTCAGCGCCATTAGCGACAGGTTGTTGAGACTAAAGCCGCACAGGTACATCGCGGCGAAGGTGCCAATCAGTGAAACCGGCACCGCCACCGCCGGGATCAGCGTGGCGCGACCCGAGCGCAGGAAAACAAACACCACCAGAATCACCAGCGCCACGGCGATCACCAGCGATTGCTCCACTTCATGCAGCGAGGCACGAATGGTGGGTGAGCGATCCTGAGCGATCTGCAGGTCGATGGCGGCCGGGATCACCTCATGCAGCAGCGGCATTTCGGCGCGGATACGGTCCACCGTATCGATGACGTTAGCTTCAGGCGTTTTGCGGATCAGCAGCAGCACCGCCGGTTTACCGCGTGACATCCCGGCATTACGCACGTCCTGAACCGAGTCTTCGACTGTCGCCACGTCCGACAGCCTGACCGCCGCGCCGTTGTTGTAATGCACTATCAGCGGCTGATACTCAGTGGCGGTCTGTAGCGCATCATTGGTACGCAACTGCCAGCGCTGCTGCGAATCATCCAGTGCGCCCTGCGGCCGTCGCTGATTGGCGTTGGAAATGGCGGTGCGCACCGCATCCAGCGACACGCCCTGATTAAACAGCGCCTGTGGATTCAGTGCCACGCGGACCGCAGGCAGCGAGCTGCCGCCTACGGTGACGTCGCCGACGCCCTCAATCTGTGACAGTTTCTGCGCCAGCTGCGTTGAGGCGTAGTCATACAGCTGACCCGGATTGTAGCTGTCCGAGGTCAGCGTCATGATCATAATCGGCGCATCTGAAGGGTTCACTTTGCGATACGTCGGGCGCGACGGCATCCCGGTAGGCAGCAGGCTTTGCGCCGCGTTAATCGCGGCCTGAACATCGCGCGCGGCTCCGTTGATGTCACGATCAAAATCAAACACCAGAATGATGCGGGTGCTGCCGAGTGAACTGGTTGAGGTCATTTCACTGACGCCGGCGATGCGGCCCAGCGAGCGCTCGAGTGGCGTGGCGACCGACGACGCCATAATCTCCGGCGCGGCACCCGGCAGCGAGGCCGAAATCACGATCACCGGAAAATCGACCTGCGGCAGCGGTGCCACCGGCAGCAGGCGAAAACCGAGGATGCCGGCCAGCGCAATTGCCAGCGTCAGCAGGGTTGTGGCGACCGGCCGATGAATAAACAGGGCAAAAAACTTCACTCTGCGGCCTCCGTGCGGCCGAGGCGACGGCGGGTGGCGTGCGCCAGCTGATCAAACAGCAGGTAGATCACCGGCGTGGTGAACAGCGTCAGCACCTGACTGACAATCAGACCGCCGACCATCGCAATCCCCAGCGGGTGACGCAGTTCCGCGCCGACCCCGGTGCTGAGCATCAACGGTAACGCGCCGAGCAGCGCCGCCAGCGTGGTCATCAGAATCGGCCGGAAACGCAACAGGCAGGCCTGATAGATAGCATCGTAAGGCTGCATCCCCTGTTCACGCTCAGCCGCCAGCGCGAAGTCGATCATCATGATGGCGTTCTTTTTCACGATACCGATCAGCAGAATGATGCCGATGATCGCCACAATATCCAGCTCGTTGCCGCTGAGCATCAGCGCCAGCAGCGCCCCGACGCCCGCGGTAGGCAGCGTCGACAAAATAGTGATTGGATGGATAAAGCTCTCATACAGCACCCCGAGCACGATATACATCGCTACAATCGCCGCCACAATCAGCCAGACGGTGCTGCTCAGCGCCGCTTCAAACGCCAGCGTGCTGCCCTGGAACTGGGTCATCATTTCGGCGGGCATACCGAGCTGCGCTTCTGCCTGCGATACCGCTTTGACCGCATCTTCCAGCGAATAGCCGTCAGCCACGTTGAACGAGAAGGTCGCCGACGGGAACTGATCGAGATGGTTGATACTGAGCGGCGTATGACGCTGTTCAATACGGGCAAAGGTGCTCAGCGGCACATTGCCGCCGTCGCTGCTGGCCAGACGAATGCTCTCCAGGCTTTGCAGGCCCGGCATGGCGCGGTTGTCCTGCTCCAGCACCACACGATACTGATTAGCCTGGGTATAAATGGTAGAGATCAGGCGCTGACCAAAGGCGTTATACAGCGCGTTATCCACGTCCGCCATACTGATACCCAGCCGGCTGGCGCTGGCACGATCGACATTGATATAGGCTTCCAGTCCCTGATCCTGCCAGTCGCTGCTGACATCCCGCAGTTGCGGTAGGGTATTCAGCTCGGCCAGCAGCGCCGGCACCCAGGTGGTGAGTGAAGCCAGCGAACCCGATTGCAGCGTAAACTGATAGGGCGTGCGGCTCGCCTGGGTATCAATGGTGAGATCCTGTACCGCCTGCAGCCACAGCTGCACGCCCGGAATCTGGCTCACCTGCTGTTGCAGCCGTTGCTGAATCACCGGGATCCGATCTTCACGCTGGTCGAGCGGCTTGAGGTTGATTTGCAGCCGGGCACTGTTCAGCGCGGCATTAGTGCCGTCCACCCCGACAAATGAGGTCATGCTCTGCACCGCTGGATCTTTCATGATGATTGAAGCCACATCGCGGGTACGCTCGGCCATGCTGGCGTATGAGACGGACTGCGGCGCCTGCAGCGTGCCCTGAATAATGCTGTTGTCCTGCTGCGGGAAAAAGCCTTTCGGGATCATCATCCACAGCAGGACGGTCAGCACCAGGGTACCGAGCGCGACCGATAAGGTCAGCCACCGATGATTAAGCACCCGGCGTAACCCGCGACCGTAGACGGCAATGATGCGCTCAAACATCGCTTCGCTGGCGCGTGAGAAACGGTTCTGCTTACGCAGCGACCCGGCGCTCAGCATCCGGGCGCACATCATCGGCGTCAGGGTCAGCGAGACCACTGCCGAGATCAGAATCGCCACCGCCAGCGTCACCGCAAACTCGCGGAACAGGCGGCCAATGACATCGCCCATAAACAGCAGCGGGATCAGCACTGCAATCAGTGAGAAGGTCAGCGAGATGATGGTAAAACCGATTTCGCCTGCGCCTTTCAGCGCCGCGGTTAACGGTTTTTCCCCTTTTTCGATGTAGCGGGAGATGTTCTCAATCACCACAATCGCGTCATCGACCACAAACCCGGTGGCGATGGTTAGCGCCATTAAGGTCAGGTTGTTGATCGAAAAGCCGAGAAAATACATCGCCGCAAAGGTGCCGATCAGCGACAGCGGCACCGCAACCGCCGGGATCAGCGTGGCGGGCACATTGCGCAGGAACAGGTAGATGATCATCACCACCAGCGCCATCGCCAGTATCAGCTCATACTGGGTATCGCTGACCGAGGCGCGGATATTGGTGGTGCGGTCGGTCAGCAGTTTGACCTCGACCGATTTTGGCAACGCCGCCGTCAGCGCGGGCAGCATGGCGCGGATATTGTCGGCGGTAGCAATGATGTTGGCACCCGGCTGACGCTGCACGTTGAGCACAATCGCGGCGTCGCGGTTGGCCCAGGCACCCAGCCAGCTGTTCTCTGCGCCTTGCTCAATGGTGGCGACGTCACCCAACCGCACTGGCGCACCGTTGTTGTAGCTGATGATCAGCTGACGGTAATCTTCCGCCGATTTCATCTGGTCGTTGGCCGACAGGGTAATCGAGCGCGTCGGCCCATCCAGGCTGCCTTTAGCCGAATTGACGTTGGCGTCGCTGATGGCGGTACGCACCGTCTCGCTGGTCAGGCCAAGCGCCGCCAGCGCCTGGGCATTCATTTTGACCCGCACCGCCGGACGCTGACCGCCGGACAAGGTCACCAGCCCGACGCCGCTGACCTGAGAAATTTTCTGCGCCACCCGGGTTTCCACCATGTCCTGAACCTGGGTCAGCGGCATGCTGCGGGTGGTAACGGCCAGCGTCATGATCGGCGGATCGGCCGGGTTCACTTTGCTGTAGACCGGCGGATTGGGCAGATCGTTGGGCAGCAGGTTGGTGGCGGAGTTAATCGCCGCCTGCACTTCCTGTTCCGCCACGTCGAGCGGCAGGCTGAGCTGGAACTGCAGCGTCACCACCGATGCGCCGCCCGAACTCTGCGACGCCATCTGCTTCAGGCCCGACATCTGGCCGAACTGACGCTCCAGCGGCGCGGTAATGGATGAGGTGACCACATCCGGACTGGCACCCGGATAGAGGGTAACCACCTGAATGGTCGGATAATCAACTTCGGGCAGCGCCGAAACCGGCAGGAAGCGATAGCCCAGCACGCCTGCCAGCAGAATGGCAATCATCAACAGCGTGGTGGCTACCGGACGCAGAATAAACTGGCGCGACGGTCCACCGCTGTGATCGGGAGGCATTACCTGCATTACTCACGCTCTCCCTTCGACGGCAGCGCCGCACGGCTACTGCGCGGTGCGGTACTTTGCGCCGCGACAATCTCAACTTTCGCGCCTTCGGTCAGGCGATCCAGACCATCGGTCACCACCCGTTCGCCCGCTTCCAGCCCGGCGCTGATCACCACTTTCTGGCTATCCTGCAGGCCGGCAATCACGCTTTTCTTGCTGACTTTATTATCGCTGTTGACCACCCAGACGAAGTGGCCTTCATTGCCCATCTGCAGCGCGGCGGCCGGAATAACAATCGCATCCTGCAGGGTATTGACCTTCAGCCGGACGTTAACGAACTGATTGGGGAACAGCGCACCGTCCTGATTATCGAAGCGCGCTTTGATCTTAATGGTGCCGGTGGTGACATCAATCTGGTTATCGAGGCTCAGCAGTTTACCGCTGGCAATCAGCGCCTGATTGCTGCGATCCCAGGCTTCGACCGGCAGCGGCTCACCGCTTTTCTGCGCCTTCAGAATCTGGCTGATGTTGTTTTCGGCGAGGGTGAACACCACGTCAATCGGCTGGGTCTGGGTGATCACCACAATGCCGGTGGTGTCGCCGCTGGTAACGTAGTTGCCGACGTCCACCTGCTTCAGACCGACCCGGCCGTCGATCGGCGCAGTAATCCGGCTGTAGGTCAGATTAAGCTGGGCGCTGGCGACGCTGCCCTGGTCCGCTTTCAGGGTGCCGAGGGTTTCGCTGACCAGCGAGCGCTGCGTATCCAGCTCCTGCTGTGACACCAGCGAACTTTTCGCCAGCTTTTCGAAACGCGCCAGGTCGCGGCGGGCGTTCGCCAGCGTGGCCTGATCTTTTGCCAGCTGACCCTCGGCCTGAGTTAACGCCACCTGATACGGACGCGGATCGACTTCTGCCAGCAAATCGCCGGCCTTAACCTGCTGGCCTTCGGTAAAGTGTATCGCCACCAGATCGCCGTTAACCCGGCTGCGCACCGTCGCGGTATTGGCGGCGGTGACGGTGCCTAATCCGCTCAGGTACTGCGGGACGCTCTGGCTGGTGGCGCTGGCGGCCTGAACCGGGGCGAGAGGACGACGGGCGCCGTCAGCGCCGCCTTTGCCGCGCGGCGTGCGTGCGCCACTCTGCTGGTCGGTCTGCGGCTCAGCAGCGTGCTGCCACCAGTAATATCCGCCGACGGCCGCGGCAATCACCACCAGCACAATCAGGCTCTTTTTCATAACAGGATGTCGGGTGCTCATTATTTTGCTTGCTCTCCAGCAGTGATGTAGTCCCAGGCGCAGGCATCAAACGGGTAGCCTGCAAACGTCAGATTGTAGTCGCCTCTGACGGGCAAAAGTTGAAGGAAATAAGGATATCTGTCAGGGCCGGGTAAGTATGCCTTTTCTGGCATTAATCACACCACAATCGTCATAAAGAAGCCGTTTCGCTTTGCTATGCTCAGTGACAGACCGTTTCGATACACCACTAAGGAGCAGATGATGAGTCAGAATGAAACCCGACAGTTAGGCGACAGCGGCATTTCGGTGCCGGTACTGACGTTTGGCGGCAACGTGTTTGGCTGGACCGTGGATCGGCCTGGCTCGTTTTCGCTGCTGGACGCGCTGGTGGAAAAAGGGCTGTGGTTTATTGATACCGCCGATGTTTATTCACGCTGGGCACCGGGAAATAAAGGCGGTGAATCAGAAACCATTATCGGCGAATGGCTGAAGAAAAGCGGCAAACGCGACAGTATCGTTCTGGCCACCAAGGTTGGGATGGAGCTTTCGCCGGAGAAAACCGGACTGAAACCGCAGTATATCCGCCAGGCGGTGGAAGACTCACTGCGTCGGCTGCAAACCGATTATATCGATCTCTATCAGGCGCACCGTGACGATCAGGACACGCCGCTGGCCGAGACGCTGAGCGCCTTTGATGGCCTGATTAAAGAGGGCAAAGTGCGGGCAATTGGTGCCTCCAACTACAGTGCGGCTCGCCTGCAGCAGGCACTGGAAATCAGCGAAGCGGAAGGGCTGGCGCGATATGAAACCCTGCAGCCAGAATACAATCTCTACGATCGCCAGCCCTACGAATCAGAGCTGGAGCCGGTGGTCAGCCACCACGGGTTAGGGGTGATTAACTACTACTCACTGGCCAGCGGTTTCCTGAGTGGTAAATACCGCCAGCCGGCCGATGCCAGCAAAAGTCAGCGCGGGCAGGGTGTGGTGGAAAAATACCTCAACCCGCGCGGCCTGAAGATCCTGGCAGCGCTGGATGCAATCGCTGAAGCGCATCAGGTTTCACCGACGCAGGTGGCGCTGGCGTGGCAGATTGCCCGTCCCAGCATCACCGCGCCGATTGTCAGTGCCACCTCGCTGGCCCAGCTCGACGATCTGGTCGGGGCAACCCGGCTGACGCTGACGCCGGAACAGATTGAACAGCTGGCCGACGCCAGCCGCTAACAGAACGGGGCCGCTGCGCCCCTTTAATATGCATTTTAAAACAGTGACTTATATTTTTTAATAATCATTTGCCCGTCCAACAACCTCAATCTAAACTCTTTTGAATCAACCGTGCATGGTCAAAGTGTGGATCAGTGCGTGATTATTTCAGTAAGAATAAAATGATTATCTTTACAATACGATAGCTAAACGGCACACCTTTTTAGAACTTCACTTAGGTGCGCTGGATAGAGATTTAGCCAAGGTTGGCTAGCGGGTTTAATGTGATGGCTTCCGCTAGGTGCTCCAGGGTAAAGTGGGTATAAATCATTGTCGGGTAGATATTGGAAGGCCCAAGAAGCTGCTGTAAAACCAGTATGTTTCCGCCGCTCGCCGTTAAATGTTGTGCGGAGGTATGTCGGAAAAGATGAGTTGCCATACCGGCCGGACTTTTCGGCGCTTCTCGTTTGAATAATTTGTGCGCGAGAAAGTAATAAATAACGGGAAATAGTAACCGGTTTTCACCTTCTCTTATCAATTCGGAAAGTTCTTTGGATATCGGAACTGTGCAGGGCCGCCCGTTTTTGGTTGTGATGTAGGACACTCGAGGGGTGTAGATGTGGTCGCGTATAAGCCTCGCCGCTTCATTCCATCTGGCCCCGATAGCAAGTCAAAGTTTAACTGCTTTCAGGCTGTTACCGTTAAGAGCTGCAAGAATGCAACGGATCGCGTCTTTTGTGAGAAAGCCTAATTCCATTTGCGGTTGTACCATTTTGGTTAAACGCTTGGAAACCGTTATGAAGTGATTACTTTACCTCTGATAAATTGTTGCTTTTTTTATAGGATATGGGACAAAATGTGCCGACATACTTTTTATAGAAAGAGGCAGCTATGACTAATAAAAATATTGATGATAACGAAATCGAAGAATGGTTTGATGAAGAAGGAGATGAAACTGAAAAAAACCCTCCATCTCCCGTAATGAATATTGAGGAGAAATTCTCTATTTCCCAATTGAAAGTTATACGAACATCAATGGATTTTACCCTTCATCATTTAAAACAATCTTTGGAGGAAGGAGATTACATAAATGCCTCACCTAAATATCAGCGTAGGCATCGCTGGGATATAAAGAAAAGGTCTCAGTTGATTGAGTCATTTTTGATGAATATTCCAGTGCCTCCTATATTTTTATATGAAAATGATTATAATCAATATGAAATAATGGATGGTAGGCAACGTATAGATACTCTTAGAAGTTTTATGAATAATGAGTTTTCATTGAGAGGATTGGAGTTTTGGAATGAATTAGATGGAAACAGATATAAAGATCTGCCATTGCTTATTCAAAGAGGGCTTGCTAGAAGAACAATAAACGCAGTTGTACTGTTAGCTGAAACAAACGCTTATTCAGATGATGAAGTTGATATTCGGAAAATACTTTTTAAACGCCTTAATACTGGTGGTGTACAACTTAACCCTCAAGAACTTAGGAATGCACTTTATCCGGGGCGGTTTAACGAACTAGTATCTAAATTATCGCGGAATAAAATTTTTACTGATGCATGGGGCATACCAGAGAAAACTAAAAATGAAGATTTAGAGCCTTCCCCTGACCTCCTAAAAAATACACTTTTTAGAAGCATGGCAGATTGTGAGCTTATTTTAAGGTTTTTTGCAATAAGAAGGCTTATAACAGAAGGTACCTTAGGATCAATAAGAAAGGTTTTGGATAAAACAGCAAAAGCATACCAATCAGCCGATGAAAATCAGATCAAAATCTATGAGAATCACTTTTTAGAAAGTATAAATGGTTTGCATAATATTTTTGGGGGCGATTTATTTATAATACCCTCGACAGGTAAGTTAAGTCGGCCTTTATATGATGCGCTAATGGTAGCATATAGCTTGGTTGACTCAAATCAATTAGTGCCACCCCAAAAAATAAGAGATAACCTTAATGGCATAAAACCTAATACTGATGAATATAACATATTAATCGGTAAAGGTAATACTACAGACTCTATAAAAGAACGTGTTGAGTTAGCTAAAAATATTTTAACTTGCTAGAGGGGGATGGAATGTATACGACTTTAACAGATTTTCATTCTGACCTTGAGAAAGTATCACGTTTACTTAAGCTAACTGCGCAAATTAAAGAGTTTTCTGGACTGCAGCGTCTAATTAACAACCCTTCTCATACTGATGAAGGAAGACAGGAAGTTCGAACTACAGAAGTCGAGATTAATGTTGAAGGTTCAATTTCTCCATCAACTGAAACTAATGTCATTAAGTCGGGTGAAGGTACGGGTGATTCCATTATCGAAGAGGGTTTTAGTGATGCCGAAGTAATTGACAATCTTCCAAGCCCTACTTTAGATGAATTGGTTGTCGAACTTCATACAACATCTAGAAGCAATCATGCTAATTTAGTGATCTTGAATGGAACATTACTGTTATTTATTACAGGTCGTTTTGAATCTTTTGTCAGGGAAACTTTTGAAGAATACTGTAAAACTTTAACCGAAAGAGTCGAAAAATATTCTCAACTTCCAAAGGAAATGAAAGAGGGGTTGTTAAAATATACATCTGAAGTTATTTCAAACCCAAGAAGGTATGGTCATGCCGAAAATGGTGTCAAGTCTTTTGTTAAAATAATGAATAATAATTTGCATGATGAAACTCCCGTGGAAATAAATTATAAGTGTCTATCAATCACTTCTGAAAATATGAGGCCGGATGTATTAGCAGATCTTTTTAAACGGGCTGGAGTTAAAAATCTTTGGGAAAAATTAGCCCAGCAATCTAAATTTCAATTATTTTGGTCATCAAATGATGTCGCTTCAGTTCGTAGGCAGTCCGAGGCATACTTAAACTCATTAATGGAAACAAGAAATTCTATCGCTCATCCTTCAACATCGATCACATGGCCTGATTCGGATGCCATTGAAAAAGCGTTACAATTTTTTATGACATTCGGCACTGTCCTTATTGATGTACTTCCAGTATATGAATTAGATGTTGGTGGCGAATCGTCTAGTTAAGGGCGTCGGGCGGTATGTTGCTTTCTGCTGCGTCTTGTAACCTTAAAGACAACCTAAAAGATAAAAGAGATAAACAGTTGCATGCCTTTGAATGTTTCTGCACAGTTTTTTTGATGGTACTTTTGCCAGCCAAGCCCTGACGCGGCGCTGCCTGTCATACTCTGCAAAGTTGCACAAAAACGCGGGTGTTTTGTGTACGGGGGAGGTGGGTGAATCATCGCGCTAAGGGGGTAAAGAGGTACAGCTCTCTCTTGATGCGGTTGCATTGTGGTCGATTGAGAGGGGTTTTTACTACCCCACTATCGTGCGGTTGCAAAAAATCGTACCAGTGTTGAGTTAAATATCGCCGTGCGCCGCAGTTATCATGAGCATCAAATATGTTATGCGAATACTGTTTCACGTCTAGGATAGAGATTGACGGAGCATTAAATCAGACACAGCCAGCCATTGGGGCGCTGGTACCACAAGACGTTTTCTCGCGAAGTGATTTCGGTGAAGATCAATTGAATTTGATTCTACAACCGCAGGTAAAGGAGCCCCAGATAATCGGGGCTTTTTATCAAAATGTAGTCATTACGAGGTCATTAAAAACAAAATAATCTTATTATTTAATTGATTATATATGAGGCACTTGGTGCGCTGCGCCCCGTTTCGCCCCCATCCATTCACGCTTCGCCTCCGCTGCTGCAAGAGTAACCACACTGAGATCCAGCTCACATTTGCGCGAATAAACTGGTTAGTTGACTAATCGTGCGCACGTATTTACAAAAATTGAACTTTTCTCAGCACTATTCTCTGCGGGTCATTCCCCGTAACTCACATAAGAATAAGCATGATGAAAAATAAACAAGCAGAGCAGCGTTTTCCGCTGCGCCGTGTGGCAACCGGCACCCTGATCCTGGCGATGTTAACCGGTCATGCGATGGCCGCTGACGCGCTGAGCGCCGATTCAGAGTGGATGTTTGGTGACTGGGGTGGTTACCGAACGCAGTTGCAGAACGACGGCATTAAATTTGACGTAAATTACACCATGGAAAGCGCGGCCAACTTAGGCGGCGGGGCCGATACCAACACCACCATGCGTTACAGCGATCAGTGGAGCTTCGGCACCAATTTCGATCTGGAAAAACTGCTGGACTGGCAGGATGCGGAATTCCAGATGACTATCACCAACCGTGACGGACAAAACCTGTCCGAACAGGTGGCGGACAAGCGCACCGGCATGCTCTCTTCAGTGCAGGAAGTGTATGGTCGTGGCCAGACCTGGCGTCTGACCCAGTTCTGGTTGCGCAAAGGGCTGTTTAACGATGTGGTCGACCTGAAAGCTGGCCGGGTGACGGTTGGTGAGGACTTTGATAACTTCGACGGCAACCTGTTCCAGAACCTGGCGCTGGGCAGCGGTCAGGCGGGTAACTGGCGTGGTGACCGCTGGTTTAACTGGCCGGTATCCCAGTGGGGCGGCCGGATCAAACTGAATATCACCCCGGAAGTTTTCTTCCAGGTGGGATTCTATAACCAGAACCGGGCTAACTACGATCGCGGCGACGGCTTCCGTCTGGATACCAGCAATTCTGAAGGCAATCTGGTGCCGGTCGAACTAGGCTGGAAACCGACGCTGGGCGCGCAAAAGCTGCCGGGTAACTACCGCATCGGCTATTACTACTCTTCAGCCAATGGCGATGTCTATGGCAGCTGGCGCAACGGCGCGTATCAGGATCAGGATCACGCCTATGGCGGCTACCTGCTGTTGCAGCAACAGCTGACGGCACAGGATGGCGATGTGAATCGCGGTCTGGGCGTGCGGGTTCAGGCGGTGATGAACGATCACAAAACCTCAAAAACCGACAACTATCAGTCGATCGCCTTTACCTGGAAAGGGCCGTTTGATGCGCGTCCAGATGATGAAATTGGCGTAGGCGCGGCGCGTATTCATGTCAATAGCGACTACACCCGCTCGCTGCGTCAGCAGAATCAGGCCAACGGCGAGAGCAGTTTTGACAGCCCGACCTATCTGCCGATTCAGGACGGCTCGGAGTATAACTACGAGGTCTATTACAACGCCAAAGTGACCAACTGGATGTCGCTGCGCCCGAATCTGCAGTATGTGGTGGCACCTGGCGCGGTCAGCGAAGTGAAAGATGCGTTTATCGGCGGCATCAGCGCCAATATCGCGTTCTGATCCGCAGTCAAAACAGTAACGGCGCCGTTGGGCGCCGTTTTTTTGCTGCGCGATCACGCTTAGCGGAACATCACTTCTGCCCAGCGGGCTAAGCCTGCGGTCACCGAGGCGAAATCATCGCCGCCGGCAATCGGCGTGTCAGGCAGCGCCTGTTGCAATGCCGCACGCAGCAGCGGCGAGCGGGCACTGCCGCCGGTCAGGTAGACCACGTCAGGTTTGATCTGGCTGGTGGCCAGCGCCAGCTGGACCTGCTCAAGGATTTTCTCCAGCGGCTGATTGATCGCCTCCTGCAGCAGGTTGACGCTGAGATCGGCCTGCAGCGATCCGGCAATAAAGTCGAGCGACGCCGCATGTTCCGCGCGATCTGACAGCGCGATTTTGCTCTCTTCGGCAGCCCGCACCAGACGATAACCCAGCTTCTGCTGCCACACTTTCAGCAGGCGCGCGACCACCTCACTCTGTTCCGCGTCACGGACTAAATCGCGCAGTAACTTACCGCAGGCGGCGCTGTAAAATTCGCTTTGTGCCGGAACATCGTTGATCGCAACCGCATTCCACCACGGCAGGGCGGGCAGGGCGATGCCTTTCTGGGTATTACCGCCGAGACCGAGCAGCGGCATCAGCGTTTTGAACGCCAGCATAATGTCGAGATCGTTACCGCCGACGCGGCAGCCACTGTGGCCCAGCAGGCTTTCGCGGCGATCGGCTTTGTCGCGCCACGTCGGTCCCATCAGTAACATCGAACAGTCGGTGGTCCCGCCGCCGATATCAACCACCAGCACCCGGCTCTCCTGTTGGAGGGTGGCTTCAAAATCCAGACCGGCCGCTACCGGCTCAAACTGAAACTCCACGTCGCGGAAGCCGGCCCGCTGCGCGGCACGCAGTAAAATACCCTGTGCCTGCTGGTTGGCCTCTTCACTGCCTAAGCCCTGGAAGTTAATCGGACGACCAATCACCGCCTGATCGATCGGTTGATCAAGCTGGCTTTCGCCCTGCTGACGAATGTGCAGCATCATGGCGCAGACCAGGTCTTCAAACAGGGCGATCTGCTGCGGTTTCAGGCCGCTGGCACCGAGAAAGGATTTGGGGGATTTTACGAACCAGACATCTTCCGGATCGACCATGTACTGTTGCAGCGCGGTCAGACCAAACTGCACGCTGTTGGGCTGTACGTCGATATCTTCTTCGCGGTTAAAACGCAGGGCGCGCTGCAGCAGAGCGGTGGTTTCACTGTCGGGCGTCGCCACCTGATGATGACGATAGAGCCATTCACTGACCGACTCACGGGTAGGCGCACAGATCATCGACGGCAGCAGGCGCTGGCCGTTTTCCAGCGTTAACAGACGTGGAGCGCCGTTTTCACTGACGGCTATGGAACAGTTAGCCGTGCCGTAATCGAATCCTATGAACATTTTTGCCCCCATGCCGGAAAAAAGGGGGCGACTTTAGCGCAGCTTTAGCAGGGTAGCAAGCGCTCAACGGTGGATTTAACGGATGGCAAAAAAGCGCGCCTCGGCCAGTACGCTCAGCGGCTGACGTTCGGCGACCGCGCTGCCCCAGACGCCATCCACATCCAGGCTGGCGAGGGTAGTCAGCACCGCCGGAACCGAAACCGGACCGGCCAGCAGGGCAATGTTGCGCTGCGACGCCTGGCCCTGGATGATAGTCAGCAACATCTCATCCATCAGGTTGTTATGCACATTGGAGACCAGTTCAGGTGCCAGCACCAGACAGTCGACCCACTCATCGCTGAGCTGATTGAAGGCGTCGAGGTTACGGCCAAAGTGCTGCAGCACGATGCGGCAGCCACTCTGACGCAGCTGCAGCAGTGCGCTGTGCAGCCGATCGCCCTGAGTTAACACGCTGGCAGCCGGGAAGGCGAAGCCACAGCGGCTGTCACTCAGGCCGGCCGCCACAAAACGGCGACACAGTTGCTGGACAAAATCGGCATCGAGCAACGCCTGGGCGCTAAGCGGCAGAACCACCGCAATGCCTTTTTCATTCAGCCCCTGCACATCGTGCTGGAAGAAGGCCTCAAGGATTTTATTATCCAGCTGACGCCGCAGTCCTTCATCCGGCAGATTATTACGCAGCAGCGTTTCATCAATCAGCAGGCCATCCGGGGTTAACAGCTGCACTTCCAGCAGCCAGAGAAAGGCTGACTGTGGCGTATTCGGCGGGGCGACAGCCCAGGCCGGCAGCTCTATCTGCAGCGAATCGATCATCGCGGCGTCGAGGCCCTGATGATTGCCCGCCAGCGGCAACCGGTGCTGCTCATAAACCACATAGCGGCCACGTCCGCTGCGTTTGGCGTTATAACAGGCAATATCGGCCTGAGACAGCACATCGCTGCTCTGGCAGTTGTCCGGCGAAATCTGGGTGACGCCGACGCTGGCCCCGACCTGATAGAGGCGGCCCAGCCACTGGAAGCGGTAATCATTGACCGTGGTGACAATGCGCTGAATCACTTCGCACGCCTGCTCAACCTGGCAGTCGGGCATCAGCAACGCAAACTCATCGCCGCCCAGCCGTGCCAGGAAATCACTGCTGCGCAGATGATGCAGCATCAGGTCTGACAGTTCCCGCAGCAGCGCATCGCCCGCCGCATGACCGGCGCTATCGTTGACCGCTTTAAATTTATCGAGATCGATAAACACCAGCACGTGGTGATGCTGATGTTCTGCTGCATCATACAGCAGCCGTTTTAGCTGATGATCGAAGCTGGCGCGGTTCGGCAGGCGGGTCAGGGTATCGTGTAGCGCGCTGTAGCTCAGGCGCTTCATCAGTTGGCGCGATTCGCTGACATCCTGAATGACCATGACCGCACCCTGCTCCAGTCCGGCCTCAGAGCGCAGCGGGGTAATGCTGTAATGGATGTCGATATGCCCGTCATCCGGGGTATGCAGCACCAGATCCTGATCCAGATCCGGGGTGATTTTCTCACGCGGTAGCTGACACAGCAGCAGAATGTCTATCTCTGGTCCGTTGCGGCCCTGCGTGATGTGCAGCAGCTCGCTGAGGG
Source organism: Pantoea sp. AN62 (assembly GCF_050432985.1). Lineage (NCBI taxonomy): Bacteria > Pseudomonadati > Pseudomonadota > Gammaproteobacteria > Enterobacterales > Erwiniaceae > Pantoea > Pantoea sp. AN62. Next base: position 107,617 of record NZ_JBNPYB010000014.1, on the reverse strand, counting down.
GTTTGCCAGCCGCCTGCTGCTGCGACCAGCCACTCATCTTTTCGGCCACCGGATTCATAAAGGCGACGCGCATCGCTTCATCGGTGCTGATCACCGCCTCACCGATTGAGTCGAGGGTGATTGCCATCCGCTCTTTCTCCTGGAACAGCGCCTCGTTCAGGTTGCGTAATGGCGTGATGTCCTGGCAAATCCCCAGCATCCGCTCAATCCGTCCCTCTTTACTCAGGATGCGGTTGGCCTGAGTACGCACCCAGCGCTGGCCGTCGTCGTTAACAATCCGGTATTCCATATGGAAGGCGCTGCGCAGTTCAATCGCCTGCTGCACCGTCAGCGCCGCATGTTCCCGATCGCCAGCATGCAGCAGGTGGATCCACAAATCGTAGCTGGGTGACTCGTGCGGTGCCAGGCCAAACAGCGCATACATCCGCTTGTCCCAGAGCATTTCGCCGGTCAGCAGGTTCCATTCCCATACGCCAATGCCGCCCGCCTCATTGGCCAGCGTGATGCGCTCCATCAGCCGGCGGTTGACCTGCTCGCTCTGTTTCAGCTCGGAGATATCGACGATCTGGGCAATCAGGTAGAGCGGCAGATGGGCGGGATCGCGCACCAGCGACACCGTCAGCCGGGTCCAGACAATCTCGCCATCTTTGCGGAAATAACGTTTTTCCAGCGTGTAGGTGTAGATCTCACCGCTGAGCAGCTTACTGAGCTGCTGCAAATCGTTGCTGAGGTCGTCAGGATGGGTAATCTGCTGAAAGGTCAGCCGCCGCAGTTCCTCTTCCGGATAGCCCAGCGTCTGGCAGAGCGAATGGTTCACCTGCAGCCAGCCGCCCTGAGGGGAGACCAGCGCCATGCCAATCGCCGAATATTCCATCGCGTGACGAAAGCGGGTTTCGCTCTCGCTGATGTGATTCTTCTCACGGCGAAACGCATCCATCACCAGCGACATGATGTGGCTGGGGATCAGCACCAGCAGGAACGGCAGCCAGCTGGAGACCGGTCCCAGCGCACTGTTATTGTTCACCACGCTGACCAGGCCCAAGGCCAGCAGCATCGACATAAAGCTGGCGTTCAGGAAAAACAGCACAAACGCCTGCAGCTTGGGCAGGCGGACGGCGCACCAGAAAAGAATCACCACAATAAAGGTGAACGGCCACGGCAGATAGCGCAGGGCCAGATAGCTGGCCACCAGCGTCACCGCCAGCGTCAGGAAGAATTCAGTCAGACGCAGTTCGCGCAGCTGGGTACGGCGCACCGGCCACGGCAGCAACAGCAGCATCGGACCCAGCACCAGCATGCCGATAATCTCGGAGATCACCCAAGTATAAAAGAAGGGAAACGAGGCGTGACCACTGACCTGCAGCACCCACAGCGCCATCAGCCCGCCGATCACCGGCGTAACGATCCCCACTGACAGCACCAGTCGCGCCCAGTCATGCAGTGAACTGAGTGGCGCACGGCGATCGAGTAACGCCCGCAGCAGTATTCCGCCCAGACCCGCCTGCAGCAGGTTCAGCAGGGCAAATTTGATGTTGGAGAGAGCCGGACCGATGATGATTGCATTGGCGCAGGCGGTGCCGAGCACGCAGGCCGCCAGGTAGAGCGGGAGCTGGCGTGACGGGCAGCGGAAAACCACCACCGTCATGGCGGCAGTCGGAAACCATAGGGGCGAAATTTTACCGCTGACCACGATCAGTTCAAGGCAGAACAGCGTCAGGACAAACATCGAGCAGCCGAGTAAAAGCGCAGAGATCCAGCGCTTGTTCGGTCGATTGTGCAGGTAGGGGATCTCTATGGTCATGCAGACGTCCGGCAGGGTGCAGGGGTTCCGCAACGGCGAAATATGCACCAGTCATTCTCTTTCAGCATGCTAGCACATTCAGTCAAGAAAAAAGGGGGGAAATCAAAGTTGCCCGTTATTCGGCGAATTGACGGGCAGAGAAAGTTAGCCTTTGATTACTGGCGGAAAAGGTCAGCGCGGGTGTAAGGCTTTTCCAGGCCGGCCAGGCTGGCGGAAAAACGTTCGAGGAACTGCTGGGTGGTGGCTACCCGGCCATGACTTAACAGGACAAATGGCACTAACAGCGCGGCGCCAACCTGCGGCCAGCTGAACCCTTTGAGGGCGGTACGACGCTGCGAAATCAGGAAGACGGTGCTCAGGGTGAAGCCGAGCAGCAGGCCGGTCGCCACTTCGCTTTTGGAATGGGCGTGGATCACCAGGCGCGAGAAGCCCACCATCAGCGGGATCATATAGCCGACGGCAATGGCAGCGCCGCGCCACAGGGCGGACCAGCGGCCCGAAATCAGCCACAGCATCACCGGCCACAGGGTGGCGGACATCGCGCTATGGCCGCTGAAGCCGGTAAAATTAAAGCGTGCGCTGCCAATACCAAAGCCGAGGAACAAAATTTTTGACAGGCTGACCAGCAGTCCGGCGAGGCCAAAGGCGACCACCCAATAGAGCACCGTCCGGTGGTTATCACTCTTCCACGGCAAAATCAGCGCAATAAGCACCGCTGTCGGAATCAACAGCATGCTGTCGCCAAAATAGGTCAAAGTCTTCCAGAGCATACAACTCCTGATGGGATCGATCGTACCCGGCAGACACGCGTTGAGCGCGCCGCACAGGCGGTTTTATTTATATTACAGTGTGTGCTTAGTTTATCGGTGAAATGAGTGACGTCCAAAGGAGAAAGTCTGAAAAGTCACCCGCGCCATTTCTCTGGCATCAAAACGCCGAAATCCCTATACTTAGCGCGAACACACCCTCTCCATTTCGGCCCGTCATCTGGACGCGTAATGCGTGACCAGTGGCAGGCTCCAGTTATCAGGTCTTAAAAAAGTATGACTGACAAGTCTCATCAGTGCGTGATTGTAGGCATTGCCGGCGCTTCCGCATCCGGTAAAAGTTTAATTGCCAGCACGCTCTATCGTGAAATCCGTGATCAGGTAGGTGACGAGCATATCGGGGTTATCCCGGAAGATGCTTATTACAAAGATCAAAGTCACCTCACCATGGAAGAGAGGGTTAAAACCAATTATGACCATCCAAGCGCGATGGATCATGATTTGCTGTTACAGCATTTGCAGGCGGTTAAAGCCGGCCAGGATATTGAGTTACCGGTCTACAGTTACGTTGAACATACCCGCACCGCAGAAACCCTGCACCTGAAGCCGAAAAAGGTGATTATCCTTGAAGGCATTCTGCTGTTAACCGATGCGCGTCTGCGTCAGGAACTGAATTTCTCGATTTTCGTTGATACCCCGCTCGACATCTGCCTGATGCGCCGCATGAAGCGTGACGTGAATGAGCGTGGCCGTTCGATGGATTCGGTGATGAGCCAGTACCAGAAAACCGTGCGTCCGATGTTCCTGCAGTTCATCGAGCCATCAAAACAGTACGCCGATATCATTGTGCCGCGCGGCGGGAAAAACCGCATTGCTATTGATATTCTTAAAGCCAAAATCAATCAGTTTTTTGAATAATTCACGTCTGTCTGGATGTGATGCGCACAGGCGGCACGCAGTATGGCGCCTGTTCGCTACACTTACGTCATGGAGTTAGCGCAATGAGATTATGCGACCGCGATATTGAAGCCTGGCTGGATAATGGCAAGCTGGCCATTGAGCCACGCCCGCCCGTCGAGCGGATTAATGGTGCCACGGTCGATGTGCGGCTGGGCAATCAGTTCCGTACGTTCAGCGGCCACACTGCGGCTTATATCGATCTCAGTGGTCCGAAACATGAAGTGAGCGCGGCGCTGGACCGGGTCATGAGCGATGAAATCGTGCTGCCGGACGGCGAAGCCTTTTTCCTGCATCCCGGTGAACTGGCGCTGGCGGTCACGCTGGAGTCGGTCACGCTGCCGGACGATCTGGTTGGCTGGCTGGATGGACGCTCTTCGCTGGCGCGACTCGGTCTGATGGTGCATGTCACCGCGCACCGTATCGATCCCGGCTGGCAGGGGCGCATCGTGCTGGAGTTCTATAACTCAGGTAAACTGCCGCTGGCGCTGCGTCCTGGCATGTTAATCGGTGCGCTGAGCTTCGAACCGCTTTCCGGGCCGGCGGCGCGTCCCTATAACCGACGTGAAGATGCAAAATACCGTGGTCAGCAGGGCGCTGACGCGAGCCGTATCGACAAAGACTGATTTACTGAGGATGTAATGAAGAGAGTGATAACCACGCTGGCCATCCTGTTAGTGGTGGTCGTAGCGGGAATGACCGCACTGGTGCTGCTGGTAAATCCCAACGACTTTCGTGCCTACATGGTGCAACAGGTTGAACAACGCAGTGGTTATCAGCTTCAGGTCAGCGGCGATCTGCGCTGGCACGTCTGGCCGCAGCTCAGCATTCTGGCCGGCCGCATGAGCCTGACCGCGCCCGGTGCCAGCCAGCCGCTGGTGACGGCGGACAATATGCGACTGGATGTCGATCTCTGGCCACTGCTGTCACATCAGCTGAGCGTGACCCAGGTGATGCTGAAAAATGCGGTGGTGCGGGTTACGCCCGACAGCGCCGCGCAACCGGCGAAAAACGCCCCGCAGGGACCGCGTAACGCCGAGCCTTCTGCGCCGTCCACCGGCTGGTCTTTTGATATCGCCCAGCTGCGGGTAGCCGACAGTTTGCTGATCTGGCAACAGCCGGGCGGCGACGAATATAACTTCCGCGATTTCAATCTCAATCTGGAACAGGATGCGCGTAAGCAAGCCACGCTGTCCCTGAGTTCCAGCCTGACGCGCAATCAGCGCAACGCCACCGTTAACCTGAAAGGCCAGCTGGATGCGGCGCAGTATCCGCACCGCCTCAGCGGTCAGATAGAGCAGCTCGATTACACCCTCTCCGGTGCGGATATGCCGGCGCAGGGGATCAAAGGCACGCTGAGTGTCCAGGCTGACTGGAACGCCGATAACCAGCAGTTCGCATTGCGCAATCTGCAGCTAACCGCCAACGACAGCACCCTGACCGGTCAGGCCGATGGTCGCCTGGCAATGCCGCAGCGGCTGGCGCTCGACCTCAAAGCCAGTAACCTGAATCTGGACAATTTACTGACCGATACGTCGGTGGCTGACGCGCCGGGCGCACAGCGGGCGACGGTAGCCCGTTCGCCGGTGATTGCGCAGCCGCGCGAGACAAGTAACGCAGATTCACCCCTTAACAGCCTTGACCTGGCGCTCAAAGTGCAGGCCGATAAGGCGCTGTGGCGCGGATTACCACTGACCGGGCTGGCCATTGATGCCACCAATCAACGCGGCCTGATGACGCTTAACACCCTGAAAGGCAGTCTGGGGCAGGGGAGTTTCTCGATTCCGGGCAGCATTGATATCCGTCAGCCAGTGACCCACATCAGCCTGCAGCCCGCGCTGAGTCAGATTGACATTCAGCCGCTGCTTAAAGCCTTTGAACTGCCGGAAAGCCTGCAGGGAACGGTGAGCCTGAACGGCAACCTGGCGGGTGACACGCTGAGCGTGGCCGAGGCGAAGCGCAGCTGGCAGGGCAGGGCGGCGATCAGCGCCAGCCATCTCAAACTGGCACAGCTCAATCTGCAGCAGATGGTGCGCCGCGCGGTGGCGCGGGCCAGTAATCGCGTCAGCAGCGACGACCAGCCGGATCAGGGCATCGATCAGATCAGCGGCCAGCTGGCGCTGAACCGCGGCGAACTCAGCTTCAGCCAGCTGAGCGGCAACGGTCAGCATCTGGCGCTGCAGGGAGAGGGCAAAGTGAACATGGTGCAGCAGCAGCTCGACGTGACGCTGGGGCTGAAGATCAGCGGCTGGAAAGGCGATGAAGAGCTGGTGGCCGCGCTCGCCGATCAACCAATCCCGCTGCGGATGTACGGCAGCTGGAACGATCTGCAATATTCATTGCCGGTGGATGAGGTATTGCGCGACCGGCTGCAGAACGAGGCGAAGTCGCGGTTAGACAAATGGATCGAGCGTCAGCCGGAAAGCGACAATAAACAGAATATGCAGAAGCTGCTGCGCCCGTAACCGGCGCAGCGCCTCAGACCTGATAGTCCATCGCCGGCTGTTGCAGAATTTCGACTTTCTGCACCCGGTGATTTTCTACCTGCAGCGTCCGCAACAGATAGTCACCCAGCTGCACCTCTTCCCCTTCCTGCGGAATATGTTGCAGCCGGTCCATCAGTAAGCCAGCCAGCGTATGGTAATCCCGCTGTGCTTCCAGCGGTAATTTCACATACAGCGCCAGGTCATCCAGCGGCATATGGCCGTTGACGATCCAGTGGTTTTCGCCCTGAACCTGAATATCGTAGCGCGCGTCGGTTTCGCCCGCCTCATTCGGCAGATTACCGGCAATGGTCTCCATCACGTCGCTCAGGGTGACCACCCCCTCAACCGATCCAAACTCATCCACCACAAAGGCAAAATGGGTATGCGCCTGGCGAAACTGCTCCAGCGCCTGAAGCAGCGTCAGGCGTTCAGGAAACACCAGCGGCTGGCGAATCAGCGCCCGCAAATCGAGGGAGTTGTTATGCAGCGACTGATGCAGCAGATCGATAACGTGAACCACGCCGAGCGGTTCGCTGGAGTGGTCGGTAACCAGAATCCGGGTATGCTGATTACGGTCAAGGCGCGCCATGATCTCAGCCGGATCGTCGCTCAGGTCGATATGCTCAACGTCGTGGCGCGAAGTCATAATGCTGTTAACGTGGCGCTGTCCCAGTCCCAGCACCCGGGCAATCATCACCCGTTCCTGGCGGTTGAACAGCATCGTGGCGTCACTGTCGGCAATCAGTGAGGAGGTTTTGACATCCAGCTCGGCCGGTTCCGCCTCGCCGCGCAGCAGTCGCAGTACCGCTTCGGCAGTGCGCTGACGTAACGGCCGGCCAGCCGAGAGCACCCGACGACGGTTAAACTGCGCCAGTTGATTCAGCGCCTCAATCAGCACCGAGAAGCCGATGGCGGCATAGAGGTAGCCTTTCGGAATCGCAAAGCCAAAGCCTTCCGCCACCAGGCTGAAGCCGATCATCAGTAAAAAGCTTAAGCAGAGGATGACAATGGTCGGGTGACTGTTGACAAAGCGGGTCAGGGGTTTGCTGGCCAGCAGCATCAGCAGGATGGCGATGGTCACCGCAATCATCATCACCGGTAAATCATTCACCATTCCGACTGCCGTAATCACCGCATCGAGCGAGAAAATGGCGTCCAGAACCACGATTTGCGCTATCACTGGCCAGAATTTAGCGCCGCCTTTTTGTTGACCGGCGTCATCATCATGGCCTTCTAGGCGCGAATTTAACTCCGTTGTGGCTTTAAACAGCAGGAAAATCCCGCCTGACAGCAGTAACAGATCGCGCGCGCTAAACGCGTGACCGGCCAGCGTCACCCACGGTTGGGTCAGCGTAACCAGCCAGGAGAGCGAGGCCAGTAGCAGTAAACGGCAGACCAGCGCCAGCAGCAGGCCAATCACCCTGGCACGGTCGCGCAACGTCGCAGGCAGCTTCTCAACCAGAATGGCGATGAACACCAGGTTATCGATGCCCAAAACCAGTTCAAGAACGATTAGCGTGACTAATCCTGCCCACAGCGACGGATCTGCAATAACCTCCAGCATGCGTTATTCACCTGAATGTCTTTAATTGAATTTTGTCTGATGATAGTGGAGTGTGACGCCCGGTACAAATGCCGGAACCGGCGGTGAGCAACCGCTGGCAGCAATTTAGCCGCAATAATTTTGTCTCTGCGTTGAAGATGATCTGATTAAATCCACACTGAGTTAGCAGCACAGATGACGGGTAATATTTTCAAATGCAGGGATATCCCGCTGTATTGCTTATGCGATTTATCCTAATGGCGACATGGCATTAATCTGAATTATGAAGAAAGGATTGCACTGCTGCTGTGGCGTCAATACTAATGGCTGGTAGTCTTTTTCCTAAAATAGTCCAGGGATGGCGGGGCCTACTTGTAAACAAGCCAGTAATAACTAGTATAGCAACGAGTTTGCAAAAGTCTGCGCCCATGTCGTAATTCGCGTGACCCATCGACGTCAAATGTTGTGAATTGTGATCTCGTCCGATAACTGATGCATTAAGCGTCAATACGACGCCCCGTGCAGAGCAATATGAATGATGACAGCGGTATTGGCAGCGACAGCCAAGGGCGGTAGCGTGCCTGAATCGCGTTTATCGTTTATTAAATGAGCGCCGTTAAGGTCGATTAAAGTCAGAGTAATCTGTTGGAATTAATCACAATAATGCTGGTTTTATGGTTAAGATCGTTGGCGTAAAGGCCGCAGGAGCTCCCCTCAGAAACGGCTCAGCCCTGAGAATTTATACCGCTCAATAAATATACAGGTGAGAGACGTGGCGGGTTTAAGGAAATAAAATAAAGAGTTAAATATGCGCGATACAGAATTTACGTTTAAAAGTCTTATCACCAAATTAATGCTGGCTTGCTCAGACTTAATTTGTTTCAACGCAGCGTTCTTTGTGGCGATGATGCTAATTAATATGCAGTCTGATTCGCCACTGGCAGATATTTCTGAAAAAGAAATGAATTTAAAAATTGCCACCCACATCTGCCTGTCAGTAATTTGTATTGGCTGGTTCTGGGTAAGGCTGCGCCACTATACATACCGCAAACCTTTCTGGTTCGAATTAAAAGAAATTTTTCGTACCATTCTTATATTCTCGGTTATTGATCTGTCGATTACCGCATTGTCGCAGTGGCAGATGTCGCGTTTTGTCTGGTTACTGACCTGGGTACTGGCGCTTATTTTCATCCCGACCTGCCGCGCGCTTTCTAAGCGGGTGCTTAACCATTACGGGATGTGGAAAAAGCAAACCATTATTATCGGCAGCAGCAAAAATGCCCACGAAGCCTGGCAGGCTCTGCAGAGCGAAGAGGTGATGGGTTTTGACGTTATCGCCTTCTACGACGTGGATGGCACCTGTCCGCAGAGCATTCTCGACGGCGTACCGGTGTTGCGTGATGAGCAGGAGCTGTGGAGCCTGACCAACAGCGAAACCCAGTTTATCGTGGCGGTAGAGTTCGAGCAGAGCCAGTACCGTGATAAATGGCTGAAATCGCTGGCGATGCACAATTGTCGTTCGGTATCGGTCATCCCGACATTACGCGGCGTGCCGTTGTATGGCACCGATATGGCGTATATCTTCAGCCACGAAGTGATGATTTTACGCGTACAGAACAATCTGGCGAAACGCACCTCGCGTTTCCTGAAGCGCGCCTTTGATATCGTCGGTGCCCTGTCGATTATTCTGATGCTGATGCCGGCGCTGCTGGTGCTGGGTTTCCTGGTCGGCCGTGACGGTGGACCACCGATTTATGGACACGAGCGTGTTGGCATGAATGGCCGTAAATTCAAATGCCTGAAGTTCCGCTCGATGGTGATTAATTCTAAAGAAGTGCTGGAAGAAGTGCTGCGTACCGACCCGGTGGCGCGCGCGGAGTGGGACAAAGATTTCAAACTGAAAAATGATCCGCGCATCACCAAAGTGGGCCATTTTATCCGTAAAACCAGCCTTGATGAGTTGCCGCAGCTGTGGAACGTGGTGCGCGGCGACATGAGCCTGGTCGGTCCCCGTCCGGTTATTGAAGATGAACTCTGTCGTTATGCCGGTGATGTTGATTATTACCTGATGGCAAAGCCAGGCATGACGGGATTGTGGCAGGTCAGCGGTCGTAATGATGTTGACTACGAAACCCGCGTCTATTTCGACTCGTGGTACGTGAAAAACTGGTCACTGTGGAATGACATCGCCATTCTGTTTAAAACAGTCGGTGTGGTGTTGAAGCGAGACGGTGCGTATTGATTGTGAGGCGATAAGAGCGCGTTAACCGCGCGCTCTCGTGGTTCGGTGCCGTTGTCAGGCGTGTCGTTGTTAGCGGCCATCGTCAGGGAGAAAGTAGATTGTCATTACCGTTGCGTAATCCTCTGCTACTGTTATTCCGCCCTGATGGATGGTTACTACTTATAACAATTGGAGCAAAGGATAATGAACGACAGGTTCAGTGCTTAATTAAGTTAGTTTTACTTTTTGTTGGACGCTTACACAGCGGCGTATTCGCCTCTATCAATCAATAACTGATAGCGAAGATCTAAATGATTACAATCAAAATGAAATTGATACCCTTGCTGGTATCTGCCACTTTTCTTAGCGGGTGTACGATCGAACCAGGTCAGCGCCTTTCCACATCGGGAAAAGATGTCATCGAGCAGCAGGACAGCAACTTTGACATCGATAAGTACGTCAACGTCTTTCCGTTAACCCCAACGCTGGTAGAGAAAATGCGTCCTAAGCCTCTGGTGGCTCAGGCGAACCCTTCTCTGCAGAACGAAATTCAGAACTATGAATACCGTATCGGCATCGGCGACGTGCTGACCGTGACCGTCTGGGATCACCCTGAGTTAACCACGCCGGCCGGTCAGTACCGTAGCGCCAGCGACACCGGTAACTGGGTACATTCCGATGGTACGATTTTCTACCCATACATTGGTAAAGTCCGCGTAGCTGGCCGTACCGTAGGTGAAGTGCGTAACGAAATCGCCCGTCGCCTGGCGCAGTACATCGAAAGCCCGCAGGTGGATGTCAGCATCGCCTCGTTCAAATCGCAGAAGACCTACGTGACCGGTTCGGTGACCACTTCAGGTCAGCAGCCGATTACCAACGTACCGTTGACGATTCTGGATGCCATCAACGCCGCAGGCGGTCTGGCAGCGGATGCAGACTGGCGCAACGTGGTGCTGACGCACAACGGTCGCGAACAGCGCGTCTCACTGCAGGCTCTGATGCAGAACGGCGATCTGAGCCAGAACCATCTGCTCTATCCAGGCGATATCCTTTACGTTCCGCGTAATGACGATCTGAAAGTGTTTGTGATGGGCGAAGTGAAGCAGCAGGCGACCCTGAAAATGGATCGCAGCGGCATGACGCTGGCTGAAGCGCTGGGCAATGCGGCCGGGATGGATCAAACCACCTCTGACGCCACCGGCGTGTTCGTTATCCGTCCACTGCGCGGCACCGATCGCAACAAGATTGCCAACATCTATCAGTTGAATACCAAAGATGCGGCATCAATGGTCATGGGTACTGAATTCCAACTGGAACCGTACGACATCGTCTATGTCACCTCCACGCCGCTTACGCGCTGGAACCGTGTGATCTCGCAATTACTGCCAACCATTGCGGGTATCAACGATGTGAGCGAGAGCGCACTGCGTATCCGCAACTGGTCAAACTAAGGTTTCACCATGATTACGTCCGTGTTAGTCGTTTGCGTCGGCAACATCTGCCGCTCTCCAACCGGAGAGCGCTTGTTTAAACGCGCGCTTCCCAATATCCGGGTCAGTTCTGCCGGTCTGGGTGCCCTGGTAGGGCGTCCGGCCGATCAGACCGCCAGCGACGTAGCGGCCGCACATGGCCTGTCGCTGGAAGGACATCAGGCACAACAGCTGACGGCAGAAATGTGCCGCAACGTTGACCTGATTCTGGTGATGGAGAAGCGTCAGATTGAACAGGTGAACCGCATTGACCCGGCCGCGCGTGGCAAAACCATGCTGCTTGGGCACTGGCTCAATCAGAAAGAAATTGCGGATCCGTACAGAAAAAGCCGTGAGGCCTTTGAAGAGGTTTACGGGTTACTGGAAAACGCTACCCAGAAATGGGTCAACGTATTAAGCCGATAGTTGGGATTATCCATGAATATAAAAAACAAGGTTAGAACCGCGCCGGGAGAGGATTCGAATGGATGGGATCTGGCGCATCTTGTGGGACAGCTTATTGATCATCGCTGGATCATTGTTGCCGTTACCGCTTTCTTTATGCTGGCGGGCACGCTCTACACACTGTTTGCGACACCGATTTATAGCGCCGATGCCTTAGTCCAGGTTGAGCAGAAGAATGCCAGCACCGTTCTGAACGAACTGGACAGCATTCTGCCACCGACACCTGCTTCAGATACTGAAATCGAGATTCTTGAATCGCGCATGGTGATCGGCAAAACCGTTGACGATCTGGGTCTGGATACCGTGGTTGAGCAGAACTACTTCCCGGTAATCGGTAAAGGTCTGTCACGCCTGATGGGCAACAAGCCGTCAAACATCGCGATTTCGCGGCTGGAAATCCCACGCACTATCGACAAGCGTAACGTTGAACTGGAAGTAACCGGTCCGGACAGCTACACCGTGTCGAAAGATGGCGATGAGCTGTTCAAAGGTAAAGTGGGTCAGCTGGAGTCGCACGGCGACATCACCATGCTGGTGAGCGAGATTCACGCCGATGAAGGCACCAGCTTCACCGTGACCAAGCTGAACAACCTGCAGGCGATCCGTTCGGTCCTGTCTAACCTGACCGTTGCTGACAAAGGTAAAGACACTGGCGTGCTGGGCCTGGAATATCTGGGTGAAGATCCAGAGCAGATCAGCAAAGTGCTGAACCAGATCGTCAACAACTATCTGTTGCAGAACGTTGAGCGCAAGTCTGAGCAGGCGGAGAAGAGCCTGGAGTTCTTACGCACCCAGTTGCCGCAGGTTCGCGCCAAACTGGATGAAGCGGAAGACAAGCTGAACACCTTCCGTCGTCAGAACGAATCGGTTGACCTGTCACTGGAAGCGAAATCAGCACTCGACTCTTCGGTCAGCGTGCAGAGCCAGCTGAACGAACTGACGTTCCGTGAAGCCGAAGTGTCTCAGCTGTTTACCAAAGATCACCCGACTTACCGCGCGCTGCTGGAAAAACGCAAAACGCTGGAAGGTGAGCAGGCACAGCTGAACAAGAAAATCTCTGGTATGCCACAGACTCAGCAGGAAATCCTGCGTCTGACCCGTGACGTGCAGTCCGGTCAGGAGATCTACATGCAGCTGCTGAACCGTCAGCAAGAGCTGGGCATTAGCAAAGCCAGCACCGTAGGTGATGTTCGCATCATCGATGGCGCCGAAACCGCTAACTCGCCGGTAGCACCGAAGAAACTGCTGATTATCGCCGCCAGCCTGCTGTTAGGTCTGTTCGTGTCGGTCGGCCTGGTACTGCTGAAAGCGCTGCTGCATCACGGCATTGAAAACCCGGATCAGCTGGAAGAGCTGGGCATGAATGTCTACGCCAGCGTTCCTCTGTCAGAGTGGCAGCGTAAGAAGGACACCGAAGCCCTGGCGCGTCGCGGTAACAAGGTGAAAACCGATCCGCACGAAACGCTGCTGGCGCTGGGTAACCCGACTGACCTCTCCATCGAAGCGATTCGTAGCCTGCGTACCAGCCTGCACTTCGCGATGATGGAAGCCAAAAACAACATCCTGATGATCACCGGTGCCAGCCCGGGTATTGGTAAAACCTTTATCTGTGCCAACCTGGCGACTCTGGTGTCGAAAGCGGGTCAGCGCGTGCTGTTTATCGATGGCGACATGCGTCGTGGTTATACCCACGAACTGCTGGGCGCGGAAAACAAATCGGGTCTCTCCAACGTGCTGTCCGGTAAAACTGAGTTCAGCCCGGCGCTGATTCAGCAGGGCGTTTACGGTTTCGACTTCCTGCCTCGTGGCCAGGTTCCGCCGAACCCGTCTGAACTGCTGATGCATCGTCGTATGGGTGAGCTGCTGGATTGGGCGAGCAAGAACTACGACCTGGTGTTAATCGATACGCCACCGATTCTGGCGGTTACCGATGCGTCAATTATCGGTAAGCTGGCCGGCACCTCGCTGATGGTGGCGCGTTTCGAAACCAACACCACCAAAGAAGTGGATGTCAGCTTCAAACGCTTTGCCCAGAACGGTATTGAGATTAAAGGTGTGATCCTCAACGCCGTGGTGCGTAAAGCAGCTAATGCGTATGGCTATGGTTATGACTATTACGATTACGAATACGGTAAACCAACCAAAAGCTAATCACTGAGTTGCAGGGGCGGTCTGACCGCCCCTTTTTATCGCACCTTTGAATGACGACACGCATCAATTTACACAGGTGATTCTGTATATAACCAACAAAAGCGATGAAGGTATAAATCGCATGGCGAGCGTCACTCAACAGAATTCATCACCAGCATGGCATCAGCCTGTCGCACGCCCTGAAGGGCCGGCGCGCCGGGCACGCTGAGACGTCAGCCGGGAAGGCAATCAGCGTCGCCGACTGTTGGCATGAGAACTTGTGGAATTAAGGAATCACACCATGGCTCCATATTGGTATGTATCAGGGTTTTTACTGGTGATTTCGCTGGTTGAACTCCTGCTGAAAAAAGACGAACGAACCAACCATCTTCTGACGTATCTGCTCTGCATCGCGACCGTAACGCTGATTGTGTTCGGCGGCATACGCGGTCTCGGCACCGGGATGGATGACTACCAATACCGCAACTTCTTTGAAGATTTTATCCGGCGTATTCAGGTTAACGGCTTCTTCAATACCGTGGCGTTCTTCCGCTACGAGCCGCTGATTTTTGCTATCGCCACCCTGACCAGCCTGATTTCCCATAACGCCAGCACCTTCCTGTTCGTTTTTTCGATCCTGGCGGTGGGCACCAACGCGATCTTCTTTAAAAAGATGTCGCCGTATCCGGTGATGGCGCTGGCGCTCTACTCGGCGCATATCTTCATTAACAAAGATATGAACCAGATTCGCTTTGGTCTCAGCTCGGCCCTGTTCCTTGGGGTGATCTGGGCGCTCTACCTGAAGCGCTACTGGCTGGCGACCGGCTTCTTTGTGCTGTCATTCCTTAGTCACAACACCGCCGTGATGGTGGTGACGCTGATCCCGTTCCTGTTCATGCGTGAACGCCGCTGGTGGCCGATTGTGATTATCGTGCTGAGTATTCCGGCCTCTAAAGTCGGGGGGATGGGCTTCGTCTCGATCATCGCCGGTCACCTCGGGGCACTCGGGGAGAGGGCAGCCAACTACAACAACGACAACTCGTCCGCGGCCACCACCGGTAGCGTTTTCTCGGTCTCCAACCTGAAAAACGTCGCGCTGGTGTTCATCTTTGTTTATTTCATGCTGAGCAACCAGCTCAAGCGCGATAACTACGATGCCTGGCGGATGAACTACCTGTTGATCATCACCTTTGCCATCGGCGGCGGCATCAGGATCTTCTTCTACAACTACTCCTCCGGCGCGCGTCTGTCGAACTACCTGCTGCAGGTGGAGCCGATCATTCTGACGCTGTTGATCTACCAGTCGAAACGGGTCTGGAAGCCGGCGATGTTTGCCATGTTTGTCTTCTTCCAGATGTACTACCTCTACTACAACACCATCTCCCTGAAACAGGCTGTGGTGGGGTACGAGGTGGCACGTGAATTTAAACTGGTTCACTGATGAAACGGGGGCTGACGATGAAACGCTGTCTGCCGCTGTTGCTGATCGCTTCGCCGCTGCTGGTACAGGCGGCGAGCGCGCCGGCCACGATTGTTATCGCGGCCTATGGCGATTCCACCACCGCCGGTGTGACCTCGTCAGGCGGCCGCAATATCATCAGCAAAGAGAACGAAATCAGCTACCTGCAGCAGATGTTGCAGCAGAAATATGGTCCGGCGGTGCGCATCGAGAATCACGGCTCGCCCGGTGCCCAGCTCACTGAGCTGATCAGGTCGCCGGTCAGCTGGGAGCAGCGCATGGCGCAGTCCGATGCGCGTATCATCCTGATCAATTACGCCATTAACGATGCGCGCATCTACTCGGCGAAAAACCGGCCGGCCGGGGCAGAAAGTCCTGAGGATTTTAATCGTACCCTGACCAGCCTGATTAAAACCGCCCGAGCGCATCACAAGCAGGTGGTGCTGCAACAGCCGAATCCGCTGTGTGGACGGGCCGAGCGCTGGAACGTCTGGCCTTACGTCTGGCAGCTGAACCAGGTGGCGCAGCAGCAGCAGGTGCCGATTGTTCGTCAGTATCAGCTGATTAAGCAGCAGGATGACTGGCGCAGCGAAATGTCTGCCGACTGTATTCACCCGACCAAAACACTTTATAAAAAGAAAGCTGAACAAACTTTTGAGCTGCTAAGCCAGCAATTTGACAGCGTGTTTAAAACCACCAGCTAACTTAATGATTTTATGGACTTCAGGAGCAGGGCGGAATGTACGTACTGATGATGGTGCTTTCACTGGGACTGGCGCTGCTGGTATTGCGCGCATTCTCTTTCCATCGTGGCATTTACAACGAAAGCGGGATTAAAAGCATCTCCGGATTGCGTGCGCTGCTGGCCAGCATCGTGGCTTTTTCGCACTTCGCGCATTATGTCTACGCACGCGATCATGACTGGATATTTGATAAAGACTATTTTTCCCTGATTTCGCAGGGCAACTTTTTTGTCAACAGCGGCAAGTTTGGCGTGGCGCTGTTTTTTATGATCTCCGCCTTTTTGTTTTACCGCTGGCTGGATAACGACGGTCTGACGCCCGGCGAGCTGACCCACAAACTGATGAAATCGCGCCTGCGCCGCATCGTGCCGATGTTCTGGTTTTCGGGACTGGTAGTGATGACGATTGGCTGGTTACAGGGCGACCTGGTGCCGGACCTGACGTCGCTGAAGCAGGCGATGCTGTGGCTGCTGTTTGTCGGCAATTACCACATCGGGTCGTTTATGACCGCCAATGTTAACTCTGGCGTCGAATGGACGCTGCGGCTGGAATGGCTGCTCTATCTGTCGATTCCGCTGAATTACCTGCTTAATCGCGTGACCGGCGGCCGCTACAAAACGCTGCTGATCCTCGGGTCGATTGGGGTGATCTTTGTGATTGCGGTGGCGCTGCGGCTGTGGGGCACCGCCTATACCGATCCCCGTCCGGTGCTCGGGTTCGCGATGGGCTATCTGGCCTGGCAGTACCGCGACCGCTGGGTAGCGGGCCGCAACTCAGCTCGGGCTGCGGGACTGGCGATTGTGCTCGCCGTGGTGGCGCTGTTCTTTACCAGCAGCGAGTTCTTCTACCTGATCTTTCTCTGCTGCCTGGCGCTGGTGTTTTTCATCGTCAGCAGCGGCAATGCGCTTTTTGGCCTGCTGGAAAATAAGACCCTGATGTCGGTTGGCGAAGTGAGTTATAGCCTCTATCTGATGCACGGCGTGGTGCTCTATTTTATCAAGCAGCTGCCGCTGCCTTCGCTGCAGCACGATTTTGTTCTTTATACCGCGCTTTCCACGCTGTTTTTTGTGGTGTCGTTTTACGTGGCGAAGCTGACTTATCTGTATGTGGAAAAACCGTTCATCGGCAGCAGCAATAAGAAAAAAGTGGCGATCGAAACCTCGCCGACAAATTAGGACATCACCGGTTACCCTGCTACGTCCAAACGTTATATCTTTGAAATTGGAACTGTTTTTAATGAGGTGCTGGCAATGAAGGACATTCGCTTCTCCATCGTAATTCCTGCTTATAATGCGTCAGAATCGATTGTGACGACGCTGGATTGCGTTAAAGCGCAGACGTATCGCAATTTTGAAGTGATCATCGTTGATGATAAGTCCGCCGATGCGGCCGCTCTGGCTGAAGTGGTGCGCAGCGAGCGCTATCAGGACCTGAACATTAACCTGGTGCTCTCCGAGGTTAAACTCAACGGCGCAGGCGCGCGCAACAAAGGTATTGAGCTGGCAACCGGCGATTACGTCAGTTTCCTCGACGCCGATGATGAGTGGCACGCCGATAAGCTGCGTCAGGTGAGCGAAAAAATTGCTCAGCTGGAGGCCCAGGGCAAGCAGAACGTGGTGATTTTCAGCCAGGTGAACATCTATCAGGATGGCGCTTTTCTGAAAGTGATGCCGATGCAGCCACCGGGTAAAAATGAAACCGTGGCAGAGTACCTGTTCGGTTGCTACGGCTTTATCCAGACCAGTACCATCGTGCTGAAGCGCGAAGATGCGGCAAAAATTCAGTTCGATACCCGCTATATCCGCCATCAGGATTACGACTTCTGCATTCGTGCCGATCGCATGGGCTATGAGTTCGTGATGATCGCTGCGCCGCTGGCCAACTACCATCTGGTGACGAAGTTCGGCTCGAAACACAAAGGCGAGTCGGTGAATTACTCGATGTTCTGGCTCGACGCAATGAAACCGCACCTGACCCCGCGTGACATCCATACCTACAAAGCCTTTAAGCTGCCGCTGCGCTACAAGATGGACGGCAAGGGATTGATGGCGAGCCTGACCTTTGCCCGCTACTTCTTCCTCACCAACCAGGACAATCGCGCTTACTTTATGAACCGGGTCAAAGACAAGGTCCGGGCGCGTTTTGGCGGTGAAAAAGCGCTCTCCTGATGCGCAGCCAGCTTCTCTTTGCTCCTGATGCCAGGAGCAGCTCTCTCTCTATTTTGCTTATTATTCTGGGTTAAAGATGAATAATCACGTTGGAACCGTCGGCATTGTCATGCCTATGTATAACGCACGTCAGACGGTATTACGCGCCGTGCAATCGGTTATCAATCAAAGTTATGCCGACTGGCACCTTTACCTGATCAACGATAAGTCGACCGACGATTCACTCGCCTGGGTGCGGGAACAGTGTCAGGACCCGCGCATTACCATTCTGGACAACGCCGTCAACATGGGCGCCGCCGAAACCCGTAACGTCGGGCTGCGGGCCGCCAGCGAAGAGATCATCGCGTTTCTCGACAGTGACGACGAATGGCACGCTGACAAGCTGGCGCAGCAGGTGGCGGCAATCGCCGCGGGTGACAACTTTGTCATCACCGAATATCACTACAAAACCCGCAACGCTGAGCACGATATTACCTACAGCAAGCCCTATCTGCAGCAGGAGAACTTCGTTAAGAAGCAGTATCGCGTCTGCTTCTCGTCGGTCTGTTTCCGTCGTCCGCCAGAGGGCATCTTCTTCCAGCGTAAGGGTCACGAAGACTTCCTTTTCCTGTATGAACTGTTCACCCGCTATCAGCAGGCACGCGTGATTCAGACCATTCTGGTCAATTATTACGAATTAGGTGATTCCCTTTCCCGCAATAAGAACAAAGCGGCGAAATGGCACCTCGAATTATTAAGAATTATCTATAAAAACAATCCTTTAAAAATCTATTACTATTACGGCTGGTATATGGTGAATGGCGTGCTGTTTACCCTGAAGCATCGTTAAGCCAATCGGCAGGATTGTCTTTATTATTTGAGGTGGATAGCGTTTCATGAAAAAAATCGTCCTGGTGATCAAAGATGCCTACTCGTATGCGGGCACCGAGAACATCTGTAACTTCATGTCAGAATGTCTTGGCGAAACGCACGACGTCACCATTTACTCGCTGGAAGGCAGCGGAAAAACCTTCTATCCGTTTGAGCACGTCAAACAGATCGTCAGCTTTGAAGGGCAGAGCAACCCGATTAAGAGCGCGGTGGCCCGCATTCATGAAGAGGGTTTCGACACCGTTTTCCTGATCAGCATGGGTCGCCTCAGCGTGATGTTCGCCTTCTGGAACCTGCTGGCGATGAAGAAAAAGCGTGGCAAAGCCTACGCCTGCGAACATATCGCCATTAACTCCTTCAGCAAACCGATCAAGTTCCTCAAGTTTCTGCTGCTGCGCTACTACGACCGCGTGATTGTTCTGACCGATAAAGATCATCAGGTGTTCAACCGCTGGCGCATTCCCAGCAAGCAAATCCCGAATCCGGTGGTCTACAAAGGTTATCAACGCCAGACGCGTCATCGTCAGGCGCTGGCCGTGGGACGTCTGGATAACCAGAAGGGCTTCGATTTGCTGCTGGATATCTGGCGCGACTTTTCCCGTTCCCATCCTGACTGGACGCTGGTGATTGCTGGTGACGGCGAACTGCGTCAGCAGTTGCACGATCAGGCTGCGGTGCTGGGCATTACCGACAGCGTGAACTTTGTCGGCAAGGTCAGCAACATTAACGATTACTACCGCGACAGCGACATGGCGCTGATGACCTCACGCTATGAAGGCCTGCCGCTGGTGCTGCTGGAAGCCAAATCCTGGTCTTTGCCGGTGGTGGCGTATGACTGCCCGACCGGACCGCAGGAGATCATCAATCACGGTGAAGATGGCTTCCTGGTGCCGATGAATGACAAAAGCACCTTTCTGGCGCGGATGGAACAACTCGCCAGCGATGACGCCCTGTTCTATGCCATGAGCGAAAAAACAAAACAGACCGCGCTGAAATTCGACGGTAATCAAATCAAGCAAAGCTGGCTGGCGTTGGTGTAATTCGGTGCTGGAAAAGCACCCTTGCGACGTGCCTCAGGGACACCGCCATGGCCGATTATCCGGCCTTATTGACTACGGGAATTGATGCATGAAAAGAAGAGAAGTTTTACAGACCGCCGCCTCCGCTCTGGTGGGGGCTCTCTCCGTGAGCACCTTTTCCAGCTACGCTGCTAAAAGTAACGGTATCGCCCTGAAGCCGGTCGATGCCACCGATGTACCGAAAGGTGATGTGCCGATCCTGACGCCGGAAAACGTTTACGCCATGCCGCCGCAGTTCTGGCAGGGCTTTGAAGGCAAACTGTGGATCGGTAAAGCTGGCACCGACGCCAGCAAACCGGGCAACCAGATCCCGGTCTACCTGCGCGATGCCAGCGGCAACGTGTCGCAGATCGCCCAGCCGGTGGCGCTGAATAAAGGCAATTTTTCGCAGTTTATTAAAGACAATGCGGCACTGATCGCCGATCCGTCGCACTCGATGGCGGTTGAAGACAATAACGGCCAGATGCTGTTTAACATCACCGACGTCAGCCGTCCTGGCGCGGCTGATTTCAGCCAGCGTCTGGCGCAACCGGCCGGTTACCAGCTGATTGGTGAAATCCCGTCAGTGGAAGAGTTACGTAAAACCCGTCCGCTGTTCGAAGGGGCCAAAGTGAAGCTGAAAAGCTGGCACGACGGCTTCGAAGTCGGCGGCGGCGAGTTTGTCGGCAGCTTCCAGCCAGCGCAGGATGATGGCGGCGTTAACTTTGCCGGCCAGGGTTTCCACTGGCGTCGGGTGGTTGAGGATTTCAACCGCTTAACCCTGTTTGATTTCGGTGCGATCGCCGACGGCAAAACCGACACCGCGCCGGCGATCATGGCGATGTTTACCTGGTCGCAGCAGGCTAACCAGCAAATCTGCGTCCAGTTCCCGGCCGGGACCTTTTTTGTCTCAGTCTGCGACTTTGGCGATAAATATCTCAACTTCTTCCGCGTGTCAGGCGCGATGGTCAACTTCGGCTATTTCCCGGCCACTACCGTGGTCTCTGACGGTAAGTCAGAGTTCATCTTCTCGATGAATGCGCGCCGGGTTGAGCTTTCCAACCTGATTTTCAACGGTAACAGTGACAAGAACCCGAACAAACAGGGCTTCTTCCACAATACCTGTCCTGGCGGTCAGTACTTCCGTGGCGCCTGCCTGCGTTTCAATTTTGTCGGCGGCACCGCCATCAGCCTGCAGGACACGCTGGATTGTAAAATCGACCAGTGGTACGCCTCGCGCTGCAGCGGCGACGTGATCAAATCCGGCTGGTCAGGGCAGAAGCAGGGCAAGTGGGACCACAGTACCGCGATTGAGTTATCTAACTTCAATGCCCAGCACTGCCGTGGCGGTAAAGTACTGAACCTGCCGCGCTGCGGTCAGTCGATTATTCACAACGGCTGGATTGAGCACTGCGACAACCCGGGCGACATCTCGAACGGTCAGTGGATCGTCGATGCGCTGAGCCTTGAGGATTGTAAGAATCCGCTGATCGCACACAACACCCGACTCAATATGCGTCAGACCAGCCTGCAGTCAGGCAGCTGGATTGACAACTCCAGCCAGGGCGATCGTCTGCTCAGCATCTGGGAGATGGGCTCAACCCGCGTTGAGTCGTACGGCGTCGCGCTGGATGGCAGCCTGAAGTACAACTACATCACCTCGCGCTGGCGGTTAGAGAACAACACCAATCAGGAAACCTGGTTCGATCTCGGCAGCCTCTACTCACCGACGGTGGGTGATTCGTGGGAGATTGAAATTTTTGGTCAGGCGCAGTTCAGCAACGGCAGTGGCGATCAGCCGCTGATGAACCTGATCAGCGACAAAACCACCGGTGGCCGCGCGGTGATCCACGTTCAGCGCAAGAAAGGGCGCTCGGAAGCGAGCTGGTCTGCCGAAGGCAGTTCGCCGGTGGTCGACGTGCGCTATGTGGCTGAGCATGACACCGACGTACGGATCTTTATCAAACTGGCGGGCTGGACCCCGGCGGCCGCGGTGCTGGTGAAAACCACCGGTAAAGACCGTTTTGTCACCGGACGCTGCGCGCGGGTGAATGCCCGGATGCAGCCAGGTAATCCGCCAGCCGGCGATGCCACCAAACGGGCACCGCAGCGTTTCAGCCTGCACAACGGCAAAGCCGGCGTCGGTGCCAACGAGCAGGGCGACCTGCTGATGGCGTCGCGGCCGCTGTCGGCCGATCAGGTTGATACCAGCAAGCCGGAAGGTTTTGTCTCGGTGGTGATCAACGGTAAACAGGTTGCGCTGCCTTACTTCGCCATCAAGTCGTAACAGATTCAGTTATCACCGATGCATGACGGCCGCCATAAAGGAAGCGGCCGGTCTTAACAGGAGCAGGACCCTTTGGGTGCGTTATCCCGTATTGCAGTTATTTAAACAGAGTTCATTTTGCCCGTTGCGGATCTGGGCGGCTTGCAGAATTAAAAAAATTCATTCGGAGTTGTTATGAAAATTTTATTGGTGGGTAACCATACGTGTGGGAATCGTGGGGATGGCGCGATTCTTCGTGGACTGATTGATTCAATGAAGTCTGCTCGCAGTGATTTAGACATTGATGTGATTAGCCGTTATCCAACCAGCTCCGGTTATTTGCTCCAGCAGGATATTCAGCAGGATTCGCTGTTTCTGCACAATAGCAAGTCAGCCAAAGGTTTGGTCGGTTCGTTTAAGCGTAAAGTGGCGAACCGTTTGATGCCCGACATTATGATGGCGCATCTGGGCAAGGGCGGCCTGTACAAGTCGTTCGCCGTGCCGCCACATCTGAAAGCGTTTACCGAAAGCCTGGCGAAGTATGATGCGATTATTCAGGTTGGCGGGTCGTTCTTCGTCGATTTGTACGGTGTGACCCAGTTTGATCACGCGCTGTGTGCGCTGATGGCGAAAAAACCGATTTACCTGATTGGTCACTCCGTCGGCCCGTTCCAGAACCCACGCGTTAATGCGCTGGCCAACTTCGTGTTCGATCGCGTCGACAGCCTGGTGCTGCGTGAGTCAGTCAGCCTTGATCTGATGAAGCGCGATGGCGTCACCAGCTCTAAAGTGGCCGCCGGGGTGGATACCGCCTTCCTGGTACGGGCGCGTGAAGTGGAAAACCCAAGCCATAACCTGCTGCACTGGCAGGGCATTATCAGCGGTCGCAAAACCATCGCCATCACCGTGCGTGAACTGGCACCGTTTGATAAACGTCTGGGCGTCACCCAGAAAGAGTACGAAGCCGCCTTTGGCCGGGTGATCAATGCGATGATCGCCGACGGCTATCAGGTGGTCGCCTTCTCGACCTGTACCGGCATCGACAGCTACGCTAAGGATGACCGTATGGTGGCGCTGACGCTGCGTGACCATGTGGCACAACCTGAGCATTATCATGTCATCATGGACGAGTTTAACGATCTGGAGCTGGGCATCCTGCTGAGTCATTGTCATCTGACCATCGGTACCCGCCTGCACTCCGCGATTATTTCCATGAACTTTGGCACCCCGGCCGTGGCGATTAACTACGAGCACAAGTCGATGGGTGTGATGAACCAGTTAGGTCTGCCGCAGATGGCAACCGATGTGAAAAGCCTGATGGATGGCTCGCTGATCGACAAGGTCCAGACGGTCCTTGCCGATTACGACAACATCAAGCAAAAGG
This sequence comes from Pantoea sp. AN62, assembly GCF_050432985.1. Classification (NCBI taxonomy): domain Bacteria; kingdom Pseudomonadati; phylum Pseudomonadota; class Gammaproteobacteria; order Enterobacterales; family Erwiniaceae; genus Pantoea; species Pantoea sp. AN62. The sequence goes on along the minus strand of NZ_JBNPYB010000014.1, from coordinate 83,830 downwards.
TCGACACGGCCGTTGCGAATGAAAGGGAAATTGGCAACCGGATCACTGCAGAGATTCTCAAAGTATTAGGGTAATGTGATGAAACTGACTTTTTTCACCATGCGTTTCCCGGTTGCCTCTGAGACATTCGTACTAAATCAGGTGACCCATTTTATTGATGCTGGTTACGAGGTGGAGATTATTTCGGTGTTTCCCGGTGATTTAGTCAACCGGCATGCCGCCTTTGATGAGTATGGCCTGGCGGCAAAGACGCACTATCTGCTGCCGGAAGAGAAGGTCTCGATTGTCGATAAGCTGAACCAGCGTCTGCGGCTGGTGCTGCCGAAGGTCACTAAGCCGTCGCTGCTTCGTTCGCTTAACGTGCGCCGCTATGGCGCACAGTCAAGCAAGCTGCTGCTGCCGTCGATCGTCGCCAACGCTACCCAGACCTTTACCGCGGACGTGTTCCTGGTGCACTTCGGCTATGCCGGCGCGCTGGCGAACAAGCTGCGTGAGCTGGGTGTGCTGAAGGGCAAGCAGGCGACCGTGTTTCATGGGGCGGACATTTCCCGTCGTCACATCCTGGAAGAGCACAAGCTCGATTACGTTAATCTGTTCCGCCAGAGTGAGCTGATGTTACCGATCAGCCATTTGTGGCAGAACAAACTGATCGAGATGGGCTGTCCGCCGGAAAAAATTCACGTTACGCGCATGGGGATTGAGCCGGAGAAGTTTAACTTCCAGCCGCGCCAGGCGTTTCACTCACCGCTGCGTATCGTCTCGGTGGCTCGTCTGACCGAGAAGAAAGGGCTGGATGTGGCGGTGAAAGCCAGTGCGATCCTGAAACAGCGGGGCGGTCAGTTCCAGTACACCATTATTGGTAACGGCGATCAGGATGAGATGATGCGTGATTTCATCGCCCGCGAGGGGATGGAAGACTGCGTCAGCATGCCGGGCTTCAAGCCGCAGGACGAAATCCGCCGCGCCTTAAGTGAAGCGGATATCTTCCTGCTGCCGTCCAAAACTGCGGCCGATGGCGATATGGAAGGCATCCCGGTGGCGCTGATGGAAGCGATGGCGGTTGGTCTGCCGGTGGTCTCGACTTTCCACAGCGGTATCCCGGAGCTGATTGAGAACAACGTTTCCGGCTGGCTGGTGGAAGAAGACGATCCTGAGGCGCTGGCCGAAACGCTGCTGAAGCTGTCGCAGGGTGAAGTTGACGTCGCCCCGGTGGTCGCGGCGGCGCGCCATAAAGTTGAAACTGAATTCAATCAGCATATCGCCTACGGCGAACTGGCACAGATTCTGGAGCGACTGGCGTGAGTGGATTTAAGTCACAGGCGATCTGGCTGTTCGGCAGCACCTGCTTTTCTGCGGTGCTGCAGGTGGCGCAGCTCAGTTTTCTCGCCCGCAAACTGGAAACCCACGAGCTGGGGCTGTTAGCGATTATCAACGCCATTCTGGCGGTGGCTGGCGTGTTGCAGGATATGGGGATGAGCAGCTATCTGGTGCATCGCCAGAACATCACCCGCCGCGAGCAGAGCACCATCTACTGGGTCAACGTCTCGCTGAGTTTGTGTACCGGTCTGATCATGCTGCTGATCGCCTTCCCGGTCGCCTGGTTCTATCATCTGCCTGAACTGGTCGGACTGATTATGCTGACCAGCCTCAACTTCCTGGTGCTGGGACATCTGTCGCAGTATCAGGCGCACTACATCAAAACCAAGCGGATGGTCTCGCTGGCGAAGATTGAGATGGGCACCAAGCTGTTTGCCTTTCTCTGCGTGGTGGCGATGCTGGAGTTCACCTCACTGACGGTGGCCGCGGCAATTCTGGGTCTGTTTATCAACGCCTTTACCCGCATCCTGTGCATGATTGCGCTGGGTGAGAAGTCCTGGCGTCCGACCTGGGAGTTCGATAAAGCGACCTTCTTTGGTGCCATTCGTTACGGCAGCTACCAGCTGGGCTCGCAGACCATTAATCAGCTGCGTACCCAGGCCGATGCGTTAGTGGTCGGTAAGGTAATGGGCGCTGAAATGCTGGGGGTCTACTCGCTGGCAAAAGAGCTGGTGCTGCAACCGCTGAAGCTGGTCACGCCGGTGATTAACCGCCTGGCGCTGCCGCGTTTCGCCGAGAAACAGCACGATGCCGAACAGCTGAAGAAACTGTTCCTCAAAGGCACGCTGGGGATCATGCTGTTCAGCAGCGCGATGTACCTGGTGATTGGCATCTTCTCACCGGTGATTGTCCGGGTGCTGTATGGACCGGCGCATGAGCAGGTCTATCACCTGATTCCGCTGATGCTGCTGTTTGGCATGCTGCGGCCGATGGGTGGCCTGACCGGGGCGATTTCGCAGGCTAACGGGCGCACCAATGTCGAGTTCTACTGGAACATCGTGGCAAGCCTGGTGGTACTGGCGGTGCTGGCGACCACCTTTATCTGGCCGAACGTGCTCTACGTGGCGCTGACGCTCTCCATCTCGCAGATTCTGATCTCGGCGCTGGCGCATCCGTTCTTTATCAAGCCGGTGATTGGCATTCGGTTTATGCCGTATGCCCGCCAGTGGGTCGCAGTTTCAGCGGTGTTTGTCGGCGTAATGATGCTGGTCAATCACTTCAATCTGTTCGTGATGCCTGAGTGGTTTGAAGGCTGGCTGTAAGCCAGCAGCAGTGACAGTAACGGGCGACCTCAGGGTCGCCCGTTTTCATTTATCGCTGGTCTCAGCCGGTTGCGCAACGACAGCCGAAACAGCCGACGCCGATCACGTTTACTGGTTGTCTTTATTCAGTTTCTGCTGTCGCTGGCAATGGGCAAAATGCCGAATTTCCATGGTGTGACAGAGAGTTAGTGTCCGATTTTCAGATAAAGATTATACTTGCTGTTCTGGCCGATCCTGCATAATCGACCCACATCTTCATTTTATTAAACGGAATAAATATGACCAAGCTTAAAGCAGTAATCCCGGTTGCGGGTCTCGGTATGCATATGCTCCCTGCGACTAAAGCCATTCCGAAAGAGATGCTGCCTGTCGTCGACAAACCGATGATTCAGTACATCATTGACGAGTGTGTGGCTGCAGGCATTAAAGAGATCGTGCTGGTCACCCATGCCTCTAAAAATGCGGTGGAAAACCACTTCGACACCACCTACGAGCTGGAAGCGCTGCTTGAAGCGCGCGTGAAGCGCCAGCTGCTGAGCGAAGTGCAGTCTATCTGCCCGCCAGGCGTGACCATCATGAACGTGCGTCAGGCACAGCCGCTGGGCCTTGGCCACTCTATTCTGTGTGCCCGCCCGATGATTGGCGACAATCCATTTGTGGTAGTGCTGCCAGACGTGCTGCTGGATGATTCCACCGCTGACCACATGCGTTATAACCTTGCGGCGATGGTGGCCCGTTTTGAAGAGACCGGCCACAGCCAGGTGCTGGCGCAGCACATGCCAACCTCCGATCTCTCTGAGTACTCGGTGATCACCACTGAAGAGCCGATTGATCACCCAGGCGACATCAGCAGCATCACTAATTTTGTTGAGAAGCCAGAGCATCCTGCTGAGCTGAACTCTGACCTGGCCGCCGTGGGCCGCTATGTGCTTTCTGCTGATATCTGGGCAGAACTGGAGCGCACTGAGCCAGGCGCGTGGGGCCGTATCCAGCTGACCGATGCGATCGCCAGCCTGAGCAAGCATAAAACGGTAGATGTCTCGCTGCTGACCGGCCACAGCTTCGACTGCGGTCGTAAACTGGGTTACATGCAGGCGTTTGTCTCTTACGGACTGCGCAGCAACGCTCAGGGCCGTGATTTCCGCGAAGCGATTCAGAAGATTCTCGCCAAACAACACTAACAGATTCGCCGCGCACCCCGCGGCAGAGAGAAAGGAGTTCACATGGCTATTTTAGTAACGGGTGGAGCGGGTTACATCGGCTCCCACACGGTGCTGGCGCTGTTGCAGCGCGGTGATGACGTTGTGGTACTGGATAACCTGTGCAATGCCTCGCGGGAAGCCATTAACCGCGTCGAGAAGCTGGCGGGTAAGAAAGCGACCTTTGTTGAAGGTGATATCCGCGATCGCGCCTGTCTGCGTGACCTGTTCGCCTCAAACAGCATTTCTGCTGTGATCCACTTTGCTGCACTGAAAGCGGTGGGTGAATCAACCCGCATGCCGCTCGAGTATTACGAGAACAACGTTGCGGGTACCGTGGTGCTGCTGGAGGAGATGCGCGAAGCGGGCGTCTGGAACTTTATCTTCAGCTCTTCCGCGACCGTATACGGTGCAGATGCGCCGGTACCGTACGTTGAGACCACGCCGATTGGCGGCACCACCAGTCCTTATGGCACCTCCAAGCTGATGATCGAGCTGGTGATGCGTGACTTCGCCAAAGCCGAACCGAAGTTCAAGGCGATCGCCTTACGTTACTTCAACCCGGTCGGCGCGCATGAGTCGGGTGAAATCGGTGAAGATCCTGCCGGTATCCCGAACAACCTGCTGCCGTACATTGCTCAGGTCGCGATTGGACGTCTGGAGAAGCTGGGTGTGTTTGGCGGTGATTACGATACGCCAGATGGTACCTGCCTGCGTGACTACATCCACGTGGTCGACCTGGCGGAAGGGCACCTGAAAGCGCTGGACCATCTGAGCAAGGTTGAAGGTTATACCGCTTTCAACCTCGGCGGCGGTAAAGGCTTCTCGGTGCTGGAGATGATCAAAGCGTTTGAGAAGGCGTCAGGCAAAGCGATTCCTTTCGAGATCAAACCGCGTCGCGATGGCGACCTGCCGGCCTTCTGGGCCGACGCCTCGCTGGCCAACCGTGAACTCGACTGGCGCGTGACGCGCGGCATCGACGAGATGATGCGTGATACCTGGAACTGGCAGAGCAAGAACCCGAATGGGTTTAAGTAAACTGCGATGAAATGCAAAAAACCCGGCTCCGGCCGGGTTTTTTTATGTCTGCGTTTAGCAGAATTGCATATATAGGCTAAACATTAGCCCGTTACCGATTCATTACTGGCTACCAGTAGGTTTAATACGGATTTATCCTGGCGTGTCATCTGCTCAATTGAAACACTATAGAGCGCTGGACGACGGCCTGAAGAGACGCAAGGCACGGTTAGCACGGTGCTAAGATGTCGTTTTACTAAAGATTAGCTTAGCCGGAATGCATCTGGATCAATGTTTAGTCGAACTTAAGTTTTGCCTGGCACAATGAAAGAATAGGCATATTATTTTTGCCGCACAAATTGTACTATTTGCGGTGGTCTCAGAACCCGTATGCGATTGAATAAAATATCATCAGCGCATCGACAAGCTAACCTGTGATGGCAAGAATCCCATCACACAGCATATTGGTTGCTGCAAGCCAAGGGCGGTAGCGTGGCTGATTATTCATAATGAATAAAAATTGACCCGCTTTATATGCAATAGCATGCTTAAATTTGTTAGAGGATGTGGAATGTTACTTCCCGTAATCATGGCCGGAGGAACCGGCAGCCGCTTATGGCCCCTTTCCCGCGAACTTTATCCTAAACAGTTCATCTGTCTGCACGGCGAGCATTCTATGCTGCAGGAGACAGTTAACCGTCTGACGGGCGTTGAAGCTCGCGCACCGATGGTGATCTGCAACGAAGAGCACCGTTTTCTGGTCGCCGAGCAGTTGCGACAAATTAACAAGCTATCCCATAACATTATTCTTGAGCCGGTCGGGCGTAACACCGCGCCAGCCATTGCGCTAGCCGCACTCAATGCAGTAGAGCAGGGCGATGATCCGGTGTTGTTGGTACTGGCTGCCGATCACGTCATTGAAGATCGAGCTGCATTCCATCAGGCTATTAAGGTAGCGACCGCGCACGCCAAACAGGGCAAGCTGGTCACCTTCGGTATTGTGCCGACCGGTCCGGAAACCGGATATGGCTACATCCAGCGGGGTGAAGCATTGCCAGGCGCTGAGAACGGCCCTTATCAGGTCCAGCGCTTTGTTGAAAAACCGAACCAGAGCACCGCTGAAGAGTACCTCGAATCCGGTCAGTACTACTGGAACAGCGGCATGTTTATGTTCCGCGCAAAACGTTACCTGCAGGAACTGGAAAAATTCCGCCCGGATATCCTCGAAGCCTGCCGCCGTGCAATGGCTAACGTAAAGGAAGGCAATGACTTTATCAGTATTGATAAAGACGATTTCATCGCCTGTCCGGACGAATCGGTTGATTATGCGGTAATGGAACAAACCGATGCTGCTGTGGTGGTTCCACTTGCAGCGGGATGGAGTGACGTCGGTTCCTGGTCGGCGCTGTGGGAAGTGAATGATAAAGATTCTTACGGCAATTCGCTTAAAGGCGATACCTTCCTGCACAACACCAAAAACTGCTACATCAACAGTGAAGACCAGCTGGTTGCGGCAATCGGGGTAGAAAACCTGGTGATTGTTAACACCAAGGATGCAGTACTGGTTGCACGTAAAGATCAGGTTCAGGATGTGAAACGTGTTGTCGAATTCCTGAAGGTCGAATGCCGCAGCGAATACCGTCGCCACCGTGAAACCTACTGGCCATGGGGACGTTGTGATCTGGTGGTGAACACCGGTCGATTTAATGTCAACCGCATCACGGTAAAACCAGGTGAAGCCTTTGAGTTGCAGATGCACTATCACCGCACTGAGCACTGGGTCATCCTGTCAGGTACTGCGAAGGTGACTATTCAGGATAAAACCCTGCTGCTAACCGAGAACCAGTCAACCTTTATCCCTATTGGTCATCCGCATACCTTAGAAAACCCAGGCAAAATTCCATTAGAGCTGTTGGAGATCCAGTCGGGTTCTTATCTTGGCGATGACGACCTCATTTTGATTAAACAACAGTTTGCAAGTTAGTAAGGACAGACAAGATCATGGCAGCACTGACCTGTTTTAAAGCTTATGACATTCGTGGTGAGTTGGGCACTGAACTCAATGAAGACATCGCTTACCGCATTGGCCGGGCCTATGGTGAATTTATCCGACCAAAGACCATAGTGGTCGGCGGTGATGTTCGTCAGACCAGCGAATCACTCAAGCTGGCGCTGGCAAATGGACTCAGGGATGCGGGTACCGATGTGCTGGATATCGGTATGAGCGGAACGGAAGAGATCTACTTCGCGACTTTTCATTTAGGGATTGATGGCGGTATTGAAGTCACCGCCAGCCACAACCCAATGAACTATAACGGCATGAAGTTAGTGCGGGAAGGTGCGCGTCCAATCAGCGGAGATACCGGACTACGTGATGTCCAGCGACTGGCTGAAGCCAACGACTTTGCTTCGGTTGACGAGAGCAAACGCGGTAGCTACAAGCAGATTTCAGTCCTGAATGCCTATGTCGATCATCTGATGGGCTATATCGACCTGAACAACTTCACTAAACCAATGAAGCTGGTGATTAACTCTGGTAATGGTGCTGCTGGCCACGTAATAGATGAGATTGAAAAACGCTTCCAGCAGGCGAATGCGCCGGTGAGCATTATTAAGGTGCATCATCAGGCCGACGCAACTTTCCCGAACGGTATTCCTAATCCACTGCTGCCAGAGTGCCGTAAAGATACCTCTGATGCAGTACGTGAGCATCAGGCCGATATGGGGATTGCTTTCGACGGAGACTTTGACCGTTGCTTCCTGTTTGATGAGAATGCAGACTTTATCGAAGGCTATTACATCGTTGGCCTGTTAGCCGAAGCGTTTCTTAAGAAAGAGCCTGGCGCAAAAATTATCCATGATCCACGTCTGACCTGGAACACTATTGATGTGGTTACCAAAGCGGGTGGCATTCCGGTGATGTCCAAAACCGGCCACGCTTTTATCAAAGAGCGCATGCGTGAAGAAGATGCGGTCTATGGCGGCGAGATGAGTGCGCACCACTATTTCCGAGACTTTGCCTATTGTGATAGCGGCATGATCCCATGGTTGTTAGTAGCGGAATTAATCCAGACAGAAGGAAAAAGCTTACAACTGCTGATTGAAAAACGTATGTCTTTATATCCAGCATCCGGAGAAATAAATAGAAAGATTAAGAATGCTGCATTTATAATTGACGCAATTGAAAAAAAATATACAGAGAAGGCATTGTGCACAGATAAAACAGATGGCCTAAGCATGGAATTTGAAAGCTGGCGTTTCAATATCAGAACTTCTAATACAGAGCCATTAATAAGATTAAACGTCGAAAGCTCTGAAAAAATAGAGCTTATGACCGATAAGACCAACGAGGTTTTAGCCTTTCTTGATAATGCTGGATGTGCCTAATATGTTAAAAGCTATCTATCATTACCGCGGTTTTATTATTAGCAGTATTAAGCGGGACTTTCAGTCTCGTTATCAAACAAGCATGCTAGGTGCCTTATGGCTAGTGCTTCAACCCTTGGCTATGATTTTAGTTTACACATTGGTTTTTTCTCAGGTCATGAAAGCAAGGATGCCAGATAATACTGGCTCCTTTGCTTATAGTATTTATCTTTGCTCCGGAGTATTAACCTGGGGACTGTTTACTGAGATTCTTGACAAAAGTCAGGGTGTTTTTATTAATAATGCAAACCTGATAAAGAAAATCAGTTTCCCTAAAATATGTTTGCCGATAATTGTTATCGCTTCGGCAGTACTAAATTTTTTGATAATCTTCTCGCTATTTATAATATTCTTGATTTTTACTGGGAATTTTCCCGGATGGCTAATATTTTCCATGATTCCGGTTGTTTTAATTCAGATCGCATTTGCTGCCGGGCTTGGAATGATTTTTGGCGTGATGAATGTTTTTTTTCGTGATGTGGGGCAATTTGTTGGCGTATTGTTACAATTCTGGTTTTGGTTTACACCTATTGTTTATGTCCTAAATTCTCTACCTCAATGGGCACACAAAATTCTTATGTACAATCCATTAGCCAGGATTATGCAGGCTTATCAGGGTATTTTTGCTTACCATAAAATACCGGATTGGATTTCATTAATTCCTGTATTCGGTCTGGCAATAGTTTTTTGTCTTTACGGTTTTATTTTGTTCAGAAGGCATGCGGCTGAAATGGTGGATGAACTCTGATGACTCATATATATGTAACTGGTGTAAGTAAAGCATACAAAATTTATCAGAAGAAAACAGATAGATTAATTGAATGGCTCGTGCCGATGATTAAAAGAAGGCATAAACAAAAATGGATTTTGAAAAACATTAATTTCAAAATTAATGAAGGAGAGGCAGTAGGCATTATCGGAGTGAATGGTGCCGGGAAAAGTACTTTACTAAAATTGATTACCGGGACTGCCAGAGCGACTACAGGAACGATAGATATTTCAGGCCGTGTTGCTGCTATGCTTGAGTTGGGGATGGGATTCCACAGCGATTTTACTGGTCGCCAGAATGTGTATATGTCAGGACAGCTGCTAGGTTATACAATTGAGCAGCTCAATGCGTTGATGCCAGAAATTGAATCATTTGCCGAAATAGGCGATTACATTGACCAGCCGGTACGTGTTTATTCAAGTGGAATGCAGGTTCGCCTGGCTTTCAGCGTTGCTACCGCTATCAGACCAGATATATTAATTATTGATGAGGCTCTTTCAGTAGGAGACGCCTATTTTCAACATAAAAGCTTCGAGCGTATACGTGAGTTTAGACGTAAGGGTACAACGCTACTGTTAGTTTCACATGACAAGCAGGCTATTCAGAGTATATGCGACCGGGCAATCCTTCTAAGCAAAGGTGAGGTAGCAATGGAAGGAGAACCTGAATCCGTAATGGACTACTATAATGCTTTACTTGCAGATAAAGAAAAAAAATCTATAAAAGTAAGTAATGCTGATGGAAAAAAAGCTACTCTTTCAGGAACAGGAGAAGCTCGTATAAGTCGTCTTGGCATATTTAATGCTGAGTCAGAGTCGATAGAAAATGTTCAGGTAGGACAGCTTATCACTTTAAAGGTTGCAATTGAGATTGAACAACCGATTGAAGAATTAGTTGTGGGGTATGCTATTAAAGATCGCTTAGGACAACCCGTTTTTGGTACCAATACACATCATTTGAAAAGAGTATTAAATAACCTTCCGGCGGGTAAGATATTAGAATATAACTTTGAATTTCCAGCAAATTTGGGGGTGGGCTCGTATTCAATCGCGGTGGCATTACATTCCTCGGATACGCATGTGGCGAGAAATTATGAATGGCGTGATTTGGCGCTGGTATTTACTGTAATAAATCCCAGCAAGCAACCATTTATAGGTGTATCCTGGATGCCACCTACACTGGAGATTAAAGAGTGAGTAATAATTTTTACCGTGAATTTGAAGATAAGCACCGTGGAAAAACTGAAGATATACGTCAAAGATTAACTGTATATTTGCCATTAATAAGGGCTTTAGATTTATTTTACCCTGAATCTTTCGTTATTGATGTAGGTTGTGGTCGAGGAGAATGGCTAAAACTATTGCGCGATAATGATATTCAGGCTATTGGTGTTGATCTGAATGACGGGATGCTTGCTGAAGCGCGTAAAGATGGGTTAACCGTTGAACTCGAAGATTGTATTGAATTCCTTAAAAAGCAGGCAGATGATAGTTTAACTGCTGTAACTGGTTTTCATATTGTTGAACACCTACCTTTTGACCTGGTTCATACATTAGTAATAGAAGCACATCGCGCATTGAAGCCTGGCGGGTTATTAATACTAGAAACACCCAACCCGGAAAACATCAGTGTTGGTAGTTGTTCATTCTATATGGACCCTACACATCAAAACCCGCTCCCACCAGATTTGCTCAAATTTTTACCGGATTATTATGGTTTCCACAGGACCCGAGTTGTCAGGCTTCAAGAGAGTCCAAATGTAAAAGATGAGGCGGGGAAAATCACTTTAACAGATGTTTTGAAAGGTGTAAGCCCAGACTATAGCATAGTGGCACAAAAAAAAGGACCGCAGGATTTATTTTCAGTTTTTAATGAATTCTATGTAAAAAAAATAGGTGTTACATTAGACGAGTTAGCTGATAGATATGATTACGCATTAGTTGAAAAAATTGAAAATATTGAGCATTTGAATGCTGAAAATTTCGAGTCTTTACAGGATCAGTTGAATTCTTTATTAAAGATTTACGAAAAAATCGAGGGTATAAATAATGATTTGATTAGACATAATCAAAACCTCGAAGACCGTTTATCGCTAGTATACAAAAGTAATTCATGGCGGTTAACCTCTCCCTTGCGTCGTAGTACCGACCTGATAAAAAGGGCCAATTTGACGCGAAAGAAGGGGGTGAAATATTTAATCAAAGCATTGTTGCGAAAATTATTTAATCGCTTATTAGTGCTTTCCGGCAAATATCCTAATGCAAAAGGTACTGCCCTGAATGTAATGCGTAAAGTAGGGGTATATGATTTGGTACGTAAGCTTTATTCGAAAAGTATGTTTTTGTCAGATGGGAATTTACCTGAACACTTCTTTTCAAAGCCTATAACGCATTATAACAATATGTCTAATCGCGCGAAGAAAATATTTGAAGATCTCCATGATGCAGAAGTTGAAAGTGATAAAGGGATTAAATGATGAGAATTATTATTGATCTGCAGGGTGCGCAAACTGAAAGTAAATACCGTGGTATTGGGCGTTACTCTTTATCCATAACTAAGGCTATTCTGCGCAATAATAAAACACATGAGTTTTTTGTGTTACTGAACGCAAATTTTATTGATACAATTCCTGAAATCAAAGAGGCATTGTTAGGGCTTATTCCTGAAGAAAAAATTATAGTTTGTAAGCTTCCTGCGCCTTTAAAAGCTTGCGATGGAGGGAATGAATGGCGTAGGGCCGCTGCAAGCCTTATTCGTGAAGAGATGATTCGTTCCTTTTCTGCAGATATCGTTTTTATCACAAGCCTTTTTGAAGGGCATATTGATGATGCAATAATTACTATAAAATCGCTGAGGAGCAAAACTAAAGTTTTTGTCCTTCATCATGATTTGATTCCACTTGTAAATGAAAAGACATATTTACAAGATCAAAGGTTTCGTTCTTATTATTTAAATAAAATCGATAACCTTAAAAAAGCAGATGTTATTCTTACCAACTCAGATTATACTGCTAAAGAAGCTAAAATACATCTTGCTGATACTCAGGCTCATATTGCATCAATATCATCAGCAACAGAAGAAGAATGGCATGATAAAAATATAAAAGATATCGATTTCAATTATATAAAGAATAAATTTTCCATTACCAAAGATATTATTCTTTATGCGCCAGGAGGTTTTGATAAGCGTAAGAATTTTGAAAGGTTAATACTTGCTTTCTCTCAGATTAATAGCGATTTACGATATAACAAACAGCTTGTCATTGTAAGCAAGTTGAATGATGGAGATCGCATCTATCTAACCAACATAATTAAAAATGCAGGCCTTACTAAGAAAGATGTTATATTGACAGGTTACGTTAGTGATGACGAACTAATACTTTTTTATCGTCATTGTTTCTTATTCGTTTTTGCCTCTGAACATGAAGGTTTTGGCCTGCCTATTTTAGAGGCTATGAAATGTGGGGCTGCAACTATAGGCTCAAATGTAACTAGTATTCCTGAAGTTATAGGGCTGGAAAAAGCGCTATTTGATCCATTTTCGGTAGAGGCAATAAAAAATAAAATTATTGAAGTCATTGTCGATGAAGAGTTCCGGGAAAAATTAAAATCACATGCTATAAGTCAGTCGGCTAAATTCTCATGGGACCTCACAGCTCAAAAAGCTCTTAACGAATTTTCACGTTCTATAGAGAGTTTAAGTTTAGATGAAACACATGATGATGAGGATGAGCCGTTAACTATAATTGAAAAATTAAAAAAAATAGATACCAAAGTCAGACCATCTCAGCAAGATCTTATGAAAGTTGCTGAAGCATTAGATAGGAACATGAAGTTAGCCGAAATTATGCAGGCTTTAGAAAAGCGGCTTGAATGGCGTATAGATGGTCCTTTTGATTCTTCTTATAGTCTTGCCTTAGTTAATAGGCAATTTGCCCGGGCATTAAATGATGAAGATACCGATGTATTGTTACATTCCACAGAAGGTCCTGGAGATTATGAGCCTGATGCTACTTTTATGCATAAAAGTAGCAACGCTGATTTATTAACTTGGAATAGAAAAGCACAGCAATCACTAACAAAAAAATCCTCAATTCAGTCCAGGAATATTTATCCACCACGTGTTACTGGGTTGAATGCAAATGTTAAACTCCTTCATTGCTATGCTTGGGAAGAAACAGGTTATCCACTTGAATGGATTCAAAGCTTTAATAATGAACTCGATGCTGTTTTATGCACGTCACATCACGTAAAAAAAATACTGCTTGATAATGGATTGCGTCTACCTGCGTTCGTAACGGGTAATGGATGTGATCATTGGGAGAGTATTAATTCAATTCATTATGATCTTGGGAAGGTAAATTCTTTCCGTTTCTTACATGTTTCATCCTGCTTTCCGCGCAAAGGTGCAGATGCGATGCTGCAAGCATACGGAAAAGCATTCAAGCATAGCGATGATGTTACCTTAATAATTAAAACTTTCCATAACCCACATAATACCATTAAGCAAAAACTAGATGCTTTGAAAAAAGATAATGCGAATTTCCCGCACGTAATAATAATTGAAGAAGATCTTGATGAGTCGCTTTTAAAAAGTATTTATGAACAATGTGACGTGCTGGTCGCCCCCAGTTGTGCTGAAGGATTTGGATTACCCATTGCTGAAGCGATGCTGAGTGGCTTGCCTGCAATAGTCACTAACTGGAGTGGTCAGAAAGATTTCTGCGATGCAACAAATAGTTGGTTAGTAGATTATACTTACGCGCACGCTAAAACACATTTTTCTCTTTATTCTTCTGCATGGGTTGATGTGAGTATTGATGACCTGGCTCTGAAAATGAAGTGTGCTTTTGACACTCCGCTTGAAGACCGCCGTCAAATGGCCGAAAAAGGACGTAGCCGTATTCTTTCTAATTTTAGCTGGTCTTCTGTAGCAAAACGTTCTATTGCTTCGCTTAAAGCACTACAGGCTAACTTCTGGGAATGCAATCAGCAAGCAAAAATTGGTTGGATTACTACATGGAATACAAAATGCGGGATTGCTACCTATTCTCAGCATTTGGTTAATAACATGCCTGGTCAGTATTCCATGATCTTTTCACCAAACGGACAGGAAACTATTGATAAACAAAATGATAAAAGTATTCGGACATGGCGTATAGGGAAAGAAGAAAATAACTTAAACGTTATTGTTAAGCATATTGAGCAAGCACAGTTAAATACTGTAATTATTCAGTTTAATTATGGGTTCTTTAATCATTCAGAACTATCAGCTTTCATTCTGGAATTAAAAGAAAAAAATGTAATTGTTATAATGACGTTGCATTCTACTGTTGATCCTGATAAGAGCCCTGTAGAAAATTTCAAGCTTTTACATATATTGGATGCTTTAAGAGTTTGTGACAGGTTACTGGTTCATTCGTTCGCCGATTTGAACCGGTTGAAAGAATTAGGCCTGGAAGATAACGTTACCCTTTTCCCACATGGAGTTCTTAGTAATGACACAGCTCAGACTAAGTCTCATGTGACAGAGGGAATACCTTTGATCGCAAGCTATGGATTCTGCTTGCCCCATAAAGGATTGATGGAAATCGTGCAAGCGATTAAAATCTTGCGTGACAATAATACTCCGGTGAAAATTAGACTGGTTAATGCTGAGTTTCCTGTAGCTGAATCTCATGACCTGGTTAATGCTTTGAAAGAGTTCGTTATTGAACAAAGGCTTTCAGATTTAGTTGAATTCCATAATGATTTTCTGGCTGATGAGCATAGTCTAAGATTGCTTTCTGACGCTGATTTGCTGTTATTTGCCTATCAAAATACAGGTGAGTCTGCCAGCGGTGCAGTAAGGTACGGCATGGCTACTGCAAAACCAGTAATAGTTACACCGATACCAATTTTTGATGATTTAGGGGATGCTGTTTTTAAATTTGAAGGGTTTACCGCTGATATTATTGCAAAAAATATCATGGAAACGCTTAAAGACATCGCGAGTAATAGTGAAAATTCACTAAAAGTTAAAGCTGCAGCTGACGCGTGGCGCGCACAGCATGACTACCAGTCAATTGGCCTCAGGCTTGATAATCTCTGTTCAGGATTGGTAAGAAATCTGACTATCAAAGATGAGTGCCAATAAAATGACCAATTATAGGGACTTGAGGAAATTATGAAGGTAATTCTTTCTGTTGAGCCAATAAAATATCCGCTAACAGGCATAGGTCGATATACATATGAGTTAGCTAAGGGCATAGAACGGCTTAATTGTATCGAAAATTTTCGCTTTTTTGACGGTAGATTAGTGTTAGAGAAAATTCCCGATGAGAATGCCACCGCTAGCATCACACATAATTTAAAAAGTGTGTTAAAAAACAGTTCTGTGGCAATCAAAGTCTATCAATCATTGTCTCCAATTATAAAAAAAAAGGCATTGGTTAAGTATAATGACTATATTTACCACGGCCCGAATTTTTTTCTTCCTGCACATGCTGGTAAAAAAGTCGCTACCTTTCATGATCTTAGCCCTTTTAAATTCCCTGATTATTTTGAGGCTAAAAGAAGTAGATATACCCGGCAGGAAATCCTGAAGGCGCTTAAGCGAAGTGATTATATTATAACAGTTTCGGATTTCATTCGGCAGGAACTCAATCAGTATTTTAATTACCCGCTTGAAAAAATACAAACAACACATCTGGCAGCGTCCGAACATTTTCAACAACGAAGTGAGGAGCAAACTTCACCGGTGCTGAAAAAGTATCATCTAGAACACCAACAATACACACTTTTTGTAGGTACCTTAGAACCACGCAAAAACATTATATCTTTGATTGATGCGTATCAAAAACTTCCTGCCCAACTGCGTAATGCATATCCCTTAGTAATTAGCGGTTTTAAAGGATGGAAGAATGAAGAGATTTTGAAAAAAATCGATAAGGCTGCTCGTGCTGGGTGGCTGGTATATTTAGGTTATGTTCCACGTTCTGATATACCATTTCTTTTCAGTGGAGCACGAGTCTTTTGTTTTCCAAGTGAGTATGAAGGCTTTGGATTACCGGTGCTTGAAGCATTGCAGTCAGGAGTTCCGGTAGTATGTTCTGCTACCTCGTCTTTGCCAGAAGTAGCAGGTAAATCATCGTTTTATCACGATCCTAAAGACGTTAATTGCATTGCCATGCAATTGGAAACCGCACTTAGCTCTGATGAACACCGATATTTAGCCATTGAGAAAGGACTTATACATGCGAAAAATTTTGACTGGGAAAAATGCGCACGGCAAACGGTGAACGTTTACACTAAATTAGAAATGCTATGATAAAAGTACTTCATTTTTATAAGACGTATTATCCAGATTCATTTGGTGGTATTGAACAAGTAATTTTCCAATTGGCTGAAGGATCGGCTAAATATGACGTTGAATCTACAGTATTATCCTTAACTCAGCACGAAACTTGTATGGATGCTATAGTCGCCTCTCATAAGTGTCATAGAATACAAGCGGATTTTTCAGTTGCTTCAAGTCCTTTTTCTTTAAACGCAATGCGGGTTTTCAAAAAACTCGCTAGAGAAGCAGATGTTATTCACTATCATTTCCCATGGCCTTATATGGATATGGTGCATTTCCTTTGCAAGGTAAATAAACCGACTGTAGTAAGTTATCATTCAGACATAGTCAGACAAAAGAAATTGCTTAGATTATATAGTCCCTTAATGCATAAGTTCATGTCTTCAGTAAATACTATTGTCGCGACCTCACCTAACTATGTTGCTACAAGCCCAGTGCTAAAAAAATACGCTGAGAAGGTGAGGGTCATTCCTATTGGCATAGATCAAGCTGGTTATGTATTACCGTCTAACGATGCTCTACAAGCCTGGCGGGAAAAATTACCTGAGCGTTTCTTCTTATTTATAGGCACGTTACGTTACTATAAAGGTTTGCATATATTATTGGAAGCTAATGCTGGAAATAACTATCCAGTTGTCATCGTTGGCTCGGGACCTATTGAACGTGAACTTCAGGTCCAGGCAGAAAAATTGGGTTTAAAAAACGTCTTTTTTTTAGGTGCACTTGAGGATGCCGACAAAATTGCGCTACTTGATCTTTGCTTCGCTATGGTATTTCCTTCTCATCTAAGATCCGAAGCTTTCGGTATTTCTTTGCTTGAAGGGGCTATGTTTAGTAAACCCCTTATTTCAAGTGAAATCGGAACTGGCACGTCATGGATTAATATCCACAACGAAACAGGGATTGTAGTACCTCCCTCTGATCCTTCAGCACTGTGTATGGCAATGGAGTCCCTCTGGAATAATCCTGCACAAGCAAAGATTTATGGAGAGCATGCTTACCAACGTTATCTCGAACTGTTTACCGGTGATAAAATGGTTTCTTCGTATGTGGATTTATACAACTCTTTGATATAGCAATGTTTCTGCGCTTGCATAACCCTATAGCATCAATAACTATCAATCTCTTATTATACTGAGTTAACATAATTGGCACTTTTGTTCACATGCGATGACGCATTGTGAAGTGACCTTCAGACAGGAGTAAAAAATGTCCAAGCAACAGATCGGCGTTGTAGGTATGGCAGTGATGGGCCGCAACTTGGCTCTTAACATTGAGAGCCGCGGTTACACTGTTTCTATCTTTAACCGTTCACGCGAAAAGACGGATGAAGTCATCGCGGAGAACCAGGGCAAGAAGCTTGCTCCTTTTTACACCGTTGAAGAGTTTGTCGAATCGCTGGAAAAACCACGTCGTATCCTGCTGATGGTTCAGGCAGGTGAAGCGACCGACAAAACTATCGCCTCACTGACGCCGCATCTTGATAAAGGCGACATTCTGATCGATGGCGGTAACACCTTCTATAAAGACACCATTCGTCGTAACAAAGAGCTGTCAGACCAGGGCTTTAACTTCATCGGTACCGGCGTATCCGGCGGTGAAGAGGGCGCACTGAAAGGTCCATCTATCATGCCTGGCGGCCAGAAAGAAGCCTATGAGCTGGTTGCTCCAATTCTGGATAAGATTGCGGCACGTGCAGAAGATGGCGAAGCCTGTGTGGCTTACATCGGTCCGGACGGCGCGGGTCACTATGTGAAAATGGTGCACAACGGCATCGAATACGGTGACATGCAGCTGATTGCAGAAGCTTACGCGTTGCTTAAAGGTGCACTGGGTCTGAACAACGAAGAGCTGGCGGAAACCTTCACCGAGTGGAACAACGGCGAGCTGAGCAGCTACCTGATCGATATCACCAAAGATATCTTCACTAAGAAAGATGAAGAAGGTAACTATCTGGTTGATGTGATTCTGGATGAAGCAGCGAACAAAGGTACCGGTAAATGGACCAGCCAGAGTTCACTGGATCTGGGCGAGCCACTGTCACTGATCACTGAATCAGTGTTTGCCCGTTACCTCTCCTCGCTGAAAACGCAGCGCGTTGCGGCTTCCAAAGTCCTGAGCGGTCCGCAGGCTCAAGCCTTTACCGGTGATAAAGCAGAGTTTATCGAGAAAGTGCGTCGCGCACTCTACCTCGGTAAAATCGTCTCTTATGCGCAGGGCTTCTCACAGCTGCGTGCGGCTTCAGAAGAGAACAACTGGGATCTGCACTACGGTGAAATCGCCAAGATTTTCCGTGCTGGCTGCATCATCCGTGCCCAATTCCTGCAGAAAATTACTGATGCCTATGCTGAAGATGCAAGCATCGCTAACCTGCTGCTGGCGCCGTACTTCAAAGATATCGCCGATCAGTATCAGCAGGCGCTGCGTGATGTTGTTTCTTACGCGATTCAGAACGGTATCCCAACGCCAACCTTCTCTGCGGCAATTGCTTACTACGACAGTTACCGTTCAGAAGTGCTGCCTGCCAACCTGATTCAGGCGCAGCGTGACTACTTCGGTGCGCATACCTACAAGCGTATCGATAAAGACGGTGTGTTCCACACTGAGTGGTTAGACTAAACGGCCATTAACATCTGAACTCTGTAAACAAAGTAATGGGCACCAATCTTGGTGCCCATTTTAATGAATTGTATTTATTTTTTATTACCTTATTTAGCAGTTAATAATTTATTTCTTTTGTGAAAGTAATTAATAACATTTTTACCTAGTTTTATGGCAGGAAGTTCCACAAAATGGTGTAAAAGATATGCAGCCACTAATGATGTAGATACTATCATTAGGAATTTAGCTGGCGAATTTTTCTCATACATTGGGATGGATTCGTGGTTTGCTGCCATCAGGTGCATTACTAAGGGGTGAACTAAATAAAGAGAATAGGATATATCACCTAATATTATTAAGGGGGCAAAGTTTGTAAGTTGGTATCTGGCCTCATACAAAAGCGATCCGGTAATAAGAAATATTGCCCAGAGACCAAAACCGTAGATGCCATGTTTATAATGATAGTTATAAAGATACATGCATAAAAATACATTTATAAATACAAAAGAAAGTAATCCCTTTGCTTTAATTAAATGCATTTTGTCATGGATAGTGTATATGGCCATTCCCGCTATAAAATTGAACATTAAGGGTGACGCAATGAAGTTTAAAAAACCTAATCCTTTTTCGATTGCACCATGTAGTTGCACATTTTCGTAAATAGAAAAGCTGCTATTATAAAAAAGTTGCAATATCAATGTCATAAAAACCAAAATTAAAGGAGTTGTCATTACTCTGTATTTATGAGAGAGCTTCATGGAAATTGCAAATATGATATAAAAGTAAATCTCATAAGTCATAGACCAGGCAGGATAGAGTATATTATATTCAAAAAAAGGCGGATTGCCACTGTAATTATTATGGAGTAGGAAAGCAGAACGAATAATGTTCCAAAAAGTAAATGAATTTTCAGATAAAATATATGCTATGAGTACCAGCCAAAAAACAGGATATATTCTAAAAAAACGTCGTAATACATAGTCACTTAAATGTGAATGTTCGGCCCTCCTTGTTGAATAAGCAATTATAAATCCGCTGATAAGAAAAAAAAGATCAACACCAAATGCCCCACCCTGAAATAAAACTTCAGTCCAGTTCTCCCCTGTGTAATGTTCATATGAAAATGACCTATTATGATAAGCAACAACTAACAAGGCTGCAATTCCGCGCAGATAATGTATTGATTGTATCCTGTTCATTGTACCGCCATTCGCGTGGTTTTCAGTTTGAGATTTACGTAATCTTAACATAATGTAATCATTTTTATAACTTTGTCCATGAAAATGTTGAATTACTTATTATATGTAAGCCTCTTAACCCGTTATTAATTTTGTTTACATCTACATCACTGCAGAAATGTGCTAAATCAAAGGGCGGGCTATTTGTTTTCGAATATGGTTAACTTTCTTCTGATTTAGTATATAATGCTTCTTTGCTCATTTTGTTTAAATATCTTTAATTTTATATTAGACCTGAGATTTATGATGATTAAATTGTCTCTTTCCTTTTTTTTCTTTCTGTGTGCGATTTTTTATTTTCGTAGATATATTAAGCCAGCATTAAAAGAAAAAATTTTCATAGTTTTTCTATATTTAATTTTTATCGTGTCGACTTCTCTTTTTATAGGTTCAAATTACTTTACTGGTGTAGGTATAAATGAATCGGTTGTTTATACGATATTTAGTGATTTAAAAGGTGCTGGTTTACAAAAGTACCTACTGCCGTTTGCTCTTCTTTTGCTCTTTTCAGTGTTGTTTACGATTATATCTGTGAAGGTGTCATTGTCAGGTCGGAAAGAAAATCATAATACATCTAAAAGAAAATACGCGATATTTTCATTTTTTTTGTAGCTTCTTTTTTATCTAATCCTGGAGTTACAGGTGTCTATAGTATTATCTCGTCGAGAATGAATGGCGAGGCTGGGGATTTTTCAAAGTATTATTATCAAACAAATAAAAAAAATTCAGGTCCCAAGAAAAATATTGTTTATATCTACGCTGAAAGTCTGGAGCGGACCTATTTTGATAAAAATACGTTTCCAGGCTTAACTGATGAGCTCTCAGATATTAAAGATAAATCCTACGACTTCAATAATACAATTCAGTTGCCTGGTACTGATTATACTATAGCCGGAATAGTTGCTTCTCAGTGTGGTTTACCACTCTTTGCGCCCTTTTCTGGTAACTCGTCAGATTCCTTATCTAGCTTTTTCCCTGGAACTATTTGTTTAGGGGATATTTTGAAATCATCTGGCTATAACTTATCGTTCATTCAGGGAGCTGATTTAGATTTTGGTGGTAAGAGACTATTCTTTTCAAACCATGGATTTGAACATTTATCTGGTAGGGAAGAATTGGCTCATTCAATAACTGACAAGTCATATATTAATGACTGGGGTTGGTATGATGATACAATTTTTGCTATTGCATATGATAATTATCTTAAGCTCGTGGATAATAAAAAACCCTTTGGGCTTTTTTTGCTGACGGTTGATACGCACCACCCAGACGGCTTTATATCTAAGAATTGTCAGAAGAAAAGCTATAATTATAATGGAGTATATAACTCATCAATGAGCGCCGTGAGCTGCTCACAGGAGCAAATTGCACATTTCATTAAAAAGATAGTCGCTTTACCTTCATTTAAAAATACAGTTATTGTCGTAAGTTCAGATCATCTCGCAATGAATAACACTGCAAGTTTTGCTCTGAATAAGTTATCTAGAAGAAATCTTTTCATGGTCATTGATAGTGATGGTATCAGAAAAGACGTAAATACTGGCAAGCTTAGAAATACATTTGATAATGGGGCTACAATCCTTGATTTATTAGGAGGTGATACCAAGTTAGGATTAGGTAGAAGCTCTTTACAAAGCGATTCTTTATTTGATTCTTTTCCCGATATGATTAGTAAAGTTAACTCATGGAAAAATTCTGTGATCGAGCTTTGGGGTTTTCCAAAAGTAATAGAAAAATTTAAAATAATACAAGATGCTGGAAAAATAGAGATTGGTGACACTTCCTTCAAATTGCCCGCTTTATTTAAAATCAATAAAAATAGTGTCGATCCTTTTTTCGATCGTGACGCAGATTATAGTCTGAGCCAACAGCTTAGTATGTTCGATAAAAACGATAAATTCTTCTGGATTGATGATTGTTTTAAAATTAACCATGTATTTACTTACACAATGGATAAATTTTATGGGCTGTGTTTAGCATACGGTTCTCTTGCTGGAAAAGTTGATACCGTACAAATATCATCAAATGAGTATTCTTCAAGCCTGGATTTTTCAAAATTGAAGGGCGGTAGTACTAATTATGACTATAGAATTAGCCAGCTCGAAATACCGTTGAGTGAGACCTCTTACAATGGTAATGCTATAGACTTCAGTTTTCCGGGTAAGCCTGAATTTGTAAAAAGTATGGCGGGCCTTTCTTATAGGGAATCCTGGGGAAGATGGACTGATGCTGCGATAAGCAGATCAGTAGTCATCACTTTCAAAAAACCGTTACCACATGACGTACAAATCGAGATTGAAGCAAACTCTTTTAAAAATGATGAAGGGGGCTTAGTCGATATTAAAGTCGGCAGCGAAGTCAAAAGAGTTGAATTTAAAACTATAGGTAATATTCAAGGGCTGGCATTTTCTAACAAAGAACAATCAAGTGAGCTTGTTATTACGCCTGTTCATCCTTCATCACCTTTGAGTCATGGAGAAAGCGGCGATGCAAGGATACTTGGCCTGGGATTAAAGAAACTCACCGTTAATCTATAATTTAATTAAGCAGAGCACTTTTGTACTCTGCTTAATTTCATCCCACCAGTAAATCCCCGCTCCGAATCTCACTCTCGCCCGCCAGTCTCACCACCAGCATGCCTGCCGTTGCAAACCGTACCCAGTGTCTCGCATACAGAATGCCACCGTGCTCAGCCATTAATGGCGTGATCTGATCGGTGACCGGATCAACAATTTCTGCCACCACTTCGCCAGCGCGAATCCGCGCGCCCAGTGGCTTGCGGTGCAGGATCAAACCGGAAACCGGCGAATGAATGTATTCACAGGCCGCCAATGGCGTCGGTGGATTCTTCAGGGCAGGCGAGGGTGTAGCTGAACCTTCACTGTAGCGCTCTTTAATCATGCTCTGCTCATCGGCTGCTTCGACCACCTCAGGCGCGCTCAGGCCGGTACCGTTTTCGCCAATTGCCACCACATCTTCGCCACCGGTGGTCACCGATACCAGTTCATCGCCGCCAATCACCGGGGCCGCCACTTCCACCGACACCGCCGGTTCGCTGTAACCGATATAGCCGCCTTCCTGCAACGCCGAAATAATCGCATCAGCATCTTTCTCTGCCTGCTCCGGAGAGACATCGCGCACACCACGCAGTTCGAGAGTGACCGGCAGCAAGCCGCGCGGCATCGGGAAATCTTTGCCATAACGTTCGGCCAGCGTCAGCCAGGGCTCACAGCAGGCTTCATCAAACGGTTCGCCGCCTGAAATCTGCGCCAGCAGTTGTACTTCACTGCCTAACCAGCGCGCCAGCGGCTCGATATCCGGCCAGGCGTGCGGCGTGGTGTAAAGGTGCGGCACCGCTTCCCAGTCACAGTGCAGATCAATCATCAGATCCGCCTGGCTGGCCATACGCATCAGGGTAAAACGCTGCGCGTCCAGCTCGGTTTTTGGCACCGTATCGCGGTAGTGACGATCGATCGCCTCACGGATCAGCGTTTTATTCTGCGCTTCGCTCTGGGTCAGACTGTCGGCCAGCCCGGTTGCCAGCGTCTCGCCCAGCGAGGGGAAGCGGCGATTAAAATCCTGTCCCGATAAGGTATGAAAACGACCAAGATGAGTGCCGTGCCAGTGCTGGCCCAGTGCCAGCGGATTGGCGACCGGCACCAGTGTGAAAGCGGCTCTCAGCTGGCCGGCTGACTCCAGCGCCTGCAGCCGCTGCTTTAAAAACCACGCCACCGCCATACCCGGCAACTCGTCGCCATGCAGCGCAGCCTGGATATAAACCTGACGCGAGTGGTTTTCAGCAAAATGGAAACTGATGATTTCACGTTGGGTGCCTAAAGAGGCGCTTAACAGAGGATGATGTTGTTGATGCATACCGTGTTAATGTCCTGTAGTCGGCGAAGGACGACAGTGCGCCGTCCCGAAAAGGTTAGAGTATAGTGCCGGATCGCAGTCAATGACGGAAAAGCCGGCTCGCGCCGTTACTGCTGAATAGAGATATCGGTGGCGAAATAGCGCTTCTGGATCTGGTCGAAGGTGCCATTCTTCTTGATCTCGCTAAAGGCATTATCCAGCGCGGTTTTAAGCTCCGCGTCACCTTTGCGCAGGCCAATAGCGGTACCGGGACCGATAATCGGATCCTGAACAATCGGGCCTGCCAGCTCGAAATCTTTCCCCTGCGGATGTTTGAGGAAGCCAATTGCCGCCTGCGCCGCATCGGTAAACACCGCATCCAGACGACCGGCAACTAAATCACTCTCGACCTGTGCCTGATCGCCATACGGCACCACGTTCACGCCATGCGGTTGCCATTTCGCCAGGGCATAACGCTCCTGCACCGTTCCCTGTTCAACACCCACCGTTTTGCCTTTCAGGGATTCCGCCGTCGGCAGCACGCCAGCACCTTTACGGGCAATCAGCTGGGTGTGGGTGTCGTACAGTGGCACGGTGAAATCGATCTGCTTCAGACGCTCTTCCGTAATGCCCATGTCCGACAGGATGGCATCGAACTTACGCGCCTTCAGCGCCGGGATCATGCCGTCAAACTGGCTCTCAACCCAGACGCACTTCGCCTGCATCTGGGCACAAAGCGCATTGCCCAGATCGATATCGAAACCGACCAGTTTACCCTGCGGGGTTTTGGATTCAAACGGAGGATAGGTGGGATCAACGGCGAAGCGTACCTGGTCGATTTTTGCCTGCGCACCAAAGGTACTGCCAGCCATTACAGCCAGCATCAGCGTCTGACGCAGGCGGTTAGAAAAGCGGTTCATTGCCATATTAAGGTCTTCTTTTGTCGTGATGAGGGTTAACGCAGAGTAACGTTGACCCGCATTGATGGCAATTACTGGATTATTTTCACGACGTTAGCACGGCACAGCGCCCGATAATCTTCGGTATTAAGGATCACCGAGCGATCCAGCAGACCGGCGTTAAAAGCGATCTCCGGATAGCGTTCAAACAGCAGCGGATCAACCACCAGGGCTAAAGCGGGGTGAAAGCTAAATGGCGGGATAGCGCCAAACACACAGCCGGTCAGGGCATCGGTTTCTGCCGGACTGGCCAGCGAGGCGCGACGTCCACCCACTGCGGCAGCCACTTTGCTGAGGTCCGCCTGCCGATCGGCGGGCAGCACCGCCAGGACATGTTGCTTAACACCATTGCCTTTGACGTGGCAGACCAGCGCTTTGGCACCCTGACCGACCTCGGTACCGCGGATCGCCGCCACCGCTTCGCACTTACCGGTAGCCAGATGTTCCATCAGTCGATAGCGTGCCTGGTGCTGGTCGAGCAGGGCGATCAGTTTTTCATGGGTTGTCATGGTGCTTTCCTGGCGCAGTGCGTTGCTGGATCAGGGTTTGCAGCAGATGCGGCTGGCTGACGCGGTAATAGCCCTGTCCTGAGACCGAACGGTTTAAAGGCGCGATTCAGCGTAGTTAAGGTGGCGTTGCCTTTATCCTGCTCAATATCGGACAGCGTCCGTCGGCTAATTCCTGCCAGCAGCACGTAGCGTTGTTGAGAAAACCCCAACACTTTTTTACGAAGCAGCTTGGGTAGCTCGCCCTGCGTCAGCTCTTCCTGAATAAACTGCTGTCGCAGCGTGAGCATAATGGCTTCTCGTTCCAAGGGAGACAGTGTTTTATTCATCGTTGCCAGCTCTCAATGCGCTGATCGAGATAGTCAAATCCCATCCCTGGCAGAGTCATTTTTGAGAAGGATGCTGCTCAAAATCGTCGTCTCAGCCTGATTTTGAGCAGCTTATTGCATATTTTACTGATGACGGGCGCGCAGGTTATTGATTACCGCGCTGAAGTCTAAGTCCTGGTCCTGCAACAGCACCATCAGGTGATAGATCAGATCGGAGGCTTCATTGGTCAGCTCATGGCGATCGTTAACCGTGGCCGCCAGGGCGGTTTCAACGCCTTCCTCTCCTACTTTCTGCGCGATGCGCTTGGTGCCGCTGGCGTAGAGCCGGGCGGTGTAGGAGCTTTCAGGATCGGCGCTCTTACGTGACGCCAGCAGCTGCTCCAGCTGATAGAGGAAGGTCCACTCCGCAGCGGCCGGGGAGAAGCAGCTGGAGGTGCCGAGATGGCAGGTCGGACCGATGGGATTCGCCAGCACCAGCAGCGTATCGTTATCGCAGTCTGGCGTGATGCTGACTACCTGCAGAAAGTTGCCGGAGGTCTCGCCTTTGGTCCATAACCGGTTTTTGGTACGCGAGAAAAAGGTCACGTTGCCTTCGGCCAGGGTTTTTTCCAGCGCCGGCTGGTTCATATAACCGTGCATCAGCACTTCGCCTGAGACGTTATGCTGCACAATCACCGGCATCATGCCCTGCGTTTTGTCCCAGTCGAGCTGGGCCAGTTGTTGTTCGGTTAACACGCGCGAATCTCCACTCCGTTGTCGATCAGGAAGCTTTTCAGCTCACCAATATTGATAATCTGCTTATGGAACACCGAGGCCGCCAGCGCGCCATCGACGTTGGCATCGGTAAATGCCTCGAGAAAATGCGGCATGGTGCCTGCGCCGCCAGAGGCGATCAGCGGTACATGACAGACTTCACGCACTTTTTTCAGCTGCACCAGGTCATAACCGTTACGCACGCCATCCTGGTTCATCATGTTCAGCACGATTTCGCCAGCACCCAGCTTCTGCACTTCCTGCACCCAATCCAGCGTTTCCCACTGCGTCACCCGGGTACGGGCTTCGTCGCCGGTGTACTGATTGACCTGATACTTGCCGCTGGCTTCATCGAACCAGGTATCAATGCCGACCACAATGCACTGTACGCCGAAGCGGTCAGCCAGCCGGGTAATCAGCGAGGGATCGGCCAGCGCCGGTGAGTTAACCGAAATCTTGTCGGCACCGAACTCCAGAATGCGCGCGGCGTCTTCCGGGGTTTTGATACCGCCAGCCACGCAGAACGGAATATCGATCACTTCAGCGACCCGCGATACCCAGCTTTTATCAACCACCCGGCCATCGGATGAGGCGGTGATATCATAAAATACCAGCTCATCGGCACCTTCGGCGGCATAACGCTGCGCCAGTGGCACGATGTCGCCAATGATCTCGTGATTGCGAAACTGCACGCCTTTCACCACCTGGCCGTCACGTACATCAAGACAGGGAATTATCCGTTTTGCCAGCATGAAATAGCCTCCGAAACTGTGAATTTACCTTCCAGCAGCGCACGTCCGACGATCACGCCCTGTACGCCACTGCCGCGCAGGGCCGCGATATCGTTAAGTTCACCAATGCCGCCCGAGGACTGGAAGGCAATCTGCGGGAAGCGAGCGGTCACTTCCTGGTAAAGTGCAACGTTTGAGCCGCTCAGGGTGCCGTCGCGGGAAATATCAGTGCACAGCACATGTTTCAGGCCGACTGGCTGAAAATCGGCGATCACCTGCTCCAGCGTGACGCCCGCCGCTTCCTGCCAGCCGCTGATCGCCACTTCTTTGCGGTTATCAGCATCAATGCGCACGTCCAGCGCCAGCACAATCGCCTCTGCGCCAAACTCGGCAAACCAGCGTTTTACCTCGTCAGGCTGTTTTACCGCGGTCGAACCGACCACCACACGGCTGGCTCCGGCGTCCAGCAGCGCCTTCACATCGTCACGATGACGAATGCCGCCGCCGACCTGCACAATCACCTCGACGCCGTCGAGCAGGGTTTTCAGCAGCGCAATCTGCCGCTTTGCCGGATCTTTCGCGCCGGTTAAGTCCACCAGATGCAGCACCGTGGCGCCTTCCTGCGCATACTGCTGCAAACGCGGCAACGGATCGCTGCCGTAATCGCGCTGCTGGCCATAATCGCCCTGATGCAGACGGACCACTTTGCCGTCGATTAAATCTAACGCGGGGATAATCATCACATCTCCAGGAAGTTTTTCAGCAACTGCGCGCCCGCTTTGCCCGAGCGTTCCGGGTGGAACTGTACGCCGAAGAAGTTATCTTTCTGCACCGCCGCGGTGAAGGCTTCACCGTAGTGACACTGGGCGATAGTGCTGGCGTTGACCGGCATGGCGTAGCTGTGCACGAAGTAGAAGTAGCAGCCTTCATCAATGCCGCGGAACAGGTGATTGCCCGCCTGCGCGGTAATCTGGTTCCAGCCCATGTGCGGCAATGGCAGACCGTGCGTGTCCATCAGCGAGACCGGCTGGTCGATAATACCCAGCGTCGGCACGCCGCCGTTTTCATCACTGCCGCGTCCCAGCAGCTGCATGCCGAGACAGATACCCAGCACCGGCTGGGTACAGGCCTTGACCAGATCGATCAGGTCACGCTCTTCCAACTGATTCATCGCCGCCTGCGCCGTACCGACGCCCGGCAGAAACAGTTTGTCGGCGCGCAGTACCACATCGGGATCGCGGCTGACTTCCGGGGTATACCCCAGACGTTCAATCGCCCATTTTACCGACGAGAGGTTGGCGCAACCGGTATCCATGATCACCACGTTCATCACAGCACTCCTTTCGAGCTCGGCAGCGTATTACCTTCAACGCGGATTGCCTGGCGCAAGGTGCGGCCAAAGGCTTTAAACAGGCTTTCGACGCGGTGATGATCGTTCTTACCCTTGGTTTTAAGATGCAGGGTGCTCATCATGGCGTAGGAGAGGGAACTGAAGAAGTGCTCAACCATTTCGGTGCTCAGGTCACCGACGCGCTGATAGTTGAATTCCGCTTTAAATTCGATGTGCGGGCGGCCGGAGATATCCAGCGCACAGCGTGCCAGACATTCATCCATCGGCAGCACAAAGCCAAACCGGCCAATGCCGCGTTTGTCGCCCAGCGCTTTGAGCAATGCTTCACCCAGCGCCAGCCCGGTATCTTCCACCGTGTGGTGATCGTCGATATAGAGATCGCCTTTCACTTCGATATGCATGCGGAAACCGCCGTGCACCGCAATCTGGTCCAGCATGTGGTCAAAGAAGCCGACGCCGGTGTTGATTTTGCTGCCGCCTTCGCGATCCAGCCACAGCTCGACCCGCACCTGGGTCTCTTTGGTATTACGCTGCACCAGCGCATGGCGATCGCGCTGGGTCAGACGCTGCTGAATGGTCTGCCAGTTTTCCCCTTCAGCACCGTAACGGATCGGCTGAATGCCCATGTTCTCTGCCAGTTGCACATCGGTCAGGCGATCGCCAATCACGTAGCTGTTGGCGGTATCCAGCGCGCCTTCGGCCAGCCAGGCTTCCACCATTTTGGTTTTCGGCTTGCGGCAGTCACAGTTTTCCTCCGGCAGGTGCGGGCAAATCAGCACCTGATCAAACGCGATACCCTGCGAGGTCAGCACCTGCATCATCAGGTTGTGCGGGCCGTCAAAGTCCGCCTGTGGGAAGCTTGAGCTGCCCAGTCCATCCTGATTGGTGATCATCACCAGACGGTAACCGGCGGCCTGCAACGCCAGCAGTGCCGGGATCACGTCCGGCTCAAAGGCCAGTTTGTCCATGCGATCCACCTGATAATCTTCAGGCGGCTCAGAGATAAGGGTGCCATCGCGGTCAATAAAAAGGGTCTTCTGGCTCATGCTTGCTCCACAGATAAGGCTTGCAGCGCGGCGATCACACGTCCGCACTCTTCACGCGTGCCGATGGAGATGCGCAGGCATCCCGACAGGCCCGGATTTTTGTTCTGGTCACGCAGGATAATGCCCTGATTCCATAAGGTTTTAAACACTTCTGGTGAATCGGTAAACCGCGCCAGCACGTAGTTGGTTTCACTGGCGAAAACCTGCTCGACGCAGGCCAGCTTCGCCAGTTCCGCCAGTAACCAGCTGCGATTGTCGTTGAGCTGTGCCACATGTTCACGCATCAGGGCGATGCCTTGCTCGCTCAGCGCCTGACCGGCCACATCCGCCACCGGCGTCGCCAGCGGGTAGGGGGCAATCACCTTCATCAACAGATCGATTACCGGCTGATTCGCCAGCGCAAAGCCACAGCGCAGGCCAGCCAGCGCAAAGGCTTTCGACAGGGTGCGCAGGATCACCAGGTTGGGATAATCTTTCAGCCAGCCGGTCAGCGTCGCCTGCGGACAGAACTCAATATAGGCTTCGTCTGCCACCACCAGCGCTTTGCCAGCGGTCATCGCCAGCAGCTGACGGATATCATCCTGATTGATCAGGTTGCCGGTCGGGTTATTCGGGCTGCAGAGGTAAACCACCTTAACGCCTTCCAGCTGGTCCGCAATGGCAGGCAGGTTAAGCTGCCAGTCGGCCAGCGCCGGCACCGTGCGGTACTCAATGCCGATGGTTTCCGCGCTGACGCTGTACATGCCGTAAGTCGGCGGGCAGAACAGAATCGCGTCCTGGCCCGGCTCACAAAACGCCCGCATGATCAGTTCAATCGCCTCGTCGGCGCCGCGGCTGACCAGCACCTGCTCCGGTTTCAGGTCGGCATAGGCCGCGTAACGCTCAATCACTATTTTGGGCTGGCATTCCGGGTAGCGGTTCAGCGTCTGCTGCGACAGCTCAAACGGCACCGGCAGCGGAAACTCGTTGGCATTGAGCCAGACATCACCATTACCACCCAGCCGGCGTGCCGACTGATAAGGCGTCAGCGCGCGAACGTTGGCGCGCGCCAGTTGCTCGATATTCTGGCTCATGCTTGCTCCTTCAGTGCGGCAACGCGCAGGGTGACAGCGTTTTTGTGGGCATCCAGCTGCTCGGCGGCAGCCAGCGTTTCAATGGTGGCGGCCAGGTTAAGGAAGCCCTGCGGCGTCAGCTCCTGTACCGTCATGCGTTTCTGGAAATCAGCCAGACCCAGGCTGGAACAGGTCGAGGTATAACCGTAGGTCGGCAGCACGTGATTGGTTCCCGACGCATAGTCACCCGCCGATTCCGGCGACCAGTCGCCGAGGAATACTGAACCGGCACTGGTAATTGACTCCACCAGTTCGCGCGGCTGGCGGGTCTGCAGGATCAGGTGCTCCGGGCCATACTGGTTTGAAATCTCTACACACTGCTGCAGGTCGCGCGCCACGATCAGACGACTGCTCTCCAGCGCCTGACGCGCGGTAGCGGCACGTGGCAACTGCGCCAGCTGCTGTTCAACCGCGTCAGCGACCGCGTCGGCCAGCGTCCGCGAAGGCGTCAGCAGGATAACCTGCGAATCCGGACCGTGCTCGGCCTGGGACAGCAGATCCGAGGCGACGAAGGCGGGCGTGGCACCCGCATCGGCAATCACCAGCACCTCTGACGGACCGGCCGGCATATCAATTGCCGCCCCGTCCAGCCGCTGACTGACCTGACGCTTCGCTTCCGTCACCCAGGCATTGCCCGGACCAAAAATTTTATCTACCCGCGGTACCGTTTCGGTGCCAAAGGCGAGGGCGGCAATCGCCTGCGCGCCGCCGACCTGAAACACCTCTTCAACGCCACACAATTGGGCAGCATAAAGGATCTCATCAGCAATCGGCGGCGGTGAGCAGAGCACCACGCGCCCGCATCCGGCAATGCGCGCTGGCGTTGCCAGCATCAGCACGGTAGAGAACAGCGGCGCAGAGCCGCCAGGAATGTAGAGCCCGACCGATTGAACCGGGCGGGTAATCTGCTGGCAGCGCACGCCCGGCTGGGTTTCAACATCGACCGGCGGCAGGATCTGCGCATTATGGAAGGTTTCGATGTTGGCTACCGCCACCGCCATCGCCTGTTTCAGCGTATCGCTGAGCCGGGCACTGGCGTCGCTGATCTGCTGCGGCGTAACGCGCAGATTATCAACCTGCGCCTTATCGAAGCGGGCGCTGAAGGTGCGCAGGGCCTCATCGCCCTTCGCCTTTACCTGCTCCAGCACGTCACGTACCGTCTGGGTCACATTCTCTGAGGCGGCAATAGCCGGACGTAACAACAGCGCCTGCTGCTGTTCTGCACTGCATTGCTGCCAGTCAATCGGGGTAGAAAAGGCCATGGCTTACTCCATCATCTTCTCAATTGGCAGCACCAGAATCGAACTGGCACCCAGCGCTTTCAGTTTTTCCATCGTTTCCCAGAACAGGGTTTCGCTGCTCACCATGTGCATTGCCACGCGGCTGACATCACCGGCCAGCGGCAGCACGGTCGGGCGCTCGGCACCGGGCAGCAGGCTGATGACCTCTTCCAGCCGCTCGCTTGGCGCATGCAGCATGATGTACTTTGATTCACGCGCTTTAATCACGCCCTGAATACGGGTCATCATCTTGTCGATCAGTTCCTGTTTGGCGGCAGGCATCTCGCCGTCGCGCTGAATCAGCACCGCTTTCGAGCGGTAAATGACTTCGACTTCGCGCAGACCGTTGGCTTCCAGCGTGGCACCGGTCGAGACCAGATCGCAGATCGCATCTGCCAGCCCGGCGCGGGTTGCCACTTCAACGGAACCGTTCAGCATACAGGTTTTGAAACTGACGCCTTTTTTATCGAGGTACTGCTTTAACAGGTGCGGATAAGAGGTGGCGATGCGGGCATTATCGAGGCATTGCGGACCGGTATATTCATCATCAACCGCCATCGCCAGCGACAGACGGCAACCGCCGAAGTCGAGGCGACGCAGCGTGAAGTAGCGCGGGTCTTCACCCTGGGCACGGCGAGACAGCAACTCTTCTTCCAGCACGTTCTCGCCAATAATCCCCAGATCGACCACGCCATCCATCACCAGGCCAGGAATATCGTCATCACGCACCCGCAGGATATCGATCGGCATGTTTTCCGCAAACGCAATCAGGCGCTGTTGCTGAAGGTTGATTTTAACGCCGCAGCGCGCCAGCAGTTCGCGTGAATCATCACTTAAACGGCCGGATTTTTGCATAGCTATGCGTAAACGGGTGTTATCTAACATGGTTCCTGTCCTCTTTAAGCCTATTCCGGTAGGCGTATATTGTTGCAGTCAGTCTGGTCACGGACAGCGCGCAACAACCGGAACGTACACGCAGTACGTAAGGATGGTGAGCACCGCCCAGGGCCAGAGTGGCAAATAAAATAGCCTGATGGGATAGGCTATTATTCCTGTCCTGGTTGGTGGATATGCTTCAGCCCATAAAAAAACCCCCGGAAGACGATCTTCCGGGGGTTCTCTTGCGTTCGCACCACTGGAAGATCTTAAAAGTCTTCCAGCACACATCGCCTGAAAGACTAGTCAGGATGATGGTGGTGGTGATGGTTGAACTGAACGCGTGTCATAAAAAATTCCGTAGATGAATGAGTATTCATTTGTGAGGTTTAACCTAGCGAAGATGGCCGCGATTGGCAACCCTTTTTTAACCAGGTGGTTCGGAAAGCACTGAAACAGGTTGTTCTGATTTGCAATCCGGGGGCAAACTACGTTGAAGTCAGGGTTGATGTTTTACGCCAGGAGTCAAAATGAAGAAGGTCGCAATTGTGGGGCTGGGTTGGTTGGGCATGCCGCTGGCCACGGCGTTAACCGCACGAGGCTGGCAGGTAACCGGCAGCAAAACCACGCCGGATGGGGTGGATGCGGCACGCCGCTGCGGCATCGAAGCCTTTCAGCTGGAGCTGACGCCGGAACTTATCTGTGATGCCGCCGATGTCGAGCCGCTGTTCAACGTCGATGCGCTGGTGGTGACGTTACCCGCCAGCCGCACGGCGGAAGGGGGCGAAGCCTATCTGCAGGCGGTCCAGAACGTGGTGGACAGCGCGCTGGTCTATAACGTTCCGCGCATCATCTTTACCAGCTCGACCTCGGTGTACGGCAGCGGATCGGGCATCAAACGCGAAACCACTCCGCTGACGCCCGAAACCGTGGCCGGCAAAACGCTGGTTAAACTGGAGAACTGGCTGCACGATCTGCCGGGCACCAGCGTCGATATCGTCCGCCTTGCCGGGCTGGTGGGACCGAAGCGCCATCCGGGCCGGTTTCTGGCCGGTAAGCAACAGGTAGCGAATGGGTCACAGGGCGTTAACCTGGTACATCTGGATGACGTGGTTGAGGCGATTACGCTGTTGCTGCAGACGCCAAAAGGGGGACGGGTGTATAACCTGTGCGCCGCAAAACATCCGTCGCGCGATACCTTTTACCCGGCGGTCTCCCGTCAGCTGGGGCTGCAACCGCCACACTTCGCGCCGGAAACCGCTAACGAAAGCGGCAAACTGATTGATGGCTCGCGCATCTGCACCGAGCTGGGCTTTGAATATCGCTACGACGATCCGGTTAAAATGCCGCTGGAGTAAAGCGGAAGCTGCTGTTCCGGGCGCACGTCACCGGAACAGCCATCAAGGCAGACCACGCCTGCCATCTCATAGTTACAACATACTTAAAGCCTGCGAAAGCACGCCAGAGCCTGCCCCGACCCCGCTTTTCAGCTAAGCACGCCGGGCAGGGGCCTGGCGCTACATCAAACCCCTAAACGATCGCGAATGGCGTACCACACCGCTCCCATGGCGGTCAGTGGCACCTTGAAACGTCGTCCGCCGGGAAACGGCAGGTGAGGGAGGCGGGCGAAGGCATCAAAACGCTCGGCATCGCCGCGCAGCACTTCGCTGATCAGCTTGCCGGACAGATGGGTGCTGGTCACGCCGTGGCCGCTGTCGCCCTGCATGAAATAGACATTATTCTCCAGCCGGCCAAACTGCGGCATACGGGACAGCGTTAACAGAAAATTACCGCTCCAGCTGAAATCCAGCTTTACGTTCTGCAACTGAGGAAAGGTGCGGCGTAGCTTTGGCCGGATTAGCGCCTCAATATCGCCCGGCTCGCGCGCGCCGTAAACCACGCCACCGCCATACAGCAGCCGGTTATCGGCGGTCAGACGAAAATAGTCGAGCAGATAATTACAATCTTCCACGCAATGATTATTCGGCAGCAGCGACAGCGCCTGATCGGGTGACAGCGGCTCGGTGGCCACAATCTGCGAGCCGCACGGCATGCTTTTACCGCTCAGACGGGGCTCAACTTCACTGGCCAGATAGGCATTACCGGCGAAAATCACAAATTTTGCAGTGACTTCACCGTGCGCGGTTTTTACCCGATTCGGCGAGCCGTAGGCCACTTTCACTGCGGCGGACTGTTCATAGATACGTCCGCCGTGCCGCCGAATCGCTTCCGCTTCACCCAGTGCCAGGTTGAGCGGATGCAGATGGCCGCCGCGCCGATCCAGCAACCCACCGACGTAGCGCTCGGTCGCCACTTCACGACGAATCCCGCGCTCATCCAGCAACTCCAGATCATGATTGCCATACTGCTGCCATAACGCTTTCTGTTTACGCAGGTGCGCCATCTGGCGGGCATTAAGTGCCGCAAAAATGCCGCCGGGCCGGTAGTCGCAGGCAATGGCGTAACGATCTATACGATCGCGGATGATCTCTGCTCCCTCAAACATCATGCTGCCCAGCATCCGTGCGCTCTCTTTGCCGTAACGCTGTTCGATCACGTCCACATCGCGGCTGTAGGAATTGACCACCTGACCGCCGTTGCGCCCGCTGGCACCAAAGCCGATGCGCGCTGCTTCCAGCACCACCACCTCGTAACCCGCTTCGGTCAGATGCAGCGCCGCCGACAGGCCGGTGAAGCCGCCGCCAATAATGCAGACATCACACTGAATGCTCTCCTGCAACGTCGGCCACGGCGCGTGTGGATTGGCGGTCGCGGCGTAATAACTCTCCACGTAATTCATAACTACCTCCTTGATGCGCTCAGAAATTGGCAGGCGTATGGGCACTGACAATGCGGCAGGGTTCGTCAGACGTATTGGTAAAACTGTGCGGCAGGCCGGTATCAATCACGTAACTTTCACCGGCGTACAGGTGAAAGCTCTGGCCGTTAATCACTAAGGTGATTTCGCCCGCCAGCAGCGTGCCGGTCTCCTCACCGGGATGACGCAGTTTTTCGCCGGTGCTGGCGCCAGGCTGATAGGTTTCCAGCAGCATGCCCAGCGAGCGCTGCGGATTGCCATTTTCGACCAGCTTCAGCGAGACGCCCTGACTGCCGATTTCCAGCAGATCGTCCGGACGGACAATCACTTTAGGCGTGGCGTCGGCTTTCGGTTCTGAGAAAAATTCCGACAGGGAGAGCCCGTATACCTTTAATAGCTTCTGTAAGGTACTGACGGCCGGACTGACTTTATCCTGCTCAATGGTGCTGATGGCACTGTGGGTCAGGCCCGCCAGTTCAGCCACGCGGCGCTGTGACAAACCCAGCGCCTGACGGATCTGCGACAGCCGGCGTCCGGGTGCCAGCGTGGCGTCATTCATGATCTTTTTCCTTATGAAAGCGAACTGCGGCCTGGATAAAACCGTCAAACAGCTGACGCGAGCCGGTTGTGCGATCCGCCTGCCATTCCGGGTGCCACTGCACCGCCAGCGCGAAGGGATGATGGCGCAGGCTGACCGCTTCAATCAGCCCGTCCGGCGCGCGTGCTTCAACCCGCAGCTGCGGGCCCGGTTCGCGTATGCCCTGATGATGCAACGAGTTAACCTGCAGCGGCTGCGTGCTGTCGAGCAGGGAACTGAGCAGCCCATTCGCTTCAATAGTCACCGGATGCGCCGGGGCGTACTGCTGATCCAGCGGCTGGGTCTCATCTTCATGATGGCGCTGGAACTGTTTTTGCTGGCTGAGATCGCGCCACAGCGCACCGCCGTTAGCCACCACCAGTTCCTGCATTCCACGGCAGATCCCCAGCATCGGCATCTTTCGGCTGGTGGCCCAGGTAATCAGCTGGAAGGCGAGACGATCGCGACCCGGATCGGCGTGCGGCTCTTCACCGGCTTCACCGTAATGCCAGGGTTCGATATTGCTCGGACTGCCGGTCAGCAGCAGGCCATCCAGCACCGTCATAGCGTTTTCTAATAGGTGGGGAGCGTTCATCAGGCTGTGGGGCAGGGCAAGCGGAACGCCGCCCGCGAGGATCACCGCGTCGGGGTATTTGTTGTGCACCGTTTGCGTCAGATGGCCACCGATGTGGCTCTGGCACATCACTACGCCAATCAAGGGTTTGTCAAAAATAATGCCCATCTCACGTCCTCGCATCGCTGTTCGAAATATCTACCGAAAGGGCACGTCTGGCGGTTAAGTGTGCAATATTTTGTCAATCTAGCAATCTGCTGTTTGTTCTTCAAACAGATTTGTTACATTTGCACACTTTTTATGTTGGCGCTATGTTAGAGGAGTGGCTGTTATTTTGAGCATTGCGCAAACCGAATAGGGGCGGGTGAGATCATGACTAACCTGGTAGAAGTGGAAGACTTCACGCTTCACAGTGAAGAGAAACGAACCAGCGCGTTCCAGCTTGAGGTGAAAGCCTGGCTGGAGCGCCATCCTGAAACGCAGTATGTCGACATTCTGTTAAACGATTTAAACGGTGTCTTTCGCGGTAAGCGCATTCCCGTCTCAGCGCTGCCAAAGCTGGAAAAGGGCTGTTACTTCCCCGCCTCAGTGTTCGCCATGGATATCCTCGGCAACACGGTGGAAGAAGCCGGACTCGGCCAGTCTTTGGGCGAACCTGACAACCTCTGTCTGCCCGTCGCGGGCACCTTAGTTCCCTCCGCTTCCGATCCTCAGCACATCGCGCAACTGCTGCTCACCATGTGCAACCAAGATGGCACTCCCTTTGACGTTGAACCCCGAAATGTCCTTAACCGGCTGTGGCAACAGTTGCGCAACCGAGGCCTGTTTCCGGTGGTAGCGGTAGAGCTGGAGTTCTATCTGGTGGATAAAAAGCGCGATGCCGAGGGCTTCATCCAGCCGCCGTGCGCGCCGGGCAGCGATGAACGCAATATGCAGAGCCAGGTCTATTCGGTCGATAATCTCGATCATTTCGCCGATGTGCTGCGTGATATTGACGATCTGGCGCGTCAGCAGGGTATTCCGGCCGATGGCGCGCTGGCTGAAGCGTCGCCGGGTCAGTTCGAAATCAACCTGCATCATACTGGCGACGTACTGCGCGCCTGCGATCACGCGGTGCAGCTGAAACGGCTGATCCGTCAGGTGGCTGAAAATCACGCTATGACCGCCACCTTTATGGCCAAGCCATATGAGGAGTATGCGGGCAGCGGCATGCATGTCCACATCAGTATGCTGGATGCCGCCGATCACAACGCCTTCGCCTGTGATGACGGCAGTGACTCGCCGCTGATGAAGCGCGCGCTGGCCGGAATGATCGACCTGATGCCCGCCTCGATGGCGCTGCTGGCACCAAATGTTAACGCCTATCGCCGCTTTGTGCCGGAGGCTTACGTACCGTTGCAGGCGTCGTGGGGCCATAACAATCGCACCGTGGCGCTGCGGGTGCCGTGCGGCGATATCGATAATCATCGCATCGAATACCGGGTAGCGGGGGCGGATGCCAATCCTTATCTGGTGGTGTCGGCGATACTTGCCGGGATGCTGCACGGTCTGGATACCCAGCTGCCGTTGCCACAGCCGGTGACCGGCAACGGCCATCACGCCGAGGGTCTGGCGCTGCCGATTCGGCAGAGTGACGCTCTGTATGAGTTCAACAACAGCTATCCGCTGCAAAAATTACTCGGCGAACGCTTTGCCAGCGTCTGGTATAGCTGCAAGAATTATGAACTGATGCAGTTCGAACGGCTGATAACCGCAACGGAGATTGACTGGATGCTGAAAAACGCCTGATAACCTTTTTTTTTGCATCCGGTGCCCCGGTGGCTTGTATTTCGGCCCTGGGATGAGGCAGAATACGCGGCCTGCAAAATCAGACCATAACCGACGCTTACCGCGCCGGTTATTTTTTTTGCATCCTGTTTTAACAAATAGTTTTTCGCTGACTTAACCGAGGCCGGGCACGCACCCGGATAGATAAACACTGAAAACACGCGTTAGCGTGAGATTGAGGATACAAAGATGGGGATGTTTTCCACACTGCCAGCTCAGGCTGGTGCGCGTTTTCGTGATGACTACGGCGCCGCGTTGATCACCAACCTTACTCCCTGTCGCTTAATGCGCAGTTGCCCTGTGACCCAACCCAGTCAGGTTGTTGCGCAGGAGGGACTGAAGCATGTCGCTTAACACCTCCGCTGCACCACAGCGTGCACAGCTGAAAAAAACGCTAACGTTACTTCCGGTCGTCATGATGGGCTTAGCCTACATGCAGCCTATGACCCTGTTCGATACCTTTGGCATCGTTTCCGGGCTGACCGACGGTCACGTCGCGACGGCTTACGCTTTCGCGCTGATTGCGATTCTGTTTACTGCCGTGAGCTACGGTAAGCTGGTACGCCGCTTCCCCTCTGCGGGCTCCGCTTATACCTACGCTCAGAAGGCGATCAGTCCGCACGTCGGCTTTATGGTCGGCTGGTCATCGCTGCTGGACTACCTGTTCATGCCGATGATCAACATCCTGCTGGCGAAAAACTATTTCGAATCGCTGGTGCCCGGCATCCCTTCGTGGATTTTCGTGGTGCTGCTGGTCGGCTTTATGACGCTCTCCAACCTCAAGGGCATCAAAACTGTCGCCAACTTTAACAGCGTGATCGTGGTGCTGCAGGTGATTGTCATGGTCGGGATTACGGCGATGGTAATTTATGGCGTGGCGAACGGCGTTGGTGCCGGCACGCTGGCCAGCAGCAAACCGTTCTGGTCTGAGAACGCGCACGTGGTGCCGATGATCACCGGAGCGACGATACTCTGTTTCTCGTTCCTCGGCTTTGATGGCATCAGCTCACTGTCAGAAGAGACCAAAGATGCAGAACGTACCATTCCGCGTGCGATTTTCCTGACCGCGCTGATTGGCGGCGTGATCTTCATCATCGCCTCCTACTTCCTGCAGCTTTACTTCCCGGACATCACGCGCTTCCAGGACCCGGATTCCTCTCAGCCTGAAATCATGCTGTTTGTTGCCGGTAAAGCGCTGCAGGTCGGCATCCTGATCTTCTCGGTGGTCACGGTGCTGGCATCCGGTATGGCGGCGCATGCCGGCGTCTCACGTCTGATGTATGTGATGGGCCGTGATGGCGTGTTCCCGGAGCGTTTCTTCGGTTACGTTCATCCGAAATGGCGTACCCCGTCGCTCAACGTGCTGCTGGTGGGTGCGATTGCGCTGATGGCGATTAACTTCGACCTGGTGACCGCAACGGCGCTGATTAACTTCGGTGCGCTGGTGGCCTTCACCTTCGTTAACCTGTCGGTGATTGCCCAGTTCTGGATCCGTGAAAAGCGTAACCGTACGCTGAAAGATCACTTCCAGTATCTGGTTCTGCCGCTGATGGGTGCGTTGACGGTCGGTGCGTTGTGGGTGAACCTGGAAGAGAGTTCAATGGTGCTGGGTCTGATCTGGGCGACCATTGGTATTATCTATCTGGCGTTCGTGACCCGCAGCTTCCGTAACCCGGTGCCGCAGTTCAGCGAAGAGATTTAATCGCGCTAAACCTCGCCGCCTTCCCGCGCTAAAAACGGGAGGGCGGCGAAAGTCTTAACTGGCGAGCACCAGCTCCCAGTGTCCGGCGTTCAATGCCATCCGTCCCGCCTCACTCAACTGACTGTCGGTCACCACCAGATCAAACTTCTCCAGCGGCAGGGCCAGAAAGGTCGCAATCTTGTTGTATTTCGAACTGTCGCTCAGCAGCACCCGCTTACTGCTCACCTCGCTGACCGTCTGCTTCACCGTCACCTTATCCTCATCCGGCGTAAACAGCCCGCGCGGCCCCCAGCAGGAGGCGGAAATAAAGGCGATGTCGATCGCCAGATGACGCAGGCTGCGCGCTGCCGACTCGCCGACGCAGGAACGGTTCTCACGGCAGACCGTACCGCCGGTGTGGATCACCCGGCAGTGACTGGCTTCCATCAGCAGGTTAGCCACCATAAAATCATTAGTCACCACCAGTAAATCGTCCCGATCCACCACTTCCCGCGCCAGCGCCAGCGTTGTGGTGCCGGCATCCAGATAGATGCAGCTATTGCGCGGGATGTGCTGAGCGGCATAGCGACCAATCGCCCGCTTCTCATCGTTGTACAAGGCACTTTTGGTCAGATGTGACGGTTCGGCCGCCAGCCGATCCGCCGAACGTACTCCCCCTGACACCGACAGCACCGCGCCTTGCTCCTCCAGCTTTTGCACATCACGCCGGATAGTCATGTGCGACACGCCCAGCCGCTCGGTCAGTTCAGCAATGCTCACCACGCCACGATCGGCCACCAGCGCCAGAATCTGTTGATGACGTTCAACCGGAATCATATTCGCTCCCTGAGATTTATCATTTTTTCACATTGTAGAGCATCTGCCGGTCGGGAAGAATAGAAAATAACAGCCTGCGCCCGCTGTTAAGCCGGGTGATAATGCCCGCAAAGTGGGGTATGTCAGGGATTATGGTGGATGTTAAGAATTGTTCCTGATCACATCACAGATGTTTTTTTGTGAGTTACCACACGTTTTTGCTGGGGTAAAGCTGGCAGGATTAACAGTAACAAACAAATAATCACTTAATTTAACAGTGGAGGCCGACAGTGCCAGTCGAAAATATCTGTGTTATCGGGTTAGGTTCCATGGGCATGGGCGCCGCGCAATCCTGTATCCGCGCCGGTCTTAACACCTGGGGCGTCGATCTGAATCCCGCCGCGCTGGAGACCCTGCGCCAGGCGGGCGCTCGTGACGCGCAATCCTCCGCCGCCCGGTTTGCTGACCAGCTCGACGCGGTGCTGCTGCTGGTGGTGAATGCGCAGCAGGTGAACGCCATTCTTTTCGGTGACGATGGCCTGGCCGCGAAGCTACGGCCCGGCACGGCGGTGATGGTGTCATCGACCCTCTCAGCGCAGGATGCGCAGCAGATTGAACAGCGGCTGGCACAACATCAGTTGCTGATGCTCGACGCGCCGGTCTCCGGTGGGGCAGCAAAAGCCGCCAGCGGTGAGATGACGGTAATGGCGTCCGGCAGCGAAGAGGTTTTTACGCAGCTGCAACCGGTGCTGGATGCTGTGGCGGCCAAAGTCTATCGGGTGGGCAGCGACATCGGCCTCGGCTCGACGGTCAAAATCATTCATCAGCTGCTGGCCGGGGTACACATCGCAGTCGGGGCAGAAGCGATGGCGCTGGCAGCACGGGCGGGCATTCCGCTGGAGACCATGTATCAGGTGGTTACCCATGCCGCCGGTAACTCGTGGATGTTCGAAAACCGCATGCGGCACGTGGTGGACGGTGACTACAGTCCGAAGTCGGCGGTCGATATCTTCGTCAAAGATCTCAACCTGGTGGCTGATACCGCCAAATCGCTGCACTTCCCGCTGCCGCTGGCCTCGACCGCGCTCAATATGTTTACCGAAGCCAGCAACGCCGGTTATGGCCGTGAAGATGACAGCGCGGTGATTAAAATCTTCAGCGGCATCAGCCTGCCACAGGGTAAGGAGAATACCTGATGCGTCTTGGAGTGATAGCCGACGATTTTACCGGTGCGACCGACATCGCCAGTTTTCTGGCGCAAAACGGCCTGACCACCATTCAGTTCAACGGCGTACCGGCCGGCGATCGGGCCGTCGGGGCGCAGGCGATAGTGATCAGCCTGAAGAGCCGATCCTGCCCGGCAGAGCAGGCGGTAGCGCAGTCGCTGGCGGCGCTGGCGTGGCTGCAACAGCAGGGCTGTGAGCGCTTCTACTTTAAATACTGCTCCACCTTCGACAGCACCGCGCAGGGCAATATCGGCCCGGTGACCGATG
This sequence comes from Pantoea sp. AN62, assembly GCF_050432985.1. Classification (NCBI taxonomy): domain Bacteria; kingdom Pseudomonadati; phylum Pseudomonadota; class Gammaproteobacteria; order Enterobacterales; family Erwiniaceae; genus Pantoea; species Pantoea sp. AN62. The sequence goes on along the minus strand of NZ_JBNPYB010000014.1, from coordinate 41,022 downwards.
CATTGCTGACCGCACTGGGCGAAAGCCTGACGGTGATCTGTCCGGCGCTGCCGGTGAACGGGCGCACGGTGTATCAGGGGCATCTGTTTGTCGGCGATCGGCTGCTGTCGGACTCCGGCATGCGCCATCACCCGGTCACGCCAATGCACGACAGCAACCTGCTGCGTCTGATGGCGGCGCAGGCCACCGGTCAGGCCGGGCTGATCGCTGCCGCGCAGGTCGATCAAGGCGCGGAGGCAGTGCGTCAGGCGCTGGGCCAGCTGGGGGAGCAGGGCATTAACTATGTAGTTATCGACACGCTGAATGAACAACATTTGCTGACCCAGGGCGAGGCGCTACGCGATCTGCGGCTGGTGACCGGCGGTTCCGGGCTGGCAATCGGGCTGGCGCGCCAGTGGGCGATGGCCGGAGCGGATGCAGCGGCGGCGGAGCAGGCAGGACGACCGCAGGGCGATCGTGCGGTGGTGCTTTCCGGCTCCTGCTCGCAGATGACCCAACGCCAGGTCAGTGTCTATCGCCAGCTGGCACCCGCTCAGGAAGTGCAGGTCGAACGCTGTCTGCAGGATGCTGACGGCTACGCCCTGCAGCTGTGTGACTGGGTAGCAGCCAACAGTCATCAGGCACTGGCGCCGCTGCTGTTTGCTACCGCTGACGCGCAGCAGTTGCAGCTGATTCAGCAACAATATGGTGCCCGGCGCAGCAGTGAGGCGGTCGAGCAGCTGTTTGCCGCCGTGACCCGTGAGCTGCAGCGGCGCGGCTGGCAGCGCTTTATCGTGGCGGGCGGCGAAACCTCCGGCGTGGTGGCACAGAGCCTGGGGGTTACGGCGTTTCATATCGGCCCGACCATCTCGCCTGGCGTGCCGTGGGTGCGTGATATTCAGCAGCCGCTGTCGCTGGCGCTGAAGTCCGGTAACTTTGGCGATGAAGACTTTTTCCGCCGCGCGCAAACGGAGTTTTCCCATGTCTGAATCTTTCTCTTTAGCCGAGCAGCAGGCGCGTGACGAAATGGTCCGGCTCGGCGCCTCCTTCTTTCAGCGCGGCTACGCCACCGGCTCGGCCGGCAATCTGTCCGTGCGGCTGGAAGATGGCAATCTGCTGGCAACCCCCACCGGCTCCTGCCTCGGTGAGTTACAGGGTGACCGCCTCGCTAAAGTCACGCCTGACGGTGAGTGGCTCTCTGGCGATAAACCGTCCAAAGAGATCGCGTTTCACCGCGCGCTCTACCTGAACAATCCCGACTGCAAAGCGGTGGTGCATCTGCACAGTCACTACCTGACGGCGCTCTCCTGTTTACAGGGACTGGACCCGGAAAACTGCATCCGTCCGTTCACGCCGTATGTGGTGATGCGGGTCGGAGATGTACCGGTTGTGCCGTACTACAAGCCGGGCGATCAGCGGCTGGCGGAAGATCTGGCGCAGCTGGCACCGCGCTACCGCGCCTTTTTGCTGGCCAACCATGGGCCGGTGGTAGTGGGGAAATCATTGCGTGAAGCGGCAGATAACACCGAGGAGCTGGAAGAGACGGCCCGGCTGATCTTTACCCTTGGCGACCGCGCCATCCGTTATCTCAATGACGCCGAAGTGGCCGAGTTAAGGAGCCGATAATGCCTGAGTTTGCTGCTAACCTGTCGACCCAGTTTACCGAACTGCCGTTTGCTGAACGCTTCGCTGCCGCAGCGGCGGCCGGTTTTGAGGCGGTGGAGTTTCTGTTTCCCTATGACTATCCCGCAGAACAGCTGAAGCAGTGGCTGGATGAGAATCAGCTCCAGCTGGTGCTGTTCAATACCGCGCCTGGCAACGTTGCCGCGGGTGAGTGGGGCGTTTCCGCCATTCCCGGCCGTGAAGCGGAAGCCAGAGCGGATATCGATCGCGCTCTGCAGTATGCGCTGGCGCTCAACTGCCCGCAGGTGCATATCATGGCGGCCACGGTGCCGCCGGGAGCCGATCGCCAGCGCTATGTTGAGACCTTTATCAGCGCGATGCGTTATGCCGCTGAACGCTTTGCGCCGCACGGCATCAACCTGCTGATTGAGGCACTGAACCCGACCACTAAGCCGAACTATCTCTATTCCAGTCAGTATCAGACGCTGGAAATGGTGGAGCAGATCGATCGGCCCAATGTGTTTACCCAGCTCGACCTGTTCCACGCGCAGTTAGTGGATGGCAACCTCAGCCATCTGATTCGCCACTACGCCGGGCGCTATCGTCACGTACAAATCGCCTCAGCACCGGATCGCCATGAGCCGGATGAGGGGGAAATTAACTACCCGTGGCTGTTTACCCTGCTGGATGAGGTCGGCTATCAGGGCTGGGTCGGCTGCGAATACTTCCCGCGAACCAGCACCACCGCTGGCCTCGGCTGGTTTGCCCGCTGGCGTACGCGCCGTTAATCACCTGCACGGCCACTCACACCGATTGTCAGACAAACGGTGTGAGTCCTGCTGCAGCTTAATCACACCAGTGTTCAATCAATAAAAATATAACTTACTGAAAATTATAATTAATCAGAGGTCTGCCGATGTCCACTACGCTGCTGTTATCCATCGCGCTGGTCAGCGTGATTCTGCTGTTGCTGTTGGTAATCAAAGCCAAAGTCCATCCCTTTATTGCGTTACTGATTGCCAGCCTGTTTGTCGCCATCACTACCGGTATCCCGGCTGAAAACATTATGAAAGTGATCCTTGGCGGGATGGGCAGCTTGCTCGGCAGCATTGCCGCAATAATTGTACTGGGGGCGATACTCGGCGCGATTATTGAAGCATCTGGCGGCGCTGATCGGCTGGCAAACCGCTTCGCGCAGCTGTGCGGACCACAGCGCATGGTCGCGGCGTTAACCACCGTAGCCTTTATTCTGGGATTGCCGGTGTTTTTTGACGTCGGGTTTATTATCGTGGTCCCGCTGATTTATGGTTTTACCAAAGTGATGCGCGTATCGCCGCTGAAGTTTGGTTTGCCAATGGCAGGTATGATGCTGATGGTGCATGTTACGGTGCCCACTCATCCAGGACCGGCCGCCGCCGCCGGTTTGCTGAATGCCGATCCTGGCTGGTTAATGATGACCGGGATAGCATTGTCGATACCGACAGGCATTGCCGGTTATTTCGTGGCTAAGGCGCTAAATCTTAAAAAATACCATCTTTCTGTTCAGGTACTGGAGCAGCTGCAGCTTACTGCACCCACCGCCCAGACGACATCTGCCAGCGGTAAAGATGCGCCGGGCGCCTTGCTGATTTCGGGCTTAATCTTATTGCCGATTCTGCTGATCATGCTGGGTACGTTATTGCCGCCGCATCTTACCCCCGATAGCCTGCCACTGAAGATTCTGACGTTAGTGGCATCGCCAGCTGTGGCATTGCTGATTACCCTGGCGCTTGCAGGATGGCTGCTGGGTCTGCGTCGTGGCTGGACCAAAGAGAAGCTGGAGACGCTGTCAAATAACGCGATATCCACCGCTGCCGGGGTGATTTTAGTCTCAGGCGCCGGGGGAGCATTCGGCAAGGTGCTGGTGGAATCAGGCGTAGGCAAAGCGCTGGCCAATTCATTGCAGACGATTCATCTGCCGTTGATCCCGGCTGCGTTTATTCTTTCACTGGCGCTGCGCGCTTCACAGGGGTCGGCAACGGTGGCGATTGTCACAACCTGTGGGTTGTTAAGTACTGCCGTGACGGGGCTTGGCGAGCTGCAACTGGTGCTGGTCGCCCTGTCAGCCTGTTTTGGTGCGCTGGGCTTGTCACACGTTAATGATTCCGGCTTCTGGGTGGTCACCCGTTATCTTGGTTTGTCGGTGGCTGATGGGTTACGCAGCTGGACAATACTGACCACAATGATGGGACTGTGTGGTTTTGCGCTGACCTGGCTGGTATGGGTAATGATGTAATGCGGCAACGTGCCGGGACCGCAAACAGTTGCGGTCCCGACCTAAGTCGGCAGCAGAAACTGCCGGGCAGTTTCGGGGCTAAGAAACCAGTTCCTGCGCATAGAGATAGAGCGCTTTTAACTGTCCCAGCTTCTCCGGATCGGCTTCATGCAGACTCGCCAGTGACTCCAGCTCCTGCAAAAACGCCTGCACCCGCTCAGCATTGAGCACCTCGCGCCGATGCTGCAACCAGCGCTGCTGTTCCGCATCATCCAGCGTGCCGGGGAAGTTACGCGCCCGATAACGGAACAGCAGTTTCGCCACGCGCGCGCTGTCGAAAGTTAAATCCAGCGCCGGCAGGTTAGCGGGTGCAGTCTGGCGAATAATGTTCATACCCGCGCGATCGGCATCGCTGAAAAAGCCATCGTACAGCTGGGTGTCAACATCGTCCGACGGGGTAAACGGTTCAGCGTCAGCAAACAGCGTCACCAGCTTCTCACGCACCTCTGGTTGCTGACGCAGCAGCGCCAGATTCGCCAGGCAGTGCTGACGATCGATACCCAGCCGGGCGGCATCCTCCGGACGCAGCGTATTAGCCGGTGCCAGCACCGGACATTTGTTGATATGAACCAGCTTAACCGGCACTGCTGGCAGATCGCCGAGATCGTTTTTCGGCGTATAGAGCCGCTCGCGCAGGGTCTCGGCATCCAGCTGCAGCAGCGGTGAGATATCACCGGCCAGATCGACCACAATCAGCGCATTGCGGTTATCCGGGTGCCAGGCCAGCGGAACTACCCAGCTGGTGTTGCCGCGTGCCGCGCCGAACATGCCGGAGACGTGAACCAGCGGCTTCATCTGCGGGATATCAATCAGGTTCATCAGCTTGTTTTTGTTACGGTGGGTAAACAAAAACTCAAACAGCTTAGGCTGCTTCTCTTTCACCAGCCGGGCCATCGCCAGCGTGGCATAGACATCAGACATCGCGTCATGGGCATTTTCATGCGCCACACCGTTGGCTTTGGTCAGATGTTCCAGCCGGAAGCTGGGAAAGCCTTCTTCATTTTCCGGCCAGTTGATCCCTTCCGGGCGCAATGCATAGCAGGCCCGCATCACGTCGAGCAGATCCCAGCGCGAGTTGCCGTTCTGCCAGCTCCAGCCATAGGGATCGTAGAAGTTGCGGTAGAAGATATTGCGCGTCACTTCATCATCAAAGCGCACGTTGTTGTAGCCGACCACGCAGGTTTGTTCGGTGGTAAACAGGGCGTGAATGCGTTCAGCGAACTCCGCTTCTGTCACACCGCGCGCCATCGCCACCTGTGGCGTGATGCCGGTAATCATCACGGCTTCCGGCTGCGGCAGATAGTCATCCGGCGGACGGCAGTAAAACACCTGCGGCTCACCAATCGGATTAAAATCGCTGTCGGTACGCAGACCGGCGAACTGTGCCGGCCGATCGCGTGAAGGGCTGGTGCCGAAGGTCTCGTAATCGTGGAAGAGGAAGGTGGCCTGGACGCGATCGTTATTCAAATTTCATATCCGCTTAATTTCATTCACTAAACTGATGAACAGCAAGTTGTCACTCTTCCCGTTCGCTTGATGCCTTTCTTCATCTGCGCCTGACTGCTGATGCGCATGTGCCGGTGCAGAGCAAAATCACCCAGGCAGCATCAGGCTTCACAACCTATATGGTAAACCATAATCCGACCGGCCTGAAGTTTCGGATGGTTGCGGGGGCAGGCTGTACGGTTCTGCCAAAGCTGACATGAGGCTCAAAACCGCGGCTGGTGGCGCGGCAGCGCCTGAGCGGTTAGCGCAGTTGCTGCACCACCCGGGGATAGGCATAACAACTGCCTGAGAAGTGTCAGGGGACAAAAATGAACCTGTTTTACCGGTCAGCCTATAGCACGATCGTTCCATGTGTCTCGATAGATAATATTACCTTCGGTATATTTCCAGGTTATCGCTTCATAGCGTAATTCCAGCGTTGCCAGATGCGTGCTGCTCATGCCGTTGGGTGCAAGATAGGGCGATACCGTGGTGACCTTCACGTTTTCCAGGATGATATTAAAATATTCAGTCTCAATTCCTGCATCAATTATCCGGTACATCCTGATTATCGCCTTCTTCATGATTCGGCCTTCGCAGACAGCTCTGTATAGAAGTGGAGTTGTTTGATCAAACTCTTTCACTATCGTAACAGGCTGGTGAATGCGTGTGCCTGTAAGTTTTCCCCAGTTAGGATCGACCGGAATAGTAACGCCGTGGGAGAATGATTTGAGTTCAATAGAGCCTGAACGCAGTGGCATCTGACAACTACCGACGATTGGAGAACCCTTTTCATCGTTAAGCCATAAATGTGGGGAGCAGACATGTTATTTCCTTATATGTTGCAGTTTTCGTCAATGAGCAGGTTGCTATTTAACCAGTCGGTGGAAAAATATAATTACAAGTACAGCAAAAACAGGTACGGGCCACAAAGGGCCGTCAGGGAAGATCTGAAAAAGTGCCACAGCAAAAGCAAGAGTAAGGAGAGCGGGTCCATAAAGAGAAATCCAGGATTTAAAAATCCGCTTGAAAACTCTGATGATTAAATTTCTCATCATTCCTTACCGAATCATGTTAGTAATAATTCTGGAAATTTCATCATCAGATGACCCGTTACTTTGTAGGGCACCAGACCTTTCGAATAAAGGCTCAATCAGGAAAAACATCATCTCCAGTTCATTGGCATATAATGCGGAATAATAGTCAGGCAGGGCATACCGAAGTCGGTTTGCGCTATCAGCAGCTTTCTGAACGACGCCATACATTCCCGCAAGAGCAGCTGCTGCACCAGCTTTGAGGCCCACCAGTGCGCTCATGTCAAGGCTCAGTTTCATGCCAACAGATACCGCAGTTGCTACAGCTAAAGAAAATCCGTGCTGTGTTAAATAACTGTCAGCAATATGGATATTTACAGCCATTAGCGACTCCTTGATGCCATCTGGCTGGCTATTGGTTTTATATTTAAAAATCTCTTCAAAATATATTTTGATCATGTCATTTACTATATTTCCATGACTGATCAGCTTGTACACGCCTTTGGTAAACCTTAAGTCCTCAACTTTTTGTTTCTGACAAACATCCTGATATTCATCAGTAAAACAGGAGGTGTAATACAGCGCACGTCTGGCACCAGCGCCTATGGTTTCAATCTGGTTTGATACAGCTTTTCCAACGCCGGTAAATGTGCGGTCAAGTTTTAACGCGAGGATATTATTTGACTTCAAGTAACTGATAACGTTTTTATTATAGTACATAACCGTTTCCTTATGGTTAGTCTGTGTCCTGCCACCCTTTAAACTTAAGGGAAATAATCATTTAGTAATGTGTAATACAAAGCGCGTTTTGCACCTTTTCCAATAAGTTCCCTCTGAGCAGAGAGCGCGTTATTCACATCGGTTAAGGCGTGATCAAATTTCAGCGCCAGTATCCTGTTGGTTTGCAGAAAATCGATAATCTCATCAGCGTAATACATAACCTTATCCCTCAGGTCGATGTTCCTTTTTTAACCGTATAAAAGGTACGGGTAAATGGTCATTAAGTAAACAGCTTTCACCGCACGCCGTGATCCATCGAACAGCCAGCCGGTGTCTTAGCCGCCGCAGTTCATACTTTTTTTCAATTTATTCAAACCTTCACAACGGTTTTGCCGTAAAACGTGCGGCTGTTTCCGTTTCGTTTCATATATAAATTTTTCTCCCGTGCAGGTAAGGATGAAGTGTTGAAAAGGCGTCTGTTGATTACCGTTACCGCTACTGTTTTTTGGGCTTCGCTGGCACAGGCTGACGACATGCCATTTCCCGTGACGCCACCGGCGATTGATGCGGCGTCCTGGGTGTTAATGGATGCCACCACCGGCCAGGTCCTGACCGCCGGTAATCCGGATGAGCGCCGCAATCCTGCCAGTCTGACCAAGCTGATGACCGGTTACGTCGTCGATCGCGCTATCGATCAAAAGAAAATCAGCCGCGATGATATGGTCACCGTCGGTAAAGATGCCTGGGCAGCCGGTAATCCGGTATTTAAAGGCTCATCGCTGATGTTCCTTAAGCCGGGCGACAAGCTGAGCGTACGTGATTTAAGCCGGGGAGTAATCATCGATTCCGGTAATGACGCCTGCGTGGCGCTGGCAGATTATGTGGCGGGCAGCGAAGACAATTTCGTCAAAATGATGAATCACTATGTCGATAAGCTGGGCCTGCAAAATACACACTTCGAAACGGTGCATGGGCTGGACGCGCCGGGCCAGTTCTCAAGCGCGCTGGATATGGCAAAACTGTCGCGGGCGATTATCGACGGCGAGCCTGACTTCTATGCCATGTACAGTGAGAAAACCCTGACCTGGAACGGCATCACCCAGAACAACCGTAACGGCTTACTGTGGGATAACGCCCTGCATGTGGACGGGCTGAAAACCGGCCACACCGAAACCGCAGGCTTTAATATCATCGCCTCTAACGTGGTGGGCAAACATCGTCTGATCGCCGTGGTGATGGGTGGCAAGAGTCCAAAAGGGCGGGAAGAGCAGGCGCGCAAACTGCTGGTATGGGGTCAGAATACCTTTGATACCGTACAGCTGTTCCATGCTGGTAAGAAAATTGGCAGCGAGAATGTCTGGTACGGCAATCCGCATCAGGTCGAAGTGGGTACCGCGAATGATGTCTACCTGTCGCTGCCGCGCAGTGAAGTGCAGAACGTCAAGGCGAAATACATTATTAACCGCAGCGATCTGGAAGCGCCGCTGAAAGCCAATGAGGTGATTGGTGAAATTCAGGTAATGGATAAAGATCAGCAGATTGCCCACTATCCGCTGGTGGCGCTGAGCGCAGTTGAGCCTGCTGGCGTCATTACCCGCATTACCGATTATCTCAAGCAGAAGTTCTGATCGGCATTGCTGGCCGCGTAATCGGGGGCAGCCTTCAGGCTGCCCCCTGACTGCTTAACGCAACGCTTCCTTCATCTTCTTCACCTCACTGGCCTCAACCGGCGCGGCAGCATTGCCCCAGCTGTTGCGAATGTAGGTGAGCACCGCGGCAATATTGTCATCACTTAGCGTACCGGCAAAGGCGGGCATCGCCGGGGCCGTTGGCCGTGCATCGGTATCCACGCCGCGACTGCCCGCCAGCACCACATGCATCAGTGATGTCGCATTCGGCTGATTGATCAGCGGATTATCCGCCAGCTGCGGGAAGATATTCTTCTCACCACGGCCACCCGGACTGTGGCAGGCCGAGCATTTGGCTTCATAGATCGTCGCCCCAAGCTTCATCCTGTCATCATTAGCATCCAGCGGTTTTGGCTTCTCGTCGGCTTTTTTCTCGCCATCCTTGAGATAAACCGCCACTGCGTTGAGATCGTCCTCGCGCCAGTGCTGGGTTGAATGACGCACCGCATCGGCCATCGGACCGGAAGCGATGGCATAGCGGTTCACGCCGGTCCGCAGGTAGCTGACGATATCCTGCTGGGTCCATTTACCGAGTCCGGTATGATCGCTGGCGTCCAGATTCGGCGCATACCAGTCCTCGACCTCGCTGCCGCCAAGGAAGCGGCCATTTTTGTCGCCGCCCAGCAGATTTTTCGGTGAGTGGCAGGTGCCGCAGTGGCCGAGTCCCTCAACCAGATAGGCCCCGCGATTCCATTCCGCCGATTTGTCCGGATTCGGTTTGAATTCGCCCTTATCAAAGTTAATCCAGTTCCACACCATCAGGCTGGTACGGATATTGAACGGAAAGGGCAGCTGATTGGTTTCTACCGGATGATGGATCGGTTGCAGCGTCTGCATCCAGGCCCACAGGTCCTGCAGATCCTTTTCCGACATTTTGGTGTAGGCGGTAAACGGCATCGCGCCATACAGACGCTTACCGTCATGGCCGACACCGGTATTCATGGCGCGGCGGAAATCATCATAACTCCAGTCGCCAATCCCGGTTTCACGGTCAGGAGTGATATTCGCGCCGAGCAGCGTCCCAAACGGCGTCTGTAACTTAACGCCACCGGCGAAAGGCTGTTTCTCATCGGTGGTGTGACAGGCGGTACAGTCGCCCAGCGTGGCGATATAACTGCCGCGGGCGATCTGATCATATTCCGGTTGCGCCTGACTGCTGAAGCTGCAGGCCAGTAACCACGTGGCGGCGGAGAGAAGCGGTAATGTTTTCATGCGCTAATCATCTCCCCCGGACGTTTCAGGTAGTAGCGACGGATATCGTGCGCCGCTTTAAAGGCCAGAGCGCCCACCGTGCCGGTCGGGTTATAGCCGGGATTCTGCGGGAAGGCGGAAGCGCCCACCACAAACAGATTCGGCACATCCCACACCTGCAGATGTTTATTCACCGAGCTGGTTCGTGGATCGGCACCCATGATGAAGCCGCCTACCACGTGAGAGGACTGATAGGGCACGCTGCTCCAGTGGCCGGTCATCGGTTTAACGATCATCTCGCGCGGGTTCATCACCTTAGCGATCTCAGCCACCTTGTTAGTGCAGTACTGCGCCATTTTCAGGTCGTTCTGCGCGAAGTCGAAGGTGATACGCAACAGCGGGCGGCCATGCGGATCTTTGTAGTTAGGATCCAGCGACAGATAGTTGGTGCGGGTGGTATAGCTGCTGGCTTCACAGCCGATCGACATGGTGCTGAGATAGTTATCTTTCAGCGTCTGTTTCCATTTCGATCCCCACTTTGGCGTGTCAGGTGGCAACGGACGATAACCAATCGGAGCCGCGCCAATCGGGGTGACGCGGATACTGCCGCCGCCAAAAAAGCCGAGGCCGCTGTGGTCAAAGTTATCGTTATTGAATTCGTCGATTCCCATGCCGACCGCGCCAGCGCCGATAAACGGATTGAAGTTTTTGTTATCGAAAAACAGCGTGACGTTGTTGGCGGTCTGGTAGGCGTAGTTGCGTCCGGTGGTGCCGGTGTTGGTCACCGGATCGTAGGCCTCGCCAATGCCCGACAGCAGCATCAGGCGCACATTCTCGAAGGTAAAGGCGGCGACGATCACCAGATCGGCCGGCTGTTCCCACTCATCACCCGACGAGTCGATGTAGGTGACGCCGGTGGCTTTTTTGCCGGTAGAGTCAGTCAGCACCTGCAACACTTCACTGTTGGTATAGGCGGTGAAGTTAGGCTTGCGCATCAGCGCCGGCAGTACGGTGGTGATGGCGCTGGCTTTGGAGTAGTTGGCACATCCGTAGTTAGTGCAGAAACCGCAGAAGGTGCAGGGCCCCATGGTGACGCCATACGGATTGGTATAGGCTTCAGAGACCAGCGAAGAGGGCACCGGGAACGGCTGATAGCCAAGGTTTTTTGCCGCATCGGCAAACAGGGTCGGACCATAAGGCTGACGCAGCGGCGGTGTCGGATAGTCGCTGGAGCGCGCGCCCTCAAAGGGATTCCCGCCCGGCCGTTTTTCACCGTTGAGGTTGCCGGCGCGGCCCGAGGTGCCGGCCACACGTTCAAACTGCATATAGTGCGGCTCCATCTCCTCCCAGCTGGTGCCCCAGTCCTGCAGCACCAGCTCATCAGGTATGGCACTGGCACCGTAACGCTCGGTCAGATGGCTTTTCAGGCGGAATTCTTCCGGCTGGAAGCGAAAGGTGATGCCAGCCCAGTGGTTGCCTGCGCCGCCAGTGCCGTTGCCGGGGTGAAATGATCCCCAGGTCCGCATCGGTAGCGCGGTCTGCGACGGATTATTACGCATGGTGCAGGTGTTCTGGCGGGTGCGCAGCATCAGCTCTTCGCGCATCACATAACGCAGCTCATCGGTTACGGTGCCGATATTAAAGTCGCGAGCGGTATCGCGCCACGGACCCCGTTCAATGCCCACCACGTCGAGGCCTTCATCGGCCAGCTCATTGGCAATAATCGATCCGGCCCAGCCGAGTCCAATCACCACTACATCGGTTTTGGGAAGTTTTTTCATGATTAGTCCTTTGCCTTCCATTGCGCAATACTGATCGGCTCGAAGTGCAGATTTTCGTTATGCCGTTCGATGTAATCGCGATAGTCATAGCGCGCACCCGGAAAACCGAGCATCTTCCACGACACCATCTCACGGTTGCCGCCATACACCGGATCGGCAAAGAAGCCTTCCATGGTGTTATTCAGCACTTCGAGAAAGAAGGACTGCGCATCGAAATCGCTGAAGTGCACCTTACCGGCTTCCATCGCCTGCAGCAGTTCGTCCTGCTGTTGCGGCGTCAGGTCAGTGAAGTTTTTATTTGAGGTCTGCTGAACGTAGCGGTTAAGTGCGGCGATGCCCTGGCGGTAGCGCTGACGCGGCACCAGCGGCGACTGATCGCCCTGCTCGGTGGTGCCTTGCTGAAAGGGGCCCTGCATATAAAGGCGCTCAAAAGTACCGTAGGAGCCGTGCAGTTGACGATCGATAAAGACGGCGCAGCCCGCCTCTTTGCCGCCCACGCTAAGATCATCGGCCGGGATCAGCCGGTCAACTATCGCCTCGATGGTTTTGGCTTCGGCATCGGTAAAAAACAGCCAGCCTTGTTGTGGGTAAGTTTCTGGAGGATTATCGGAGAATGGCGTCCAGCCTGGACTGCCTTTCAGCGAAACGGCATCGGCGACCTGGCTGACAGTCGCTGCTACGCCCAGCGTCGACCATGTCAGAACCTGCCGCCGCGTAACGCCCGGCAGGGTTTTTGCTCTTTTTCGCATCGTGCTTCCTTCTCAAGTGTTACTAACAAAAGCTAAAGGTTAAAAATTGTTGGCAATTTGTTTTTTGAGTTCGGGGCCGTATGTAAAGGCGATGTTGATAATTGTAAGGGAACGTCAAAACTGTTTTGAAATGTAGATGGCGCACTAAGCCTTAGCAACATCAGGGGTTAAGATAGCGCACAAAATGATCCCTCAACCGGAAAACCAATTTGCGATCTGATAAGCCCATATCAAAACTTGAGTTTTGGTTCTACCGCCATTACCGCACCGTTCACGGCGTACGCATCGCTATTGCCTTTTTGCTCTGTTTTATTTTTGTCCGGGCGACGGATATTCCGGAAGGCACCTGGCCGCTGATTACGCTGGTGGTGGTGATGGGGCCGATCTCAACCTGGGGGAATGTGTTTCCGCGCGCGCTGCAGCGTATCTGCGGCACGGTGGCGGGGTCGATCTCAGGACTGATTGCCCTGAAGCTGGAGCTGATCTCCATGCCGATGATGCTGGCCTGGTGTGGCGTAGCGATGTTTATCAGCGGCTACCTGACGCTGGGTAAACATCCGTATATGGCGCTGCTGATCGGCATCACCCTCAGCGTGGTGGTCGGCGCGCCCACCGGCGATTTCACCATGGCGCTGTGGCGCGGCGGCGATGTGATTCTTGGCTCGCTGATGGCGCTGCTGTTTACCGCCATCTGGGCGCAGCGCGCCTACATTCACTGGCGAATCCAGCTCTCGGACACGCTGGCGGAGATGGCGAAAATCTACCACGCCGGTTTCTCGCCCAACCTGGTGGATAAGCCGCGCCTTAACAAGCCGCTGGGCAAATTGCTGACCAGCGTGATCAAAATGCGGGCGCTGCTGGAACCGTCAAGCAAAGAGACGCGCATCCCGAAATCGGTGCTTGAAGCCATTCAGACCATAAACCGTAATATGGTGTACACCATCGAGATGCAGATTGATGCCTGGTGGGCCTCGCGTCAGAGCCATCTGATTCTGCTTAACGCCCCGGCATTACGCCGAACCCAGCAGATGACCGAAAGCACGCTGCGTGCGCTGTCGGTGATGGCGATTGAAGGCGAAACCGACGAGGTGCTGGCTAACAGCCATGAGCTGACCGAAATCAGCGGCGAGCTGCGGCGGCTGATTGCCGAGGCGGGCAGTGAAGGACTGGAGGAGACGCCGATTTACGGTTACGTCTGGTTAAGCCTTGAGCTGGCAAAACAGCTGGAGCGGATGACCGATTTGATGCGAATGGCGCTGCGCAAATAATCACCTCAGACAATGACTTAATGTGAAACCGGGTTTCTTTGCGCTAAGATAAGGGCCAGTCCGAAATTAGCTGTGAAAATTGCGTATAAGGCTGGCTAGCCGCTAAGCTGATCGTTTTGTCTCTCTCCCTGCGTCAGCAGGCTCAAAGAAAGGTGCCATCATGGAAAATGCCAAGCAATCATTTCAGGACGTCCTGGAGTTCGTGCGTATGTTCCGCCGCAAAAACAAACTGCAGCGTGAAATTGTCGATAACGAGAAGAAAATTCGTGACAACCAGAAGCGCGTCCTGCTGTTAGACAACCTGAGCGAGTACATCAAACCCGGCATGAGCGTCGAGGCGATTCAGGAAATTATCGCCAGCATGCGTGTGGATTATGAAGACCGCGTTGATGAATACATCATCAAAAACGCCGATCTGTCGAAAGAGCGTCGTGAGCTATCGAAAAAGATCAAAGCCATGGGCGTCGGCGAACACCCGAAAGCCTGAGGCTGATAACAGAGCGTGAACGCTCCGCTCGGTTAACAGAGACCCGCTCCCCGTCAGGAGGGCGGGTTTTTTTTATCGCCGGGATCGACGCTGCAGCATCATTTGCCTGGCGGCAGGAAGGCATTATTTTTCGGTCAGCTGGCGGGCAATCGCCTGAAGCTGCTGCGCCAGCGCGGTGAGATCGCGGTGTGAATCGGCGGGTGGTGCGGTGGTTTCTCTGATCACCAGCGTGGTTTCCAGCGCTTCATCACTGACTGATTCGCCCTGTAACCGCGCCAGCAGCTGCTCAACGCTGAGTACGCCCAGCTGCTGTAAATCCTGCCGCACCGTGGTCAGCGGCGGCTGATACCACGCGCTCTCGGCGGTATCGTCATAGCCAATCACCGAAATCTGCCCCGGAATCGCCACGCCGTGCTGATGCAGCGCCCGCATCGCGCCCAGCGCCATCTGATCGTTCGCTACCAGCAGCGCCTGAGGTAAGGCATTCGGTAACTGTGCCAGTAGCGCCTGATAACCTGATTGCGCACTCCAGTCGCCGCGCAGGGAACAATGCGGCGTCAATTGATGATCGGCCAGCGCCTGATGCCAGGCGGCTTCACGCTGACGCGCCGACACGGACCGCTCCGGGCCGTTCAGCAAGCCGATCTGCCGGTGTCCCAGCGCCACCAGATGCTCTACCGCCGCCCGCGCGCCGTGATGATTCGGATACTGACACTGCGCCACGGCCGCCTGCGGCTCGACGTCCAG
Organism: Pantoea sp. AN62; assembly: GCF_050432985.1. NCBI lineage: Bacteria > Pseudomonadati > Pseudomonadota > Gammaproteobacteria > Enterobacterales > Erwiniaceae > Pantoea > Pantoea sp. AN62. The sequence goes on along the minus strand of NZ_JBNPYB010000014.1, from coordinate 25,956 downwards.
AAACAGCACCGGTTTCGCAGCGCACAGCGCCTGGATCTGCTGCGCTTCCTCCGCCTGCAGCGGCAGATTGATCAGCAATCCATCCACCCGCTGCGCCAGCAGTTCATTGATGGTCGCCGCCGCGTCATTGCCGCTCTGCATAGCGATCACCAGATGATAGCCCGCAGCCGCTGCGCGCCGCTGAATCGCCGAAGCAATCTGTGCCGGGGCCATCAGCGCCAGATCGCTGGTGGCGAGACCCAGGGTGCGGGTCGCTTTACCCGCCAGCTGTTGCGCGACCCGGTTCGGCACGTAATTGAGCTGCTGCATCGCCGCTTCGACCCGTTGCCGGGTGCGGACCGAGACCTGTTCAGAACGATTAAGCACCCGTGAAACGGTTTGGTAAGAGACGCCAGCCAGTTGAGCGACATCATCAAGGGTCACAGAGCGGGAAGTCATTGATCTCTCCAGTAGATGAAGCGGCGATTGTAGCAAATTTTCCGGCTGCAGCGCTGCTGCTGCGCGCTACACTGCTCAGCAATAAGGAGAAAAATATGCAGCTTACTGAGCATGATATTGATGACATCAACCTGATCGCCAACTGGCTGGCGCTTGATCAGCTGACAGATCCGCAGCACCCCGACGCCGATCTGCTGATTCTGGCGGGCCATGCGGTGCTGCCAAATATTGAGGGCGCGGTGGCGCTGGCGAAAACCTCCGGTCTGCCGCTGCTGATCAGTGGCGGCGTCGGCCACGCCACGCCGCTGTTAGCGCAGGCGATGGCGGCAGATCCGCGCTTTCACCCGCTTGATACTCAGGGAAAGAGCGAGGCGCAGATGCTGGCGGCTATCGCGCATCGGCTGGCCGATCTGCCGCAACAGCAGCTGCTGCTGGAAGGGGAATCGCGCAACTGCGGCGAAAATGCGGCATTCAGCCAGCGGTTACTGGATAGCCGTGGCCTACAGCCGCAGCAGGTCATTCTGATTCAGGACCCGTTACTGCAGCGGCGTACTGACGCCACCTTCCGCTGGCAGTGGCGCGATCGGCCGGCGGCTCCCCGCTTTATCAACTGGCCGGTTTTCATTCCACAACTGAGGCTGGAGGCGGGCCAGCCGCGCATCACCGGCGCCGCGCCGCAGGGTATGTGGTCGCTGGAGCGCTTTATCTCCCTGCTGATGGGAGAGGTGCAACGGCTGCGAAACGATGAGCAGGGCTACGGACCGCGCGGGAAAGGGTTCTTCGCGGAAGTGATACTGCCTGATCAGATTGATGCGGCGTGGCAGCGCCTGATGCGCCTTTCCGGGGTGCAGCAGCGGATTCAGGGCCGCTGAAAAGTGGCGGGCCGGCGTGATGCGGCCCGCTGGCGCTTAACGGTTCTGCAGATAAACCTGCAGATTGACATACACCGCATTCAATAAAGGCGCGCTCAGGCCATAGTGACTGGCGCGCAGCAGCAGATCGCCGATGATCTGGTCGGCTTCAATATCGAATCCCTGGCATAAATCGCGGTACATGGAGGAGGTCATCGGTGTGGCTGGATTGTTCAGCAGCTCGAAGATTTTGGCGGTCACCGCCGGGCGCGGTTGATAACCTGCAGCACTGATTACCGTCAGGATCTCGCTAAAAACAGCCTGTAACAGCGCTTCACCGCCGTGGGATCGCAGCACCTGCTGAGTATCGCCGCGAGCCAGACAGCACACCGCGCCGAGCGTGCTGAGCAGCAGCCATTTCTCCCACAGCTCATCCATGATGTTGTCGCTGAAGCGGGTATCAACCTGACTGTCGCGCAGTGCAGCATCGACCCGCTGCAGGCGCGCATCGTTATTACCGTCGAGCGCGCCGTAATAGAGCTGATGTAGCGGCGTCATCTGGATCACTTCGCCGTTATCGCCCAGCGTAGCGTTGATTTTACACAACCCGCCGATCACCGCTTCGCGGCCAAAGCGCTGTTGCAGCGTTTCAATGTGCCGCATGCCGTTAAGGATCGGCATAATCAGCGTCTGCGGGCCGACGGCGGGTGCAATATCTTGCATAACCTGCTCGAGGGCAAAGCTTTTTACCGTCAGGATAATCAGGTCATAGTGACCGTGCAGAGAAGCCGCCTGCACCAGCTGCGGCTGCAGCGTTTCGGTGCCGCTCGGGGTCTGCAACACCAGTCCCTTTTGCTGCAACTGGCGGTAACGCCGTTCGCGCACCAGAAAGGTCACGTCCTGGCCGGCCTGGGCCAGTCGCGCGCCAAAATATCCACCGGTCGCGCCGGCACCTGCTATCAGAATGCGCATAGAATTTCCCTTTAAGTAAAAACCGTTACCTTAAAACGTCATCGCCGGGCTTGCCAGCCGGTCCGTGCGGTGAGGCATCCTGACTGATAGCCGTCAGCACGCTGGTGAGTAAGCCTGGAAAGCGATGTTCAAGATCTTCACGGCGCAGCGAAATCAGATTTTCCCGCCCCAGCGGCCGTTGCCAGATCACGCCACTGTCACGCAGAACCCGCCAGTGATGGGTCATGGTCGATTTCGCCACCTCACCACGCAACAGGCCGCAAGGCTGTTCACCTTCACGCGCCAGCGCATCAACAATAGCCAGCCGCAGCGGATTGCCCAGCGCAAACAACACATTTTCTAACCGTAACTGTTCAGTATCAGGGTGATTACTCAGCATAACGTTCCTGTCAGGGGAATGATCCGGTTAATTATAGCTCAATCTGTTCGTATGGAGTCGTACCATTAGTCTAAGCTTGCTGACATGGGTGCCTGAAAAGTGTGCACCTCTTTCCGTCAAACTGACTAAGGATACATCATGCCCCGATCCCTTCCGATCGAACGTTACCGCAACATCGGCATCTCCGCGCACATCGATGCCGGTAAAACCACCACCACCGAGCGCATTCTGTTTTATACCGGAATGAGCCACAAGCTGGGGGAAGTGCACGATGGCGCTGCAACAACCGACTGGATGGCGCAGGAGCAGGAGCGCGGCATAACCATCACCTCTGCCGCGGTCAGTTGCTTCTGGCCGGGCATGGATAAGCGCTTTGAGCCGCACCGCATCAATATTATCGACACCCCGGGCCACGTTGATTTCACCATCGAGGTCGAGCGCTCAATGCGGGTGCTGGACGGCGCGGTAATGGTGTATGACGCAGTGGGCGGCGTACAGCCGCAGTCGGAGACGGTGTGGCGGCAGGCAAATAAATATCATGTGCCGCGGCTGGCGTTCGTCAACAAAATGGATCGGCAGGGCGCCGATTTTTTCCGCGTGGTCACCATGATGCAGTCACGGCTGAAAGCCAATCCGGTGCCGATTGTGATTCCCATCGGTCGCGAAGAGCATTTCGTCGGGGTGATCGATCTGATCCGCATGCAGGCCATCTACTGGGATGAAGAGAGCCAGGGGATGACCTTCAGCTATGGTGAAATTCCGTCTGATCAGCTGGCCGAAGCGCAGAGCTGGCGTGAAAAAATGGTCGCGGCGGCGGCGGAAGCCAATGAAACCCTGACCGAAGCCTGGCTGGAGCAGGGCGATCTCAGCGAGCAGCAGGTGATTGCCGGTTTACGCCAGCGCACGCTGCTCAACCAGATCCAGCCGATGCTGTGCGGCAGTGCGTTTAAAAATAAAGGGGTACAGCGGATGCTGGATGCGGTGATCGAACTGATGCCGTCACCGGCCGATGTGCCAGCGATCAGCGGCGTGGATGAGGCCGGAAACCACGCCGAACGGCACGCTGATGATGACGAACCGTTCTCGGCGCTGGCGTTTAAGCTGATGAGCGATCCCTTTGTCGGGCAGCTGACCTTTGTACGGGTCTACTCGGGCGTGTTGCGCAAGGGCGACAGCGTCTTTAACGCGGTCAAAGGCAAGAAGGAGCGCATTGGCCGTATCGTGCAGATGCACGCCAACGCCCGCCATGAGATCGACGAGATACGCGCCGGGGATATTGCCGCCTGCGTCGGGCTGAAAGAGGCGACGACCGGCGAAACCCTGTGCGATCCGCACGCCATTATTACTCTGGAGCGGATGGAGTTTCCTGAACCGGTGATTTCGCTGTCGATAGAACCGAAGACCAAAGCGGACCAGGAGAAGATGGGGCTGGCGTTACAGCGGCTGGCGGCAGAAGATCCGTCGTTCCGGCTGCACACCGACGAGGAGTCAGGCCAGTCGATTATCTCCGGTATGGGCGAACTGCATCTGGAGATTATCGTCGATCGTCTGAAACGTGAATTTGGCGTAGAGGCCAATATCGGGCGGCCGCAGGTTACCTACCGTGAGACGCTGCGCAAGGCGGTGCAGGATGTTGAAGGCAAGTTTGTGCGCCAGTCGGGCGGCAAAGGGCAGTACGGCCATGTGGTGCTGAGCCTGCAACCGGGTGCGGCGGGCAGCGGGTTTGTCTTTGAGGATGCCACCAAAGGCGGGGTGGTGCCGCGCGAATATATCCCGTCAGTGGAGAAAGGGGTCCGCGAAGCGCTGAACAGCGGCGTGCTGGCGGGCTATCCGATTGTCGATATCAAAGCGACCCTGACGTTTGGCTCCTATCATGAGGTCGATTCCTCGGAGATGGCGTTCCGCATGGCAGCGATTCTCGGTTTCCGTGCGGCGGCAAAACTGGCCGATCCGGCGATTCTGGAGCCGGTAATGAAAGTGGAAGTGGAGACGCCGGAAGAGTACGCCGGCGGGATTATGGGCGATCTGTCGTCACGGCGCGGCGCGGTGCAGGGCATGGATGAGCATTTTGGCGGCCGGATTATTCGCGCCGAAGTGCCGTTGTCGGAGATGTTCGGCTACTCCACCAGCCTGCGTTCGCTGACCCAGGGGCGCGCCACCTACAGCATGGAGTTCAGCCACTACGCGCAGGCACCGCGCAACGTGGCCGATGAGATCATTGCCGCCCGTAAATAGGGCGATGCGGCAGGGAAGCCGCCTTTCTTTCAGCTCAAAGCCGGGCCACCCATGCGCCGCCGCCTGCTGTTCAAAGCGGATTATCGTCTGATAATCCTGGCGCTGCAGCGGGCTGAATCCGCTAATCAGGCTGGCCGCACAGACTTCACGCCACGCCGGACTCGTCACCAGTTCGCCCAGCACCGACTGCAGCGTCTGGCGCTGCTGCGCCGAGGTGGAGGCCGAAGTGATGAGTGGCAACCCAGGCGCAGGCGGTGTTTCGTCGATAATGTGCAATCCCTGTAGTTCCTCTGGCGCGTACCGGGCGATCAGGGCCCAGCTGACACAATCAATGGCGGCAATATCCGCCTGATGCTGACGCACCGCCGCCAGTGACTGACGATGCCCGCCGCTCAGCACCAGTCGTGAAAACAGCACGCCCGACAGGGCCGCCACCAGGCGCAGCGCGTTATAGCCGGAGTGTGAATCGAGGCCGTTGGCCACCGCCCGACGCGCGTGAAAATCGCTCAGCGTCGCGCCCTTATCCCGCGCCACCAGCCAGCTACGATAATCGGGTCCGCTGCAGCCTGGCGCGCTGTAGTGAAACGCGCCGACCAGCTGCACCGCAGGCAGTCGCGTCACCAGCGGATAGCCGCAGGTCTGGCTCAGCAGCAGCCGATCATCCTGCCAGTGGGTAAGCAGATCGTCGGGCCAGACTGGCTGCGCCGCCGTGCCGTGCTGCGCCAGTAACGTTACTATCGCCTGGCTGAGCGCCTCAGTGGCAGGGCGCTCAATGTCGTACATCGGTAATGCCAGCAGGTCAGTCATGGCGAGCCTCTTCAGAACGCCCCGGATGGGCATTGACCCCGACCGGCCGCGCCCAGAATTGACGCAGCCAGACCCGGTAGCCCGCCACGCGGAAACCGTGATTGCGCTGGTAATAGCGCTCACGGTCGCGCAGATAAAGGCGACGCAGACCATACCAGGGCACGCCGGGCAGATCGTGATGCACTGAATGGTAGTTCAGATTCAGGAACAGGATCCGCCAGGGCAGCGCCGCCTCATTATTGACCGAACGCGCCAGCGGATCGTCAGCCGCGCGATGTTCATAAAAGGAGCGCACTTTGGTCAACGCCAGCGCCGGATAGCTGACCGCCAGCAGATACCACAGCGGGGAGAAGCCGCACTGCGCCATGCCGTAAAACAGCAGCGCCAGCAGGCTCCAGTGCAGCAGCCACATGCCGATGGCGGCCCGCTCACCGTGACGAAACGCCTGCCACATCGCCCTGAAAGTGCCGCAGATATCCAGCAACGGAGCCAGCAGCAGACGGCCAAAAAAGGTATTACGCAGGTGGATCAGCTGCTGCTGCCACGGCGACAGCTGCGCCCAGCGTGCGGCGGACAGGTAGTAACTTTCCGGATCGTCATCCGGTTCGGTCAGGGTGTGATTGCGGTGATGGGCCAGATGAGAATCGCGGTAGAGGCCAAACGGAAACCACACCGCCAGCGGCAGGATGCCGAACAGCTGATTGATCCGCGGCCAGCGCGTCGGATGGCCGTGGATCAGCTCATGCTGCAGCGACATATACCAGGCGGTGAAGCCAGTCAGCAGCAGGGTAGCGGGCAGCCGTCCGAGGATCTGCCAGCCGAGCAGCGTGCCGAACCAGCCGCCATAGACCGCGACGATCAGCAGCCAGGTGGGCAGTTCAGTGCGCCATAACCAGCTGCGCGAGAGCTGTTGCAGCAGGGCGCGCTACTGCGGATGAAGGTAAGCGGCACGGCTTTTTTGCATGATCGACCTGGCAGAAGAGGAACAGAGAGCCACAGTGAAATAAACGCTGCGCAAAGACAAAGACGTTATTTTTCTTAGCTATGTCGAAAATCCTGAATATGGCGCTGAAAGATATTGACTATCAGTGGTGACGACGACGGCGTAACCTTTGCCTATCGAAAACCGCCTTAGCATGTGTGGGCCACTTTTGCCCGCCAGGAGAAGTAACAGATGAAAAAGATTGGCTTTTTATCCTTCGGTCACTGGACGCCCTCTTCACAGTCAGCCACCCGTTCGGCGCAGGATGTGTTACTGCAGTCGATTGACCTGGCGGTTGCAGCCGAAGAGCTGGGCGCAGACGGAGCTTACTTTCGCGTGCACCATTTTGCCCGCCAGCTGAGTTCGCCGTTCCCGCTGCTGGCGGCGGTCGGTGCCCGTACCAAAAATATTGAAATCGGTACCGGCGTGATCGACATGCGCTATGAAAACCCGCTCTATATGGTGGAAGATGCCGGTTCAGCCGACCTGATTTCCAACGGCCGTTTGCAGCTCGGCCTGAGCCGTGGCTCGCCTGAGCAGGTGGTGGATGGCTGGCGCTATTTTGGCTTTGAGCCAAAAGCGGGCGAGACCGACGCTGATATGGGGCGTCGTCATACCGAAGAGTTTCTGGAAGTGCTGCGCGGTGAAGGCTTTGCCAAACCGAATCCGCAGCCGATGTTCCCGAATCCGCCGGGCCTGCTGCGCCTTGAACCGCTGTCTGAAGGGCTGCGTGACCGCATCTGGTGGGGCTCCGGCTCCAACGCCACTGCAGAGTGGGCAGCAAAAATGGGCATGAACCTGCAAAGTTCGACCCTGAAAGATGATGAAACCGGCGAACCGTTCCACATCCAGCAGGCGAAGCAGATCCGTGCCTACCGTGAAGCGTGGAAAGCCGCCGGCCATCAGCGAGAGCCACGGGTTTCGGTCAGCCGCAGCATTTTTGCGCTGGTCAATGACATGGACCGCGCCTACTTCGGCCGCAGCGGTAGCGACCAGGATTCGGTGGGATTCCTCGACGAAAAAACCCGCGCCATCTTTGGCCGCAGCTATGCCGCTGAACCGGAGCAGTTAATTAAGCAACTGGCGCAGGATGAAGCGATTGCTGAAGCCGATACGCTGCTGCTGACCGTGCCGAACCAGCTTGGGGTGGCGTATAACGCGCATGTGATTGAGGCGATACTGAAGTATGTCGCGCCGGAACTCGGCTGGCGTTAATACCGTTCCCGACCCAGCGCCTTAGTGATAAGGCGCTGTTCATCTCATTCTGTTGTGATCCCTGCCGCTCTCCGCATCCTCTTTTATCCCTGATCTGATTTCAACACCGCAGGTGCTGGCCCGGCATTTCAGCCTGAATCAGCAGGTGATAGCGCCACTTTTGCCAATCATGATCGCCGTCACGCTGCTGATTATTATTTGGCAGACGCGATCCCTGGCGGCAAGGGTAATGGTATTTTTAACCGCTTCGCCTGAACTGACCGGCGCGGTTCTTTTTAATCGTTAAAACCTTTTTCAGCTAAGCATATTCAAAGGGGCAGGCTATCAAAGGTATAGGATGAGACAGGTGTGCCTTTTTCAAAAGCCACTATAGAGTAGCGCTGAGAATACATAAAAGAGGTGTGACCATGAGCAATTCTGTTGATGAAGATGCAAAAGATGCAAAGCCTATTGTCGAAGCCGATCGCGAAGCAGCGGCAGGTAAATGTCCTTTTCATGCAGGAAAGGCCAATCAGACATCAGGCGGCGGCACGTCCAACCGTGACTGGTGGCCTAACCAGCTGCGTGTCGACCTGCTGAACCAGCACTCATCCCGCTCTAACCCATTGGGCGAGTCGTTCGACTACCGTAAAGAATTTGCCAAATTAGACTACGCTGCGCTAAAAGCCGATCTCAAAGCCTTGCTCACTGAGTCACAAGCCTGGTGGCCTGCCGACTGGGGCAGCTACATCGGTCTCTTCATCCGTATGGCCTGGCACAGCGCCGGTACCTATCGCGCAGTAGACGGTCGCGGTGGTTCAGGCCGCGGCCAGCAGCGCTTCGCTCCGTTAAACTCGTGGCCCGATAACGTCAGCCTGGATAAAGCGCGCCGTCTGCTGTGGCCGGTGAAGCAGAAGTACGGTCAGAAAATTTCCTGGGCCGACCTGTATATCCTGGCGGGTAACGTGGCGCTGGAAAATTCCGGCTTCCGCACCTTTGGTTTTGGTGCCGGACGTGAAGATGTCTGGGAACCGGATATGGACGTCAACTGGGGCGATGAAAGCACCTGGCTGGAACACCGTCATCCGGAATCGCTGGCACAGTCACCGCTCGGCGCGACCGAAATGGGGCTGATCTACGTTAACCCTGAAGGCCCGGAACACAGCGGCGATCCGGCGTCAGCCGCTCCGGCCATTCGTGCGACCTTCGGCAATATGGGAATGAACGATGAAGAGATCGTTGCCCTGATCGCTGGTGGCCATACGCTGGGCAAAACCCACGGTGCCGGTTCGGCCGAGCACGTTGGCGTTGATCCGGAAACCGCACCGATTGAAGCACAGGGTCTGGGCTGGGCAAGCAGCCACGGCACCGGCGTGGGTGCCGATGCGATTACCTCGGGTCTGGAAGTGATCTGGTCGCAGACGCCGACCCAGTGGAGCAACTACTTCTTCGAGAACCTGTTCAAATATGAGTGGGTGCAGACCCGCAGCCCGGCCGGTGCCATCCAGTTTGAAGCGATCGACGCGCCAGAGATCATTCCTGATGCGTTTGACCAGACGAAGAAACGTAAGCCGACCATGCTGGTCACCGATCTGACCCTGCGTTTCGATCCGGAATTCGAGAAAATATCGCGTCGTTTTTACAACGATCCGCAGGCCTTCAATGAAGCTTTTGCCCGCGCCTGGTACAAGTTGACGCACCGTGATATGGGGCCAAAAGCGCGTTATATCGGTCCGGAAGTGCCGAAAGAAGATCTGATCTGGCAGGACCCGCTGCCGACACCGGTTTATCATCCGACCGGCGCCGACATCGCGCAGCTGAAAGAGAAGATTGCGGCCGCTGGCCTGAGCGTCAGTGAACTGACCTCGGTTGCCTGGGCGTCAGCCTCAACCTTCCGTGGCGGTGACAAACGCGGCGGTGCCAACGGCGCGCGCCTGGCGCTGCTGCCGCAACGCGAGTGGGACGTTAACGCCAATGCGGCCCGGGTATTGCCGAAGCTGGAAGCGCTGCAGCGGGAATTCAATAAAGTCTCGCTGGCCGATGTCATTGTGCTGGCCGGAGTGGTTGGGATTGAGCAGGCGGCGAAAGCGGCCGGCGTTGAGATTGAGGTGCCCTTTATCCCGGGCCGGGTCGATGCGCGTCAGGATCAGACCGATATCGAATCGTTTGAGTTGCTGAAACCTCGCGCTGACGGTTTCCGTAACTACGGTCGCGGATACGGCAAAACCACCACCGAGCACCTGCTGATTGATAAAGCACAGCAGCTGACGCTGACGGTGCCGGAATTAACGGTACTGATTGGCGGGATGCGCGCGCTGGGAACCAACTATGACGGCAGCCAGCACGGCGTCTTCAGCCGCAGCGTCGGTGAACTGAACACCGATTTCTTCATCAACCTGCTGGATATGCGCATTGAATGGAAAGCCATTGATGGCTCCAGCGAGCAGTTCGAAGGACGCGATCGCCTGACCGGTGAAGTCCGCTTTACCGCCACCCGCGCTGACCTGGTATTCGGCTCCAATGCGGTGTTACGCGCGTCGGCAGAAGTCTATGCCAGCAGCGATGCCAAAGAGAAGTTCGTCAAGGACTTCGTCGCTGCCTGGACCAAAGTGATGAACCTGGATCGGTTCGAGCTCTGATGGCTTGCGATTAACCACTGAAAGGCAAAAACCCGCTTAGTGATAAGCGGGTTTTTTATATCAGCGATGACAGCGATGCCGTTGCAGCCGGCTGATCAGGGCGCGCTCAGGGTGAAGGGCGGCGCAACGCCAGCGGATCGTCATCCAGCACCAGCGTATCGCGCAGTTCCCAGCCTTTGAGTTTGCCGGGATTGAGTAATCCATCCGGGTCCAGACACTGTTTAACCGAGACCACCGCCGGTTTGATCTCTCCCTGTTTGCCTTCTTCAATCTGATAAACATGCGGATTATTGATCCGGACGCCGTTGGCGCGAAAAGCGTTCATGATCTCGTTCAGTCGCGCGTCACTGCTGTAGCGCACCAGTTGCAGGCCGCTGGCGGTCAGATTGCCGTCAGCGTCACGCAGAAACTCAATGTGCGACATCACCTCATCACCCAGCAGAGCGGCCATGTCGATAATCTGCTGGCGATAACAGGCCGGGTTAAACGCGGTCTGTAAATAGGTCAGAGTATTGTCAACTTTCAGCGCGTGCAGGGTAGTGTGGTTCCAGCAATATTCCATCAGTGACGCATTCGCATCGCGAGCGGCGCTGGCAGACTGCCGCAGCGCACTCTTTCCGCGATATTTTTCCAGCAGGCCCGCCGCTAACCCGTCACTTTCCTGCCCAATCACGCTGATCACCGCATGCTGATCCGCCTGATAATGGCCGCTGAGATGGGTGAAGTAGCCGGGGATCGGCGCGGCGAATAACGCCAGCTGACGTTTCACCAGTCCTGGTGAGCGGGCGAAGGCATTAGCGTAATCCAGCGCGTCGGTAAAGTCGTCGAACACGTCCAGCCGCTCTATCCAGTCATGTACCGGTGCCAGCGCCAGTTCAACCTCCAGCACGATACCGTTACTGCCGTAAGCGTGATGCAGCAGCAGCGCCTGCGGTGCCGGAACCTGCAGAATGCGCGGTTCCGCTTCCACGGTCATCACTTTCACGCTGAGTACGTTTCCGGCGGCGGCCAGCGGGCCATAGTTGATTGAGCCGATGCCGCCAAAGCCGCCACCGTACAGCCCGCCCAGCGTGGCAAGGCGATAGGTCGAAGGCATGCAGCGCAGTTCCCAGCCGGTCGGACGGGTCAGGGCTTCAATCTCCGCCAGCCGCATCCCGGCCTGCGCGCGGACCACGCCAGGGGTGAGTTCACACAGCTGATTAAAGCCGGTCATATCGACCAGAATGCCGCCCGCCAGCGGCACCAGCTGACCATAGTTACCGGTTGCTCCGCCGCGCAGGATCAGCGGTAGCTGATGGCGGACGCAGGCTTTGACCAGCAGGCTCAGCTCCTCTTCACTGCGCGGTCTGACCACCGCATCGGCCTGTTTATCTTCCAGTTGCCGTTTCAGTAGCGGGCTGAACCAGTGAAAATCACGTGACAGGCGTTTAACTCTGGCGGCCTGCAAAGTCCAGTCGAGATCGGGAAGCGCCTGCTGTATCAGGGCAAGCGCGTGCTGACGGTGTTCGCTGTGCATAATTTTCCTGCCTGAAAATAGGGAGTTAATGAGACTGAACCGCTTCGCTTTCATGCCAGGCGGAGAGGGCGCGACGGGAAATCCACGACATCATGCCAAACAGCGCAATACCGGCGAGGGAGATCAGCAGCAGCGCCGCAAACATCAGCGGAATGTCCAGCTGATAGCCCGCTTGCAGGATCTGGTAGGCCAGCCCGGTATTATTTCCGCCGGTGCCCGCCACGAACTCGGCAACCACCGCTCCGATCAGCGACAGCCCGCTGGAAATTCGTAGCGCACCAAAAAAGTAGGGCAGCGCGGACGGAATGCGCAGACGAATCAGCACCTGCAGACGACTGGCGCGGCTCAGCCTGAAGTAGCTCAGCAGCCCCGGCGAGACGCTGCGTAATCCCTGGGTGGTGTTGGAAATAATCGGGAACACCGCCATCAGCGTTGAACAGACCACCAGCGACAGGGTGGTGTCTTTGACCCAGATAATAATCAGCGGCGCGATGGCGACGATCGGCGTCACCTGCAGAAAGACGATGTAGGGAAACAGGGCGGTTTCGACAAAGCGATTCTGCACCAGCACGAAAGCCACGGCGGCACCGATGATGATCGAGAGTAAAAACGAGATCAGGGTGATTTTCAGGGTGAACAGCAGCGCCATCATCAGCGAGCCGAAGTGGGTCCACAGGCTTTGCAGCATCACCAGCGGTGACGGCACCAGAAACTGCGGGATATTGAAATAGCTCACCCATCCCTGCCACAGCAGCACCACGACCACCGCCACAACGGTGGGATAAAACACTTTACGAAAGCCGGGATTAGCCATCCACGGAGAAGATTTTTGCGTCTGCATGGTATTACTCCATTCCCGATTGGCTGGCTTGCAGCAGGCTATCCTGCAGTTGCTTCGCATAACGTGAAAAGGCCGGACTGACGCGGAAATCTTCGCTGCGCGGGAACGGCTCATTGATGGCGATATCTTCCACCACCCGGCCCGGCCGGGCAGCCATCATGATCACCCGCTGCGACAGAAAAACCGCTTCGTGAATTGAGTGAGTCACGAACACCACCGTCAGGCCCTGTTCACGCCACAGCCGCAGCAGGTCGCTGTCGAGTTTATTGCGGGTGATTTCGTCGAGCGCGCCAAAGGGTTCATCCATCAGCAGCAGTTTCGGGCGCGTCACCAGCCCACGGGCAATCGAGACCCGCATCTGCATGCCACCGGAGAGTTCACGCGGCAGGACCCGGGCAAATTTACCCAGCCCGACCAGTTCCAGCGCCTCGGCAACGCGGGTATTGGCTTCGGCCCGCGGCACGCCCGCCAGATCCAGCGGCAGACGGACGTTGTTTTGCACCGTGCTCCAGGGCATCAGCGTCGCTTCCTGGAACACGAAGGAGAGCGGGACCTGGGCGCTTTCCCGGCTGTCACGACGCCATAACACCAGTTTGCCGTCGCTGGGCTCGGTCAGCCCGGCGACCATTTTCAGCAGGGTGCTTTTGCCACAGCCCGACGGACCGAGCAGGGTGACAAATTCGCCCTGATGAATGGTGAGATTGACCGGCAGCAGGGCGCGGGTGCCGTTGCTGTAAATCTTCTCTGCCGACAGCACTTCGATCGCCGGCTCTGCCTGCGGCGAGGCTGCGCGAACGTCGCGCATCACGGTGAGGTTGGGGACAGTATTCATGGCATAACCTTCGCGTCTTTAATCATATCGAGGGTATAGGTTTGGCCGAACGGCACTTTCTCCGCGTCGATCAGCTTGTTTTTAACCAGCATGTCCCAGCTCTTTTTCAGCCGCGATTCCGTGATGATGCCGATACCGCCGGTTTGTGCGTCGCCGCCCGTCACCAGCTGATACTTCTTCATCTGCGCGATACCAAAAGCGATCTGGTCGGCGGTCATCTGCGGGTTATCTCTGGCGATCAATGCATTGCCGGCGGTCGGGTCCTGCAGATAAGCTTTCCAGCCCTGCATGGAGGCTTTAACGAAGGCGGCTACCGCAGCCGGGCGTTGTTTAACCGTGTCGGCCATGCAGATAATCGAGTTGCCATACGGCGGGTAGCCCCAGTCGCTCAGCATGTAGACGTAAAACGGTTTGCCGCCTTTCTCAATCGAGAACGGTTCAGAGGTGACGTACCCCTGCTGCACCAGATTGCGGTCGGCGAGGAAAGGCTGGACGCTGAAGGTGTAGGGACGGATTTTCACCTTCTCCAGTCCGAGTTCGCTTTTTGCCCACGGCCAGAACGAGTTATAAGCCTCGGTGGCCAGCAGGAAAGTTTTGTCTTTCAGCTGCTGAGGCTGGTCGACTTTGTCATGGCTGATAAATACCGTCGGTGAATGCTGAAACACCGTAGCGACCGTGACGGCGTGCACCCCAGCCTCCCAGGTCTCCAGCGCCTGGCCGTTGTCACCCAGCGTACAGTCTGCGCGTCCGGCCGCCATCAGCTGCATCACGTTCACCTGTGGCCCGCCCATGTTGATGCTGACATCCAGCCCGGCTTTTTTGTACAGCCCGCTAGCCTGAGCCTGATAAAAGCCACCGTGCTCCGCCTGCGCGTACCAGTTAGTCAGGAAGGTAAACTTCTCTTCCGCCATGCCGGAAGCAGAGACCCCGGCCAGCATCAGAGCAAGCAGGGAGAAAGTCGATTTACGCCAAATTTTCATCGTAACTACTCCACTATTCAGAGGCCAAAGAAGACGGAGGAGTAAAGCCGGTTTGCACAAAACCGCTCCAGTGCTGTTTTCCCCAGGTGGGTTCGCTGCGCACCGGCCAGCTCATCTGGTGGATTTCGGTGATCGCCTGCGCCCAGCTTGCGGCCAGCGAATCAAGGATTGCGTGACCCTGTTCTGCGGTGGCACCGGTCGGATCGCCAATCACGCCGCTCGGTCCGAAATCGTAAGAGACCCAGGCGGCAGCCGGGCGACCGGAGGAGAGCGTCGGGCAGGGGAATTCCGGCGGATAACTGGCCACCGCCTGGTCGGGGTGGACGCATTCCGGTGCCAGCGCCAGCATCACCGCGGTTTCGCTGTGACCGGCATGCATCGCCATTTTCTGCTCCCGGGCGCTGAGGAACTGGTTTTCGACGTTCGGCACCCGAAACACGTCGTGCGGGATGATGATCATATCGCCGTGACGCAGACGCATTTCCCGTGCCGCCATTTGCAGCACCTGCGGCTGTCCGCCGTGACCGTTGATCATCAGCAGCTTGCGGAAGCCAGCGCGGTAAAGCGATTCAGCGATCTCCAGCACGGTTTGCAGCAGGGTGTCGCCGGTTAAGGTCAGCGTGCCGGGGAAATTCAGATGTTCATCCGATTTGCCGTAGGTGATCGGCGGAATGGCGTAAGCCGGGATGGTTTTTGGCAGTCTGGCCAGCGCATGGCCCGCCACGCCGGAGGCGATCACGCTGTCGACCGAACAGGGCAGATGCGGACCGTGCTGCTCAATCGCGCCGGTCGGCAGAACAATCACCGTGTTGGCTTTGTCGGGCAGAGCCGCGATGGCCGTCCAGCTCAGAAAAGGCAGAAAACGCGCTGCAGGAATATAACCGTTAATCATGCTGTGCCTCGTAGTCGGAGATTAGGGGGTTAGCGGTAACCAGGCGGTGGCTTCCACTTCAATCAGCACCTCGGCGCTCGGCAGCATTTCACTGACCTGCACCACGGTTGAAACCGGCGGTTGTCCGTCATAAAACAGCTTTCTGACCCGGCTGTAGCAGGGAAAGTGATCGAGATTGCGGAAGTACTGCACCAGCTTGATCACATCGCTCATCTGTCCGCCCGCCTGTTGCACGGTGTGGCGAATGCTTTCCAGCACATACCAGCTCTGCGCGAGGATCGGCCCCTGTCTGGCGTCGGTCGAGAACTCGCCGGTTTCGCCAACTAACTGACGGACTTCAACCGGGATATCCTTAAAGCCGCGCACGATAGTGCCGCTCTGCGGATTAACCGGAATGATGCCGGAGAGAAAGACAAAATCACCGGCCCGACGCCAGGCGGCATAGTGGGCGAGCGGTTTGCCCGCACCCTCTTCAAGACTCATGGGATATCTCCTGCTGCCAGATACGTTGATGGGTCAGCCTGCCGTGATGGATAACCTGGCGGGCTGCGCTGTTTAACGGCCAGCTGGCGCTGTCGCTGCCCGGGAACAGCACCAGCGTAGCGTCGCTGCCCGGTGACAGCGGCGGTGGGGCTGAGTGCGCGCCGGTCAGGGCGGCGGCATCACAAATCAGCCGCGAATGCTGGTCAAAAACGTTGTTCAGCTGCAAAGCGAACAGCGCGCAGCTCAGGGTATCCAGCGGGTCATAACTGCCTGCCGGACAAAAGGCATCCTGAACGTTGTCACAGCCGATCAGCAGTGGAACGCCTGCCGTCTGCGCCTCTTTCAGCAGGGTAATGCCGCGCTGACGCGGCGTGCGTCCGGTTACCGCATCCTGCAACAGCAGGTTGGTCATCGGCAGGGCAATCAGCGTGACGGCGTGGGCAGCCAGTTGCCGCAGTACCTGCTGCGCCTGCAGTTCACTGCCGGACGCCAGCGCGCAGCCGTGGCTGCAACAGATGTGGCCGCTGAAGCTGTTTTCAGCCAGGTAGTGCGCCAGCCAGCTCAGGCCGTGGGCCACTGGCGAAAGCTCTTCATCAATATGCAAATCCAGATCCAGCTGCCAGCGGGCGGCGCTGCGCATCAGGTGGGTCATCGCCGCCGGGTCCCAGTTTGAGGAGTGGATAAAGCCGCCCAGCAGGCAACCGGCGCCGCTCTGCGCCACCGCGCGGGCGATGCGGTCAGCGCTCCCGGCATCGGCGAACAGGCTCAGCGGCACCAGCGCCACCCGTTCCAGCGTGATGCCGGGAGGTGCCATGCCAGCCAGTTCCGTCCAGGCCAGCGGAGGGCGATCGTCAAACCAGTCGATATGGCTGCGCAAACGGGTCACGCCGTTGGCGGCCGCCCAGCCGAAAGCCCGGCCGGCACGCTGTTGAAGGTCCGACGCCGTCCAGTGCTGGCGATCCTGATGCAGGGTTTCAATGGCGGCCAGCAGGCCCGGTTTTGACGGACGGCTGCGGGCGAGGGTGAAGGTTTTATCGAGGTGCGCATGCGGTTCAATCAGCCCCGGCAGCGCCAGTGCGCCATCCACCGGCCACAGGTCGCTCTGATCGGGCCGGGCTGGCGTCAGCGCAGCAATTTTGCCAGCCGCAAAGCGCAGATCGGCCAGCAGCGGCTCACCGGCTTCACGCGGCCAGTCCGCCGGCAGCAGCCAGGCGGGGAGGCGAACGCTGGCAAGGCCAGCAAGCGGTGCATCGGACCGGGAAACAGACATGATAAGACTCCGCGCTGAGATTAAAGGTCGAGCACCAGAACCGGCGTTCTGGATCGGGAGCAGCACAAGGTTATCTGCGTATTCTCCGCTTTCTCTTCGGCAGTCAGCACGCAGTCACGATGATCGGGAATACCGTCGATTACCTCAGTGATGCAGGAACCACATATTCCCTGTTCGCACGACAGCATAATATCGACCCGGGCGCTTAATAAGACTTCGGCAATAGTCTGCTGCGGGCTGACTAAATAGCGGGTGCCGGTAGAATTGAGCTGGATATAAAAGGCGCTGTCGCTGGCGCTATTATTTAGCGCTGCATTGCTGAATCGCTCAAAAATCAATTGATCCGGTTGCCAGCCATGCTGCTGCATAAGGTGCTGCAGACGCTGAATAAAGCCGTCCGGGCCGCAGGCTATTATCCGGGTCTGTGGATCGGGCTGCGATAAACACGGCGGCGTAGTCACACGCAGAGAATCGTTTGCGCTGCTGTGATGAAAATAAACCTGGTCTGCTAATCGCGGTGCGGTTAATCGCGGCACAAACGCCGCCTGTTCTGGCGACGAGATAAAATAATGCAGTTCATAGTCAATCCCTTGTCGGGCAAGCTGTTCCGCCATCGGCAACAGTGGGGTAATACCGATTCCCCCGGCAAACAGCAGATAGCGTCCCGCTTCGGGCAGCGGGAAATGATTGCGCGGTGCTGAAATTTCCAGCGCATCGCCAGGCCGTAAATGGTGATGAATAAAATGCGATCCGCCGCTGGAGAGGTCTGCCCGTTTCACGCAGATCTCGTAATATTCACCGCCGTGGTTTTCGCTGCAAAGTGAATACTGACGCGGCCGATTTGCGGAATGAAAACGTCAATGTGCGCGCCAGGTAAATAAGCCGGTAATAAACCACCGTGCCGGGCAATAAGCTGTAATGAAAGATTGCCGACACCATTAATATGGACAGCGCTGATCGTGACTGGAATAAGTCCGGACTCTTTCATCATTATTTACCGTCTGTGCTTAAAGAGAGCAGTGATAAAAAAGCAGGTCATCGTCGCTGCCGCCTGACCGGCGGTGCTATCACCCAGCGCTGCGCAACTGCAGCCAGCTGAGTGATGAAACGATTGTTCCCGTTGCCATGAAATCTACGTTATTGTGATAAAACTGTTGCGTCCAGCGCTTTGATTCGCACATCCCGTTGCATAAAAGAGAGCACTCCCTATGTTTGCATTCTCCCGATTTCTGCTCTATTTCACTGAAGTGGCCCGTCAGGGATCGTTTCGCAAGGCGTCTGAAAGCCTGCACGTGGCGGCGTCGTCGATCGATCGGCAAATCCTGCGGGTTGAGAAAGAGCTGGCGATGCCGCTGTTTGAGCGTCACCCCAGCGGCCTGCGGCTGACCGCAGCGGGCGAACTGCTGCTGCACGCCGCCAGTAACTGGAAAAAGGATTTTTCGCGGGTCTGCGAACAACTGGATGACCTGCGTGGACTGCGACGCGGCCATGTGCGCATCGCCACCATCGACGCGATTAACCGGCAGTTTTTCTCGTCAATGCTCAGACAGGTGCATCTCGACTATCCGAACATCTCTTTCACCCTGACCACCATGAACAACGTCGATATTCAGCAGGCGCTGATGTCGGGTGATGCCGATTTCGGGGTGATGCTGAACCCGCAATCGTCACGCGAACTGCAGGTGCGGGCCTTTGCCGAGATCGATCTGGGGATTGTGGTCCCGACCGGCCATCCGCTCAGCAGCAAAAGCGGGGTGCGGTTTAACCAGTGCAGTGAGTATCCGTTTATCCTGCCTTCTGCCCCGCTGATGCTGGCTGAACCGGTGCAGGCGCTGATCAACATCCATGGCGAGATGATCAACGAGGTGGCGGTCTCCAATAACATCCACATGATCCGCTCGCTGATCAAAGAGAAAATCGGCATCGGCATTCTCTGCTGGCTCGATATCATGGATGAGGTGGAAAGCGACGAACTGCAGTTTATTCCGCTGACCGATCCGCAACTCAAAACCTTCACCCTGTCACTGTGCGTCGCCCCGGCAAGGCAGCTGTCGCTGGCGGCGTCGATGATGCTCAAACAGCTGGAAATGCTGTTCAGCCAGATTCAGACGCCCGGACGCCAGCGGCCCTGACGCTGCACCAGTATGGTGCTGGTTGCTCCTTAATGAATCAAAGGTTGCAGCGCCGCCTCCGCCGATCGCCGCGCAGCCCTTAAGCCGCGCCGATCGGCTAACCTGGCATCCTTTTTGTATAACTCACTGTGAGTAGAAGCGGTCAGTGCAGGCAACTGCGCGGGACATTGCTCAGCCACCATTTCGCGGTTCATGTTGAACCGGCTGGGGGCTGAGTCGCCTTTGCTCAGCCTCCCTCCGGTGACGATTAGGAGAGGAGCAATGAAGTTACGATCCCGCATTCCCCTGTCTGGCTGCGTGCTGAGCACGCTGATTTCTGGCGCATTCATCCTGCCGGCCGATGCCGCAGAGAAGATTGCCTTACTCACCTCCTGGTACGCGCAGGCTGAGCAGGGCGGCTATTATCAGGCGCTGGCGACCGGCATCTATCAGCGCTACGGGCTGGACGTCAGCATTCAGTCCGGCGGGCCGCAGATCAACGGCATGCAGTTGCTGTTATCGAAGCGCGCCGATGTGATCATCGGTTATGACCTGCAGTTACTTGAAGCGGTGCAGCGTGGCTTTCAGGCTAAAGCGATTGCCGCCCCGTTTCAGTATGATCCGCAGGGACTGCTGACCCACGCCTCCGTCACCTCCCTCGACGGCCTGAAAGACAAAACCATTCTGGTCTCCAGTTCCGGGCAAGCCACCTGGTGGCCGTGGCTCAAGGCACAGTATCAGCTCAGCGATGGGCAGGTGCGCCCCTATACCTTCAATATCCAGCCGTTTATCGCCGATCAGAATGTGGCACAGCAGGCTTATGTCAGCTCTGAGGTTTTCCAGGCGCAAAAGGCCGGGGTGAAATCGAATTTCTTCCTGTTTTCCGAGCACGGCTATCCGCCCTACGGCGGCATTCTGATTACCCGTCCGGACCAGATCAGCAGCCGCAGCGAAGCGATGGCGAAATTTGTACGTGCCTCAATGGAGGGCTGGGTCAGCTATCTCACTAATCCGGCACCAGGCAACGCGCTGATTAAAAAAGAGAATCCAAAAATGACCGATGATTTGCTGGCCTGGGGCGTCACGCAGATCAAACAGCACCATCTGATTGACGGTGGCGATGCCGCGACAGCCGGCTGGGGCACCATGACGCAGGATCGCTGGCAAAAAACCCGCGATTTTATGGTCAAAGCCAGCCTGCTTAAAGCGGATACCGACTGGAAACAGGCTTATACCACTGAGTTTGTTCAGCAGATGCAGGTTAAACCGTGAGGAACGTTGCGATGTCATCTCAATCATTACTGATTAAAAACGCGCACGCCATTCTGACCGGCCTGCCGGGCGAGCGGGCACGACATGCCGGACCCGATATTCGCATCCGCGAAGGCGTGATCGAAGCCATTGGGTCGCTGACCGCGTTGCCGGACGAGCGGCTGATTGATGCCCGCGACTGCGTGGTTTATCCCGCCTGGGTCAATACCCATCACCACCTGTTTCAGTCGTTGCTGAAAGGTGAGCCGCAGGGGCTGAACAAAAGCCTGACCGCCTGGTTAAGCGCCACGCCGTATCGTTTTCGCGCCACCTTTGACGAACAGACGTTCCGGCTGGCGGTTCGTATCGGCCTGATCGAGTTACTGCGATCCGGCTGCGCCACGGTCGCCGATCATAACTATCTCTACTGGCCAGATATGCCGTTTGATCCTTCCGACATTTTGTTCAGTGAAGGCGAGGCGCTGGGCATGCGGATTGTGCTGTGTCGGGGTGGTGCGACTCAGGGGCGGACGATTGAGCAGGATTTACCGCAGGCGCTGCGCCCGGAGAATTTTGATCACTATATGGCCGACATAGAACGGCTGGTGGGACGCTACCACGATCCGCGGCCGACCTCGCTGTGTCGGGTGGTGATGGCTCCGACCACGCTGCTGCACTCAGCGCCGGGCGCGCAGCTGCGCGAAATGGCCAGGCTGGCGCGTCAGTTGGGTATCCGGTTGCACAGTCACCTGTCGGAAACGGTGGATTATCTGGATGCGGCGCGCGACCGCTTCAACATGACGCCGGTGCAGTTTTGTGCTGAACACGACTGGCTGGGTAATGACGTCTGGTTTGCCCATCTGGTGAAGCTGTTGCCGCAGGAGATCACGCTGCTGGGTGACAGCCGGACCGGTATTGCGCACTGCCCGCAAAGTAACGGACGACTGGGCAGCGGCATTGCCGATCTGCTGGCGCTGGAGCAGGCGGGCGTGCCGGTTTCCCTGGGCGTGGACGGCGCGGCATCGAACGAGGCAGCCGATATGCAGAGTGAAGCGCATGCGGCGTGGCTGTTGCAGCGTGCCAGAAAAGGCATGTTCGCCACGCCACGCTATGACGGTGGAACTTTTGAAGGCGGTGGCGATGCGGCAACCATTGAAGATGTGGTGCGCTGGGGCAGCGCCGGCGGGGCGCAGATCCTCGGTCTGCCGCAGAGCGGCACCGTGCAGGTCGGGATGCTGGCCGATATCGCCGTGTACCGGCTGGACGATCCGCGCTATTTCGGCCTGCATGACATGGCAATTGGGCCGGTGGCCTGCGGCGGTCGGGCTTCGTTAAAGGCGCTGATGATCAATGGCCGGGTGATTGTCGAAAACGATCACATTCCTGGTCTCGATCTGGATGCCATGCGCCATCAGGCAATGTCAGCCGTCCGGACGCTGCAACAGCGTGCCGCCGGTTAACCCTCTTCTGTATAGGAAAAATACCATGACACAATCAACCCGGACACAAGGTTATGCACTGCAGGAACTGGAGAAAGAAGCGGCAATGGGCGCAATGGGTGAAGAGACTTTTGCCCGCGAGGTGCGCTGCATCGACCTGTCAGATTTCGAACAGCGTAAACATGAGATTGCCGATGAACTGTGGCAGGCAGCGGTAGAGATCGGTTTCTTTCAGGTCAGCAATCACGGCATTGCCCTCGACGATATCCGCCAGGCATTCTGCATGACGGAGGATTTTTTCTCGCTGCCGGAAGCGGTCAAAGCCCGCTATCCGCTGGCGCGCAACGCCGGCTGGGAAAATAAGTCGCAGGTCCGTCCCTCGACCAAAACCCCGGACCAGAAAGAGTCCTATCAGATTACCCGTCCGTTAATGGATTCGCTGTGGCCGACAGAGCAGGAGCTGCCCGCCTTTAAGCAAACCATGCTGAGCTTTGAGTCGCAATGCTGGCAGCTGGGGATGAAGTTGCTCTCCTGCTTTGCGCTTAAGCTGGGTTTTCCTGAGCACTTCTTCGAGCAGGCGCACAATCCCGATCGGAATACCTACCAGAGCACGCTGCGAATGTTGCACTACTATGCCACCGAACAGTCGGAGCAGGGGATGTGGCGCGCCGGTGCGCATACCGATTTCGACTGCCTGACGCTGCTGTTCCAGCGCCCCGGCCAGGGCGGCCTGCAGGTCTGTCCCGGCAAAGATCGCGAAAGTCAGCAGTGGACCAGCATTGAACCACGTGAAGAGGTGATCACCTGCAATATTGGCGACATGCTGATGCGCTGGAGTGACGACCAGTTGCCGTCAAACTTCCATCGGGTAAGAAGCCCGCTACCGGGGGAATATCAGGGCGCGCGCTACAGCCTGGCTTTCTTCTGTCAGGCGAATAAAGACGTTGAGATCCTCGGCCCGCAGGCGAAGTATCCGGCGATCAGTGCTGAAGATTATCTGCAACAGCGTATCCAGGCGAACTTTGCCAAAGGCTAAGTGGCAGTAACAGCAAAAAGTCCGCTCAGGTTTCCCTGAGCGGGCTGCTTAAATATGGCTGCTCAGACTGGACTCGCCTTTGCCAGTAACTGTCTGATAAGAAAGATAAAGATGAGTTATCTTTCTGTCAAGACCACCAGAATGACCGCCAATAGTTGCTCGTTACGTAAAACAGGTTTAAAACTTCGCTTCATCGCTGATCGTGCCACGAGGTTCTCTGCAAAAGACGGGTGTTCAGAACAAGCATCTAAAAGTCGGCTCGAAGCGAGATGGTGGTCAAAGAGCTCTGACGGTCTGCTCTGTGCCAGAAGCGGACGTTAGCGCCTTAAGTCCACAATCAAAATGCGCCACATTGACGGTGATAGAAAAGAAATTTTGGTTAGTAAAACTCATCTTTATGCTGATATCTGTATTCTTGCGTTATCCCTGTGTATCCATATGAAGCAGCTTTACAATCAATAACATGCACATTTGACTGAGGATGTAGGTTACCAATAGCTTGTTCCATAGCGTTGTAAATTGCTTTTTGATACGCTGCTTTCTGATCTTTGCTACAGGTTTCATCCACGACAGTAACTTCAAGTCTGAACGAATTTTTTCCCCATTCAGCCAGACTCTTGCCATCAATAAACCAGTCATCATCGTCCACATGTCTTACTATGACCATGGTTTCGAAGCTGTTTTTCTTCAATATCTCGCATGTGATTTGAGTAGCTAAAAGTACACACTTTTTGGTTAATTTTTGATCTTTGCAACCAGACAATGTGAGCGTTATTCCAGGCATAATGATTCCTTAAATGTGTCATTACATAGCTTGATTATCAAAAGTGTTGCCGCATTTTTTGAACGATACGAGATGAATAAGATGGCATAATCGAAAACGTGAGTACAACTTACGTCCGCTTTTCGCTCACAGCGGACCTTCCGATTCGATAGCTCAACCGCTGTGTGCCAAAAACGGAGATTTAAGCGTCCAGGGAATACTAATCCCTTGGGAATGTTTCATCGTTTTATATAGTCTCAAGCAATAATTTACATTTCATATTTTGTAATTTTTTGAATATTGTCATGAGGAGCTGGTGGCTTTTTTCGAATTCACCTGTGAAAAATTGTCGAGCTGTCTAATCCCAGGGACCAGGCAGGTTCCTAAAGTTGCTATGACTACTGCTATCGCTGAAACCAGAAGCACATTACTCCTGCCATAATGAATTGCCAGCGGCCCAGCGACCAGTTCACCTAAGGGAATGGCCACAAACGAACCTACAGCGTCATAGGCGTACACGCGAGCCAATTTTTCCTGAGGAATATGAGTTTGTAATGAATGAGCCCAGGAGACTCCGAATAGACCGAACGTTACGCCAGCAATAAAAAAAGCTGCAATAAGCCACGCTGCAGAAGCAGGTTGACTAAGCATAAAAATTGGCACTGAGCATAGTGCTACTAGCATTGCACCAATAAAAAGATCGCGTCGTGGACGCCATCTTAGGGCGAAGAACGAACCTGTCATAAGGCCAACGCTTTGCGCAGCAACCATAATTCCCCAATTAGCTCGCCCAAAAGAAGCATCAGCAATCACAGGGCCAAGTACCATCATTACGCCACTAAATGCTGCATTGATAATGGTGAATTGGACCACAATTGCCCATACCCAGGCTCGGCTTGTGAATTCTTCCCATCCTTCTTTTAAGTCCTGCAGGATATTACCTGATGGTGGGCATGCTTTGATTGATGTAATACGAATTAAGAAATAAAGCGGTGCAGAGGCTGCGAAACCAATCGCATCAATTGCCAGTCCCCAACCGGGTCCGACAGAACTGATTAGGATCCCACCAAGCGAAGTGCCGATAATCGTACCGCCATAAATACCAAGCTGAATTAATGCATTCGCTGCTCGCAAATTCTGCACTGGAACAGTTTGGGGGACCAGCGCGGAGGAGGCAGGTAACGCGATGCCAGCTGCTGCTCCATTCAAAGCTCCAGGTAATGCCAGACTCATCACAGTTGCTGATCCGTCCAACACAGACCATGCGACAATAGCTTGTGAAACTGCCGCAATAACAGAAGAGGATACCAATACCTGGTTACGAGAGTAGCGGTCCGCTAATACGCCCCCGATCAACAAGAATAAAACGTTAAAAATGGAGCGGGACGCAACAACGAGGCCTAAATCAGATACCGATCCGCCAATATCAAGCACTGCGAACGCTAATGCAATCGGTGCAATACCATTGCCCAAAACGGTAAGAAGGCGAGCAGCAAACAGATAACGAAAAGGACTGAAGTGAAAAACGCTAACTTTTTTAGTAAATGTTTTCATTATAAAAATGGCTTCTGGATAAGAGGATTTATTTTAGAACGCCTGTATTTTGCTAATACTTTAGCATGATCTGATAGTTACACTGCATTATGTCGTTTAGGTAAGCAGAGAAATAACTTCCGCTCCTCATGGATATTGGCCTGTATGTCAGTCCGCCTCGTGCCAGGAGCTGACTTCGCGAACATCACGACACGTTAAGGAAAGATATCTAAAATCAGGTGGCCGGGTTTTACGGGATGTTTACATGGTTGCCGGAGCGTTACCTTTTTTCTGATGCGGCCAATTTTCACGCCACCGGTCTGCATGAGCTGGTTCACTGGACTGGGGCAAAAGCCGCCTGAATCGTGAAATGAAAGGGAAGTTTGGCAGTGCGAGTTAGGCTTTTGAGGAATTGATCGGCTTTGTTGAATAAATAAGATTTCTTGCGAACGACCCTGTAGCTGGCTGGATTTTCAAGCAATACGCACGCTTTCTGGCATCCCAGCCTTTGT